>NZ_JADPJJ010000041.1:0-60008 GCF_023073375.1 Bradyrhizobium sp. 197 | reverse complement strand
CCACCTCACGATGACGCCCTTGCGCTTCGCTAATCCTTCGCCGCCATCAGGCTGGATAGAGGACTTCCACCTCCAAGCTGTCGTTCATACTCGGCACACCACAAAAAAAGCCCCGGCTTGCGCCGGGGCTTTGATGCAGCGAAACGTACGTTTCGCTTATTTGGTGTCGCGGTTCTTGAGCGCGGTGCCGAGGATGTCGCCGAGCGTCGCTCCCGAATCGGAGGAGCCGTATTGCGCGATGGCTTCCTTCTCTTCGGCGACTTCGAGCGCCTTGATCGACACCTGGACCTTGCGGGCCTTCTTGTCGAACTGGATCACGCGGGCATCGACCTTCTCGCCGACGGCGAAACGTTCGGTGCGCTGATCGTTGCGGTCACGGGCGAGCTCCGAGCGCTTCACGAAAGTGGCGAAGTCGGTACCGATGATCTTCACCTCGATGCCGCCCTCCTTCACTTCGAGCACTTCGCAGGTCACGACCGCGCCCTTCTTGACATCGCCCGGCTCGGCGAAGGGGTCGCCTTCGAGCTGCTTGATGCCGAGCGAGATACGCTCCTTCTCGACGTCCACATCGAGCACCACGGCCTTCACCATGTCGCCCTTCTTGTAGTTGTCGATCACCTGCTCGCCCGGAACCTTCCAGTCGAGGTCGGAGAGATGGACCATGCCGTCGACGTCGCCCTCGAGGCCCAGGAACAGACCGAACTCGGTCTTGTTCTTGACCTCGCCCTCGACCGTCGAACCGGTCGGGTGACCTTCGACGAAGACCTCCCACGGGTTGCGCATGGTCTGCTTGAGGCCGAGCGAGATGCGGCGCTTGACGGAATCGACTTCCAGCACCTGCACTTCGACTTCCTGCGAGGTCGAAACGATCTTGCCGGGGTGCATGTTCTTCTTGGTCCACGACATCTCGGAGACGTGGATCAGGCCTTCGATGCCCGGCTCGAGCTCGACGAACGCACCGTAGTCGGTGATGTTGGTGACGCGGCCGGTGAAGCGAGACCCCAGCGGGTACTTGGCTTCGATGCCCTGCCACGGATCGTCCAGCAGCTGCTTCATGCCCAGCGAGATGCGGTGCGTCTCGTGGTTGATCTTGATGATCTTGACCTTCACGGTCTGGCCGATCGAGAGCACCTCGGTCGGATGATTGACGCGGCGCCACGCGATATCGGTGACGTGCAGCAGACCGTCGATGCCGCCGAGATCAACGAACGCACCGTAATCGGTGATGTTCTTGACCACGCCGTCGATGACCTGACCCTCTTCGAGGTTCTGCACCAGCTCCTGGCGCTGCTCGGCGCGGGTCTCTTCGAGAACCGTGCGGCGGGACACGACGATGTTGCCGCGGCGGCGGTCCATCTTGAGGATCTGGAACGGCTGCGAGTTGTTCATCAGCGGCGCAACGTCGCGGATCGGACGGATATCGACCTGCGAACGCGGCAGGAAGGCCACGGCACCGTCGAGGTCGACGGTGAAGCCGCCCTTAACCTGGTTGAAGATGACGCCGTTGACCTTCTCGTTGTTCTGGAAAGCCTTCTCGAGCTTGCCCCAGCTCTCTTCGCGGCGCGCTTTGTCGCGCGACAGCACGGCTTCGCCGAGGGCGTTCTCGATGCGATCGAGGAACACTTCCACCTCGTCGCCGACCTTGAGTTCGCTCTCACGGCCGGGGCCGGAAAATTCGCGCAGGGCGACGCGGCCCTCGGTCTTCAGGCCGACGTCGATGACGGCCATGTCCTTTTCGATTGCAACAACCTTGCCCTTGATGACTGAGCTTTCCTGCAGGTTGCCACCTGCGAAGGACTCGTCGAGCATCGCGGCGAAATCGTCGCGCGACGGGCTATAGGTATCAGCAGAAGTCGAAGCCATTTGTTCTCCAGTTGCGGATGTCGTGCCGGCCGTTGGGTTCATGGGCGCATCGTACGCGCAGTGTCGGAAGGTCCGCAGAACCTTCGAGCGACCGCTCGTTGCCCCGGCCTGGCACCGGAACAGCGGAAGCGGGCCGGCTGAGGCCCGCGCATTCGATACGTGGAAATCTTTGTCCGGAGCCTGATCGCGTCGGTCCCGAACAGGGACCGAAGTATCGACCTCAAAGAGCGGGAGCGGGCGCTTCCTCCAATGACGGCAGCGGCTTAACCCCGCGACCGGCCCGCTCGGACGGCCTCGATAATGTCGATGGCGGCCCGGACGCCGCCTTCTATATCCAGTTGGGAGTTATCTAGCAAGTAAGCATCCGCGGCCGGCTTTAACGGCGCAATCGGCCGGTTCTTGTCGCGCTCGTCGCGCTGGATGATGTCGGCGAGCACGGCCGCCTCGTCGGCCTCCTCGCCCCGCGCCTTGGCCTCCATGGTCCGGCGGCGGGCGCGCACCATGGGGTCGGCGACGACGAAGATCTTCACGTCGGCATGGGGGCAAATCACGGTTCCAATATCCCGCCCATCGAGCACGGCGCCGGGCGGATCGGCGGCGAATTGCCGCTGAAAACCGACCAGGGCCTCGCGGACTTTGGGGATCGCCGAGACGATGGAAGCGCCCTCGCCGGCCTTCTGGGTCTTCAGGGCGGGATTGCCGAACTTTTCGGGATCGAGTTCCAACGCTGCCGCGACCGCCGCCGCCTCGTCCCTGAGATCATGCCCGGACTGCATCAGCGAATAGGCCACCGCGCGATAGATCACGCCGGTATCGAGGTGACGGTAGCCGTAATGGTGGGCAAGACGCTTGCCGAGCGTGCCCTTGCCCGACGCCGCGGGCCCGTCGATGGCGATGATCATGAAAATTCGGCCCCAAGCGAACGCATCATCGGAATGAAATCCGGGAAACTGGTGGCGATGAAGGCGGTGTCGTCGATGGTCACGGGCTGGTCGGACGCGCAGCCCATCACCAGCGCGGACATGGCGATGCGATGATCCATGTGGGTGGCGACGAGACCGCCGCCGGGGACGTGGCCGCGGCCTTCGACGATCAGGTCGTCGCCGGAGACCTCGACCTTCACGCCGTTGACGCGGAGCATGGCGGCGGTGGCTTCGAGACGATCGGATTCCTTGACGCGCAGCTCCTGGAGGCCGCGCATGATGGTCGTGCCCTCGGCGAAGGCGGCCGCCACCGCCAGCACCAGATATTCGTCGATCATCGCGGGCGCGCGCTCCGGCGGCACCACAACACCACGCAATTTCGAAGCGCGCACGCGCAGCTTCGCCATCGGCTCGCCGGCGTCGCCACGCACCTCGCTCGCCTCGATCGAGGCACCCATTTCGCGCAGCGTCGTGAACAGGCCGGTGCGCAGCGGATTGGTCATGACGTCGGACAGGACGACGTCGGAGCCTTCGACGATCAGCGCAGCAACAATGGGAAACGCCGCCGATGAGGGATCGGCGGGCACGACGACATTGGCGCCATGCAGCTCAGGTTGACCAACGAGCGTGATGCGGCGGCCGTGCTGGCCCTCCTGCGCCGAGCTGATCTCGGCGCCAAAGTGCTTCAGCATCAGCTCGGTATGGTCGCGGCTGGCCTCGGTCTCGATGACCGTGGTGGTGCCCGGCGCGGCCAGGCCCGCGAGCAGCACGGCGGATTTGATCTGGGCCGAGGCGACCGGGGTCTCGTAGGTGATCGGCAGCGGATCGCGCGCGCCCTGGACAGTCAGCGGCAGACGGCCGCCCTCGCCAACGGAGGCGACCTTCGCGCCCATCTTTTCCAATGGGTCCAGGATCCGGCGCATGGGCCGGCTGCGCAGCGAGGCATCGCCGTCGAACACCGCCGAGATCGGGCAGCCGGCGACGGCGCCCATGACCAGCCGGCAGCCGGTGCCGGAGTTGCCGAAATCCAGCGGCGCCTTGGGCTCGGCGAAGCCCGCAACACCCACGCCGTTCACCGTCCAGGTGAAATCACTTATGCGCTCGACCCGGGCGCCGAGCGCTTCCATGGCTTTTGCGGTGTTGAGGACGTCCTCGCCCTCAAGGAGGCCCGAGATCCTGGTCTCTCCAACCGCGAGCGCGCCCAGGATGAGGGCACGGTGGGAGATCGACTTGTCCCCAGGCACCCGTACTTTTCCGGTCAGGGGGCCGCTGGCGCGCGACTGAAGCGGCGTCGGCTTGTCGGAATGGGTCAAGATTGTGTCCTTGGATGTGCCCTCTGGGCTCGCGGGCAGGTACCACATGGTCTCTCCGCCGTCACGGGCATGTCGTTCTCCCGTAATGCGCTATTGACAGCGGGCCGCCAACTAGCCAAGTGAAACACCGCTTTTCAGACATTTCCAGGATTCCTCTGCCGTGGCCAAGTCCGAACTCGGAACCAAACGTATTTGCCCGACCACGGGCAAGAAGTTCTATGACCTCAACAAGAGTCCGGTGATCTCGCCGTACACCGGTGAGGTCGTGCCGATCGCGCCCGTGGCGCCGGCTCGCGCGCCTCGCGGCGCCGAAGCCCGCCACGCGGCAGCAGCCGCCGACACCAAGCCGGAGCCGGCGGAAGTCGAGGAAGTCTCGCTCGAGGAGGCCGATGCCGAGGAGAACACCGGCAAGGTCAAGGCCGTCGTGCCCGAATCCGAGGACGACATCGAGGCCGACGAGACCATCGACGACGACGATGACGATGATTCGACCTTTATCGCCGACGACGAAGAGGGCGATGAGGACGTCACCGACATCATTGGTGATGTCACCGGTGATGAAGAGACTTGAGATAATCCCAGAACTGTGGTTCTGGGTCTTTCCCGACGCGTCGCCCACGGCGCGTCGGACGGTTAAGGGGCCATAGCTCAGCTGGGAGAGCGCTTGCATGGCATGCAAGAGGTCGGCGGTTCGATCCCGCCTGGCTCCACCACGCTTCGCCCTTCGGGCTACGCGTGGCGCAGCCGCGCACAGCCCGAAGGGCGAAGCGTGGTGTCCGGCGAAGCCCGAAGGGCGAAGACGGACTGGTGACATTCCCACGCAGCGGCCGCCCAGGCGATAATCGTCAATGTGGTACGTCTACATCCTCCGCAGCATCGAATTTCCCGAGCAGGAATACGTTGGGGCCACGGAAAATCTGAAGCGGCGGATTCCAGAGCACAATGCTGGCAAATCCACCCACACCGCCAAGTTTAAGCCTTGGAAGCTGATCTGGTACTGCGCCTTCCCTGACAAGTACAAAGCGCTCGCTTTTGAAGCGTACCTGAAGTCTCACTCCGGCCGAGCATTCACGAAGAAGCGGCTGTCCTAAGCACGTAAACCTAACCCTACTCCCCGATCACCGCATTGAGCCGGTCGCGCAGCGCGACGATCTCGTCCTTCATCGTGACCAGTTCCGAGACCGAGCAGTCCGACGCTGCCAGGATCGATTGCGGCACGGCGCGCGCCTTGTCCTTCAAGGCGTGGCCCTGCGCCGTTAGCGCGATCAGGACCTGACGTTCGTCCTCGCGCGAGCGCGTGCGCTTGACGAGGTGGGCGGCTTCGAGTCGCTTGAGCAGCGGCGTCAGCGTGCCCGAATCCAGGAACAGCTTTTCGCCGATGTCCTTCACCGGCACGTCGTCGCGCTCCCACAGCACCAGCATGACCAGATATTGCGGATAGGTCAGGCCGAGCCGGTCCAGCAGCGGCTTGTAGACGCGGTTGAAGGCATGCGCGGCCGAATAGACCGCGAAGCAGATCTGGTTGTCGAGGCGCAGCGGCTGGTCCGCTGCCGATGATTTCCGGGGCATAGAGAATCTCACGAGGCTTGCTCCATTCTGGGGCCGGCCGGCGGCACATTCAATTGCGAACAATTAAATGTGAGGCTCCGTAATTTAAATTGCGCGCAATCTAATGCCTGCGATAAAGATTGCACCAGCGAAAACCCAGGAGACCAAAATGTCCGTGAACGTCCTCTACAAGACCAGCGCAAAAGCCACCGGCGGCCGCGACGGCCATGCTGCGACCCTCGACGGCGCGCTCGACGTCAAGCTCACCACGCCGAAGGAACTCGGCGGCGGCGGCGGCGCCGGCAACAATCCCGAGCAGCTGTTTGCGGCAGGCTATGCCGCCTGCTTCATCGGCGCGATGAAATTCGTATCCTCGCAGGGCGGGCCGAAGGTTCCGGCTGACGCCTCCGTGACCTCGACCGTCGGCATTGGCCCGCGCGCGGCCGGCGGCTTCGGTCTCGACATCGACCTTGCCGTATCGCTGCCGGGCCTTGCCCGTGCCGAAGCCGAGGCACTGGTCGAGAAGGCTCACCAGGTGTGCCCCTATTCCAACGCGACGCGCGGCAATGTCGACGTCCGCCTGACGGTCGTCTGATCGTCGATTGGATTGGCTGGCCCGGGATCCTCCTCGGGCCGGCCGCTTCCGTTTGATTTGCCATTCGGCGGGATGGCGCAGCCGCGGCGCATGCGGCCCCCAGCAACAAGCTATTGCTGGCTCAGACGAACCTCGCTAGGCCTGTGATCAATATCGACACAGGGGAAGCGAAGGCATGACTGAAGCCGCGAGTTCTGGAGCTGCCACGGGCGCAATGAGCGGCCTGCGCGTCATCGATCTCACGCGCGTGCTCGGCGGTCCCTATTGCACCCAGATCCTCGCCGACCACGGCGCCGACGTGATCAAGGTCGAGCCGCCCGCAGGCGACGAGGTGCGCGACTGGGGCCCTCCCTTCCACGAGGAAGACGCGGCCTATTTCATCGGCATCAACCGCAACAAGCGCTCGATCGGCCTCGACCTCGCCTCCGAGGGCGGTCGCCTCGTGCTGCTCAAGATGCTGGAAACCGCCGACGTCCTGATCGAGAACTTCAAGCCGGGCACGCTGGAGAAATGGGGCATCGGCAGCGAGGTGCTGCGCGAGAAATTCCCGCGCCTGGTGCACTGCCGGATCTGCGGCTTCGGCGCCGACGGCCCGCGCGGCGGCAATCCCGGCTATGACGCCATCATCCAGGCCATGACCGGCATGATCGCGGCGACCGGCTCGCCCGAGAGCGGACCGATGCGGATCGGCGTGCCGCTGGTCGACATCGGCACCGGCCTCTATGCGGCGATCGGCATCCTGATGGCGCTGTCGGAGCGGCAGCGCTCGGGCCTGGGCCAGTTCCTGGAGACGACGCTGTACGAGACCGGTCTCGCCATCATGCACCCGCACACCGCGAATTATTTCATGCATGGCAAGCCGCCGTTGCTGACCGGCAACGAGCATCCCAACCTCGTGCCTTACGCGATCTTCCCGACCAGGACCGACGACATCTTCATCGGCGTCGGCAATGACGGCACCTTCCGCAAGCTTGCCAAGGAGATCGACAAGCCCGAACTCGGCACCGATCCGCGCTTTGCCCGCAACAAGGACCGCATCGCCAATCGCGAAGCGCTGCGCGCCGAGCTCGCCGCCGTGTTCAGCCAGCACGAGGCCGAGCCGCTGTGCAATCGCCTCCTCGCCGCGGGCCTGCCCGCAGGCCCCGTGCAGAAGATCGACCAGGCGCTGACCAACCCGCACACCATCGCCCGCGGCGATATCATCGAGAAGGACTGGTACAAGGGCGTGGCGTCGCCGATCCGGCTTGATCGCAGCAAACCGAGCCTGCGCCGCCTGCCGCCGAAATTCAGCCAGCACTCGGCCGAGGTGCTGGGCGAGTTCGGCTACTCCAAGTCCGAGATCGACGCGATGGTCGAGCAGGGCACGGTCTGCGGCCCCGAGCGCAAGCGCTGAGGCGTGACGCTATTGAACTGACAACGCGCCGCAAGGAAGGTGCGCTCCCTCGCCCGCTTGCGGGAGAGGGTTGGGGAGAGGGTGCCTCCGCAGTGAGACTCCCCAAGAGGAGAGAGCCCTCATCCGGCGCGTTGCGCCGACCTCTCCCGCAAGCGGGAGAGGTTGGAGCCCGCGGGCCGAGCGTCTGCCTCGCGCTATTCTGCTGACGACGCAGCGACCCAACCCATCACTCCCGAATGCTGCACCGCGAACGAAGAAACCTGCCCGCTGCGCATTCGCCTATTTGACAGCTTCCCTTTTCCAGCGCTTGCCGCTTTCGTTTCGGCCGCTTACACAGTCATGTGAACGTCATATGGCGCTGCTAGCGCAAGCGATCAATTTTGACGGCCAAGGGAGGTTTACTTGATGGCTCTTCGACACTTTGGAGCGGCTGCCGCTGTTGCACTCACGGTTGGAATGTCGGCCTCGCCGGCCTTGGCCGTGACCGAAATCCAGTGGTGGCACGCGATGACCGGCGCCAACAACGACGTCATCGTCAAGCTCGCCACCGACTTCAACGCGGCGCAGACCGACTACAAGGTGATCCCGACCTACAAGGGCAACTACGCCGATACGATGAACGCCGGCATCGCGGCCTTCCGCGCCGGCAACGCGCCCCACATCATGCAGGTCTTCGAAGTCGGCACCGCGACCATGATGGCGGCGACCGGCGCCGTGAAGCCCGTCTACAAGCTGATGGCCGAGGCCGGCGAGAAATTCGATCCCAAGGCATATCTGCCCGCGATCAGCGGCTATTACTCGACCTCCAAGGGCGAGATGCTGTCGTTCCCCTTCAACTCGTCGTCGACCGTCATGTGGGTGAACCTCGACGAGCTCAAGAAGGTCGGCGTCGAGATCCCGAAGACCTGGCCCGAGACGTTCGCAGCCGCCAAGAAGCTCCACGACAACGGCCATCCGACCTGCGGCTTCTCCAACTCCTGGGTCACCTGGGTCAATCTCGAACAGCTCTCGGCCTGGCACAACGTGCCGCTCTCCAGTAAAGCCAACGGCCTCGACGGCTTCGACACCAAGCTCGAGTTCAACGGTCCGCTCCAGGTCAAGCATCTCGAGAAGCTGGTCGAGCTGCAAAAAGACAAGACTTACGACTACGCCGGTCGCACCAACACAGGCGAAGGCCGCTTCACTTCGGGTGAGTGCGCGATCTACCTGACCTCGTCGGCCTTCTTCGGCAACGTCAAGGCGCAGGCCAAGTTCAACTTCACCGCGGCGCCGATGCCGTATTATCCGGACGTCAAGGGCGCGCCGCAGAACTCGATCATCGGCGGCGCCTCGCTCTGGGTCATGGGCGGCAAGTCGGCCGACGAGTACAAGGGCATTGCGAAGTTCATGACATTCCTCTCCGACACCGACCGCCAGATCTACATCCACAAGGCCTCGGGCTATCTGCCGATCACCAAGGCGGCCTACGCCAAGGCGAAGGAAGAAGGGTTCTACAAGGACCAACCCTACCTCGAGACCCCGCTGCTCGAGCTGACCAACAAGGAGCCGACCGAGAATTCGCGCGGTCTGCGCCTCGGCAACATGGTTCAGCTGCGTGACGTCTGGTCGGAAGAGATCGAGCAGGCGCTGGCTGGCAAGAAGACCGCCAAGCAGGCGCTCGATGCCGCCGTCGAGCGCGGCAACACGATGCTGCGTCAGTTCGAAAAGACCGCCGTCAAGTGAGGCGATGAGCGGCAGGTCGCGACCCGGCCTGCCGCTCAGCTGACATCATGCAGAAGCAAGCCATTTTCCAATCAAGGCTATTGCCCTACGCGCTGGTTGCGCCGCAGCTTGCGATCGTCCTGATCTTTTTCTACTGGCCGGCTGCGCAGGCTGTCATTCAGTCCTTCCTGCTCCAGGACGCCTTCGGTCTCTCGACCAGCTTCGTCTGGTTCGACAATTATCTCGATCTTTTCAGTGACGCCGCCTATTTCGAGGCGATCGTCCGGACCTTCTTCTTCTCGTTCGCGATCGCGGTCTCTTCGCTCTCCGTGGCCCTGCTGCTGGCGGTCATGGCGGACAAGCCGATGCGCGGCGGCTCGCTGTATCGCACGCTGCTGATCTGGCCCTACGCCGTCGCGCCGCCCGTCGTCGGCGTGCTCTGGATCTTCATGCTGCATCCCTCGCTCGGCGTCCTCTCGCGCTATCTGCGCGAAGCCGGCATCGACTGGAATCCGCTGCTCGACGGCGATCAGGCCGCGGCGCTGATCATCCTTGCCGCCGCGTGGAAGCAGATCTCCTATAATTTCCTGTTCTTTCTCGCCGGCCTGCAAGCGATTCCGAAGAGCGTGTTCGAGGCAGCCGCGATCGACGGCGCGCGTCCGATGCGTCGCTTCTGGACCGTGACTTTCCCGCTGTTGTCGCCGACTATCTTCTTCCTGCTGGTCGTCAACATTGTCTACGCCTTCTTCGATACATTCGGCATCATCGACACCATGACCCGCGGCGGTCCGGGAACGTCGACGGTCACGCTGGTCTACAAGGTCTATTCCGACGGCCTGCTCGGCGGCAATCTCGGCAGCTCCGCGGCGCAATCGGTGATCCTGATGGTCATGGTGATCGTGCTGACCGGAATCCAGTTCCGCTTCGTCGAACGCAAGGTGACCTACTGATGGTCGAGGAAGAGGGCTTTCGGCGCTACGTCGCTCACGCCATTTTGTGGATCGGGATCGCGATCGTCGCCTTCCCCGTCTACATCGCGTTCGTCGCCTCGACCCAGGACAACGCGCTGATCGCGAACGGGCAGATGTCGCTGCTGCCGGGCGGCCATTTCTTCGAGGTCTACTACCAGACCATCTTTGTCGGCACGAGCGGCTCGACCCGCGAGCCCGTCGGCAACATGATGCTGAACTCGCTGGTGATGGCGCTGCTGATCGCGGTGGGCAAGATCGCGATCTCGATCATCTCGGCCTATGCGATCGTGTATTTCCGCTTTCCGTTCCGGATGCCGATCTTCTGGATCATCTTCATCACCCTGATGCTGCCGGTCGAGGTGCGAATCTATCCGACTTACAAGATCGTCGCCGACCTCCACATGCTCGACAGCTATGCGGGCCTGGCGCTGCCGCTGATCGCCTCAGCCACCGCGACGCTGCTGTTTCGCCAGTTCTTCATGACGGTGCCGGACGAGCTGCTGGAGGCGTCGCGCCTCGACGGTGCCGGTCCCCTGCGCTTCTTCTGGGATACGCTGCTGCCGCTGTCGCGCACCAACATGGCGGCGCTGTTCGTGATCCTCTTCATCCTCGGCTGGAATCAGTATCTCTGGCCGCTGCTGATCACCACGCGCGACGACATGCAGACCATCCAGGTCGGCATCCGCAAGATGATCACCACCACCGACGCGCTGACCGAATGGCCGATCGTGATGGCGACCGCCGTGCTGGCGATGCTGCCGCCGGTGTTCGTCGTCGTCGCCATGCAGAAATTGTTCGTGCGCGGACTCGTGGAGACGGAAAAGTAAATCCCATGGCTAACGTTACCCTGCGCAACGTCCGCAAGACCTATCCCGGCGGCTTCGAGGCCATCAAGGGCGTCAACGTCGATGTCGGCGACGGACAATTCTGCGTGCTGGTCGGTCCTTCCGGCTGCGGCAAGTCGACATTGCTGCGCATGGTCGCGGGTCTCGAAACCGTCACCGGCGGCGAGATCGACATCGGCGGCCGAATCGTCAACCAGGTCGAGCCCGCCGACCGCGACATCGCGATGGTGTTCCAGAACTACGCGCTCTATCCGCATATGAGCGTCTTCAACAACATGGCTTACGGCCTGCGCAACCGCGGCATGAAGGAGGCCGAGGTCAAGACCCGCGTCGAGGAAGCCGCGCGCGTGCTCGAACTGTCGCCGATGCTGGAGCGCAAGCCGCGCCAGCTCTCCGGTGGTCAGCGCCAGCGCGTCGCCATGGGCCGCGCCATCGTGCGCCAGCCGAAGGTGTTCTTGTTCGACGAACCGCTGTCGAACCTCGATGCAAAGCTGCGCATCGCGATGCGGGTCGAGATCCGCAAATTGCAGCGCCGGCTCAACACGACGTCGATCTACGTCACCCACGATCAGCTGGAGGCGATGACACTCGCCGACGTCCTCGTGGTGATGAACGGCGGCCAGGTCGAGCAGGTCGGCAATCCCCTGGCGATCTACGAGAAGCCGGCGACGACCTTCGTCGCCTCCTTCATCGGCGCGCCGCCGATGAATCTGATGTCGATTCGCGCCGAGGAGATCAAATCGCAGCTCGGCAGCACCGAGGCCGGCATCCTCGGCATCCGTCCGGAAGATTTTGTCATCACCGACCAGACCCCGGCCGGCGGCATCGCGCTGCCGCTCACCGTGGAAGCGATCGAGCGCGTCGGCGCGGAGACCTTTGTCTACGGCACGCGGCAGCAGGACGAGCAGCGCGTCGCAGCCACCCCCGGCGAGCTGCCGCCCGGCGAGGTCATCGTCCGCATTCCCGGCTCCGAGGCACCGCCGATCGGTGAGAGGATCCGCGTCGCAGCAATGCGGGCGAAGCTGCATCTTTTCAGCGGCGACGGGCGGACGCGGATCGAGGCCTGACCGGTTCCACGGGTCCGCCGATTAAAAAACGCGAAAACAACCCCATGCACAGTAGCCGGGGGTCTGTTTTCGTTGAGATAAATAGGCCCGCAAATTCGTCGTGCCGGCCTTGTCGCGGGCATCCACGGTCTCAGTGGCGCGGGCAAGATCGTGGATGGCGGAACGCAGGCGAGCGGAAGCTCCTGGCCTCCGGCCATTCCAGCTACGTCCTTGAACCCACACGGGGATATGACCATATTGCTGACCAAGGGGTGCCTTGACGGGCCCTGATGCACCAAAGTCGCTTCGAGAGGACTTTGTAAACTATGTCTCGTGTTCCCACGCTTTCCAGTCCGTTCCTTTTGGGTTTCGACGAGATCGAGCGCGTGCTTGATCGGGTCGTCAAAGGCGCCGACGGCTATCCTCCCTACAATATCGAGAGGTGTGACCGGTCGGACGGCCAGCCCGAGCGTTTGCGAATCACGCTGGCGGTCGCCGGATTCACCCGCGACCAACTCGATGTAACCATTGAGGAAAACCAGCTCGTCATTCGCGGGCGGCAGCAGGACGACAAGTCCCGGCAATACATCCATCGCGGCATCGCCGCGCGCCATTTCCAGCGCACCTTCGTGCTGGCGGAGGGGATGCTGGTGCTGGGTGCGGATCTGAAAAACGGGCTGTTGTCGGTCGATCTTGCCCGGCCTGAACCGGAGAGGATCGTTAAGACAATCGCTATCAATGAGCACGAATAATGGAACGAGTAGCGGACTCGACCGCTTAGTTTCGAGAGAGGAGTCGAGACCATGAGTGAAGGTCATGTTGCGTTCGAATACGAAGCCAAGAACGTCTCTCCCGAGACACTGGCAACCCTCGGCGAAGGCCATATCGCCTATGTGAAGCAGATCCGCTCGGAGGATGTGCCGGGCCTGTTTCCCGAAGCCCCGAAGATCGCGCCGGGCCTCAAGCTTTTCGCGCTCCACGCCGCCGACGGCACGCCGATCATGCTGACCGACAGCCGCGAAGCCGCGATCGCAAACGCCTGGAGCAACGAGCTGCAAGCGGTGAGCGTGCACTGAGCACGCGCGCGTCGCACGAATAGAGTTTCAAGTGGGCATGCCTTCGGACGAAGGCGTGCCCGTTTGTTTTGGACATGCATTTTTCCAGAGCCGAAACCGCTTCAGATTGGCTCGATCGAGCCGTGGGCCCTTCAGCCTCGGCCACTTGCGCTTCACAGCTATTGCTCTCGCGATGACAGCTGCCAAAAACTTAGCCGAAGAGCGTTGTCACCATATTTTTGGGAAGAACCGCCCGGCAAGAGGGGCCGCCTGAGTCAAAACGACTCACGCAACGGCGGTGATAGCGCGCGCTTTTTGAGTGCTGGTGGCCGCACGGAGCGCAGAGGGCCGAACTCTGGGACGCGGCCTGAACGATGTGTCAGAAATTGATGGGGGGATGGGGGGGAAGCTCGCAGCCGACGCCACGAGGTGACCTCTTAGATTTTCGACCTTCGCGCAGTTTTCGGCCGGTTGCGGACCTTTGAGGCCGAGACCTTCTTGCCAGTTGTGGCTCGCTTTTTCCGGGCGGGCCGTCGAGAGTGATGAGCGTCAAAGCCGGTTATCGTTGGTGCTTTGAGGCTGTCGCTGAGGAAGATGACCTCGGGACCTTCAGACTTTTCGCCCGCACTGTAATTCAGCAAATAAGTAATTGGATCGAACGTGGAATAGACAGACCGAATTTCCGGCACGTCGTCATATGAGACCACCCAGTTAACGCGGCGCTTCTTGCGGAGCGCCTCAGCAATTTCCTCGTGGTCTTTCGGTTGATAGAAGTTTTTATAGAGCTTGTGCCCTTTGACGTAATAGGGCGGGTCCAGATAGGTCAGGGCGTTTGGATTGCTCAGAACCTTCTGGAGGAAATCCATCGCGTCTAGGTTCGTGACCTCGATCTGATTTGAGTATCGGGCCAGGGCCTTCAAGTTCTGGATTTGCCGGTCTTTGACCAATCTAACGTCGATCTTCCACTTCCCCTTTTGTTCGAACCCGCCAATCGGACCTGCGCCTTCTATGATGCCCGAGCGATTCGTTCGATTGAGGAAGTAAGCGGAGAAGCCAAGCGCGAGCTTGTTGTCGAGGTCACCGTTTTGCCAGACCTCTTGCTGCTGATACCATTGGTCAATGGTGATAGGCGTCTTGGCGATCAGGCGGCAGAACTTCTCGGTGTCGAACAGGGCCGACATCCAAAACGCGTAAATCGACGGATCTATGTCGTTGATTGAGACCTTATCGACGAAGCCGTTCGTGAGAAGCCGAATCGCTAAGCCGGCACCGCCCGCATACGGTTCGCAATAGTCGCGGCCGAAAAGCTTATTCTCTCTGATTAACTCGACGAAGAATGGGAAAAGCTTCGCCTTCCCGCCCGGATATCGAAGTGGCGAGCCAATCATTACACATACTTCTTTACAAACTGATCGACGGAATCCCGAGCGGCCGCCAGACGCGTCTCGTTTGGGATCACGTTTCCATGCGCCCCAAGGTTCAAATACGCGAGGTGATCCTTCTTGAACTCCGCTAATATTTTCTTATCACCTGAGGGAAGCGTGATGGCATTGCTCGCAATGTGATTGAGAGCGCTCTCCAAGTCGTGCGACTTCCCGAGCTTGTTGCCGCCCTGCTCATCAATGATGTGTTTCAGAATGGATTCGACGATATTGCGTAGCAAGAAGGTCGCGGCGGCGGGGAATTTTTTCGAGTTGATCTCTTTGGCTTCCTTGAGCAGCTGCGTAATCAGCCCGCTATTCATCTTCTTCGGCTGATATCCGAAGAGGGCGCCGGGCTTAGGTGTGGATGTTCCACCGGTCGCTCCTCCACCGGAGCTGCCTCCAGAGGAGCCTCCGCCTGATGATCCCCCTCCCGTGCCGCCTGCGCTTCCGGTCTTCTTTTCGCCGCCCTTCGTTTTTGATGCCTTTGAGCCGGAGCCGGTTTCATCGTAGTCAGAGAACACACTGTCGTATGACGCGGTCGCGCCCAATCCACGCTCGGGATTGATGACAAGCTTCTTGATGAGGTGCTTGAATTTCTTGTCGGCGCCCGAAGCGAACACGACCTTTAGATTGGCAGCATCGTAGGTGATGCCCATCTTGGTCTTGTGGCCGCTGGTCTGCAAGAAGCGAACGGGAGGATTGAAGGCAACGTTCGGTTTGAGGAGAACGTCTTTCTCCTTCGGCGTCCAATTGAGCGATAGCGCCTTCAGATATAGCTGATATTCAAGAATGAGGTCCTTCACCTCTCCTTGCGTGAGTCTGAAAACCTTGGCGATCTTCGCAAGGGATTTATCGGACTTCCACTCATTGTAGATCGCCTGCCTGCTCCCGAGATAGCCCCATTGGGATTTGTCGCCCCTGCCAAAATGAGCGCCTGCCATCACGGGCATCAATGTGGCGCGGTCCGGGGCAAGCGTGCATGCGACGGTCTGGAGGACTTTCTTCAGGGCCTCGGAGACGTGCGGGACAGAATCGGCATAGTCTTTGGGCGGCTTCATAAGGCCGGTGAGGACTTTGTAGGCCGCTATGCGCGTATTGCCCTCGATGACGACATAGCGGGAGCCCTTCTTGATAACGTAAGGCCGCTCTGCCCCTACGTTGTGGCCCTCCGACGCAATCCGCTTGATGAAGGCTTCCAGCTCCTCGTTCTCGTAGAGATAGGCCAGAATAGCCGCCTGCGTGGTCAATGCGGTCTGCGAGACGATACGCGGATTCTTGTCATCCAGATCGATATCTTCGAGCTGAAGGTCAACGAGCTTAAAACCGGCATACATGATGAGCGCCCCCCATCGCTGACGAAACACGATCCCGCCTGCCGAGGCAACTGCCGGTTGCGGGATATTGAAGCGGACACTGATGCTCGTCCACAAGACGAAGGTGCTAGCCGTGCGGCGGCGCCGAGGCAGGAGCTTGCCCAAGTGCGCAACGGGACTGTGTAACAACATCTCGACAGGGTCAAGAAACTGCTATAGAAATCAGTGCCTTGAAGGTCTGCGCAGCCAATCCTTTCCTGGGCACCACCCTTTCCCTAAGCGATTGAAATTGCTGATTTGCAGGGAATTCGAGCCGCTGACCGGTACACAAAACCGGGACACAGCGCTGGTGACGTTTGGAATGGCCTACATCACTTCTCGGGCTGACTCTTCCAGCCATATCTTTCGAGTCAGAACGCCCGCCGATGTCCTGGCGCGCGGCGCGATGAACCGGCGCGTCCTGATCCAGTTTCCAGAGTTCATGTTCAGCCGGCCCTTCATCGCGACCACGACGATCGACGCAGAGATCAAATTCTCTCTGCGTACCCGCGACGATGATGTGGCGCGGTTCTGGAGGAGCGTGGCGCTAGCGGAGTTGAACAAGGTGTTCGCGACAATCCGCGCCGGGCCGCAACCGCTCACGCACAAGCAGCTGCTTGGTCTGTCGCGTGCCATCCATGAGCTCTACGTCGAGGCATTCCAGGATGATGATCATGGCTCGAACGACGTTTGGATAGCTCACTAGGCCTTCAATCGCGTGGTGCGGAGGGGGCGAATAAGGGACGTCGAGCCGATCGTTCCGGGTCAGACCGCTGTCGCCCGCATGCTGGGTGAGTTATGACTTTCCTGATAGGCGTCTGGCGAAATCGTGACTTCCGCCCTGCCGGGATCAAGGATTACGAGTTCAAACTCGTTGAGCCAACCGTCCAGACCTAGCCCCGATTTTTGCGGCCCGACGCTGAGACTGTAACCAAATCCGCAGGGCCGCCGAACTAATGAGACAGGGCATGACGCCCCTGGAAATTGAACTTAAGGCCCTGATGCTTGCGAGCCTGAAAGGTGATGCGGCGTCACACCGCTCGCTGCTCGACCAGTTGAGCCGCCGCCTGCGCGGCTATTACAAGGCTAAGCTCGCAGCGATCGGCAGGGATACATCGGAGGCTGAAGATCTGGTTCAGGAAGCAGTGTTGGCGGTCCACATCAAACGGCATACCTATGATCCGCGGGAGCCGTTGACGCCTTGGGTGCACGCCATCGCGCGCTACAAACTGATCGATTTTCTGCGTCGGAACCGTGGGTCGCTTGCCGACGTGCCGATCGATGCGGCCGACGAGGTCATGGCGGATGATGACCATGCCGGTACAGAAAGCACGTATGACGTAAGGCGGCTGATCGAGCGGCTGCCCGAAGGCATGCAATGCGCGATCAAGGCTGTGAAACTCGACGGATTAAACGTAGCGGAAGCCGCGAGGAGATGTGGGCTCTCCGAGTCGGGCGTAAAAGTAAACATCCACCGTGGGCTCAAAACGCTGGCCGCATTAATTGCGCGGGAAACCCGAACATGAAAACGGATGATCTGGTCGCGCTCCTGAGTACAAACGTCGAGCCGGTCGACCGCAACGCGGTCGTTCGCACGCTGTCCATCGCAATCGCCGCAGGGACAACCGTGGCGCTTGGCATCGCCTTTGCCGGCTTGGGCTTCCGCGCCGACTTGGCGACGACCCGCGCGCTGGCTTTTCTCGCCATAAAGCTCGCATTCGCAATCGGGGTCGTCGGTCTCGCGCTGGTTTACTTGACGAGGCTGGCCCGCCCCGGCGGGGAACAAAAAATTTCGCCCTTCCTCGTCGCGGTGCCGTTTCTCGTCATTGTGGCTCTTGCCGCCGTCAGCCTAGGGGCGGCGCCCCGCGCGCATTGGGACCGGATGATCGTGGGGGATGAATGGCTGGAATGCCTCCTCTCCATTCCGGTCATTGCGATCGTCCCCTTTGCCGTTTCAATTTGGGCCGTGCGCAAAGGTGCGCCCACAAATCTTCGACGCGCCGGCGCGTTCGCGGGGCTCATAGCGGGAGGTGCAAGCGCAATAGCTTATGCGCTTCACTGCACGGAAGATTCGCTGCCATTTATTGCCGTCTGGTACGGCGGAACGATTGTGCTGTGCACACTGGCAGGCGCGGCGTTGGGACCACGGCTGTTGCGCTGGTGAGTAACCGATCAAGTGGTTTCACGTCGGCGTGAGCGTGTAACCGGCTGACATTTGACTCCGAACTCATGACCAGAAGCGCACATCACGGTGCTTCCAACATCATGGAGCCGGAACATGTCGACCAAGCACCTTCTCACGATTTGTCTCTTGTTGCCGCTCTTGGCGATCTCCGCGACGGCGCAGGCGGGCTCGACCATCACCGATAAGAGCTATTGGCCGAACGAAGCCAAACGGAGCGCGCCGATCAGGGCGGGATCGCAGACCGACCTCAACGCCGCGTTCGCCTACGATCGCGCCGCGTCACGTTGGGCACCCGCCATCGGCGGCGTTGCCAACCCGGCGTTCCAGTATCACGGCGGTCCGAAGGGGCGTTGACGTCGTCCACGCAGAGCTTGCCAACATCGCAGCGCAACCACGGCTGCTGGCCAAGTGCTAGGGAGTTGTGGGTCGTGATCGACGCTCCGCAAACCCCTCGCCTTTGGTTCTCGCTGCAATAGGAAAGGGCATTTTATGACTTTGGATCACCACATCACTACTAGCGCTGCGAATTCACTGAGCGTCACTCTGGGCAACCATGTCGCCCGCTATCGGATGCCGCTGTATCTGGTTTTCGCAGCGGCGGCGTCTCTGAGTGTCGCCTGGAACTGGAATTGGCTGACCGGCGCCGAAACATTTCGCATCATGGCGTCGCTGCCGTGCGCATTCATGATGCTGATGTGCATGAAGCGCGCCGCTTGCAGGTAGAGCCGCGTTGCCCCGCAAGATGTTCGAGGTGAGCCTATGATGGACAATATGATGCCTGGGATGATGTGGGGTATGGGCCTCGTCTGGTTGCTGGTCGTGATCGTCTTAATCCTGGCGGCCGCGGCGCTGATTAAGTACCTTCGCACGAGAAGCAAGGACGATCGGCAATGAACAAACTCATTGTCATTGGGCTTTCGACGATTGCATTTGCATCGCCCTCGTTTGCCCAGCACGACAACGTCGCGCGAGGCCAACGGAGTTTCCGCATGTGCGCCCCTTGCCATTCGCTTGAACCCGACCGAAACATGACGGGGCCGAGCCTTGCCGGTCTGTGGGGACGCAAGGCCGGATCGCTACCGAGCTTCGAGCGCTATTCCGATGTGCTCAAATCGTCCGGCATCATCTGGGACGATCGCTCGCTGGACGGCTGGTTGACCGATCCCGACCGCATGGTGCCGGGCAACGAAATGCCGTTCAACGGCATCAAGAACCCCCAGGACCGTGCAGACCTGCTCGCCTTCCTGAAAGAGGCGACCAAGCCAGGCGCCGCACCGCAGGTGACCGCTCAAGGGCAAATGGGAGGCATGGGCGGGATGATGGGCGGCGGTCCCGATCCCAATTTGAAAAATATGGAAGCGAACATGCAGGTGAAGGCGATCACCTATTGTCGCGATACCTACCGAGTGACCACTGCCGATGGCAAGACCCGCGCCTTTTGGGAACGCAACCTGCGCTTGAAAACTGATTCTGGCAAAGACGGCCCGCAAAGTGGCGCGCCGGCGTTGGTTCCCGCGGGCATGATGGGCGACCGGGCGGACGTGATTTTTGCCGCACCCGATGAGATCAGCAACACGATCAAAGCCGGATGCTAAAGCCGATTGCGGCACGCAAGTCCCGGTCAAGGCGCAGGTTCGGGAAGCTGGCGTCCAGGTGCTTGACGGATCGAAATGACTCACCTTGTCTTTCGGTACGCAAGAGCGGTACACAATCGTCCACCGAGCGGTTCAAAATCCCAGCAAAATGGGGCTTTTTCGGCGGGGGCGATCCAATCCTTTCCTGGGCGCGGCGACGGTGAGGATCAGTTGCGGTCCGCTTGCGCCGCCAGTTTGGCTTCGAGCCGATCGAACACGCCAGAACCCGGCTTGAGCCGGCCTGCATCGGTATTTTCAAGAAAACAGCTGGTTGGGGACCTCGGAAACCTGCCGCCGCGCCGAATTTCGTCCGCTGGTACCCCCGATTGCGCCATCCGAATTTACTCCACTTTAGACAACTTGGCCTAAGTCAGCGGTCAGGCTCGCAACCGGCGGTCGGCGAGCACGCAGAGCCGTCGGGCTCGCTTTGTCGTGAGGGAAGCGGTGGATCAGCACCAGGTCTGGCGCGCGTCGGCATTCGACAAGGTTGCGAACGCGATCAGCCCGTTTTTTCTGAGATCGGGAATTTATCTATTCCTGATCTCGTTCATTTGCCTGTTCTACGTCTTGAACGCGCCGCTTCTGCTCGGTCACTACGATCTGGGCTGGCATCTGGCGGCCGGAGATCTGATCCGGGACAGCAACGCTATCCCGCCCCAGGACACCTGGTCGTTCACCCACGGCGACAAGCCGTGGTTCAATCTGTCCTGGCTCTGGGACGCGCTTGCCAGTGCGACGTTTCAATACGCGGGCTTTGGCGGCCTCGTCGTGCTGACGGTGGCCTGTGGCGCGGCGATCGTCGGCACCCTGACTGCGATCTCTCTTGGCTACGGCGCATCGGCGATCGCGGTTTGCGTCTCGGTCTTCTTTGCCTGCCTGCTCTATCCCGCCTACGAAGCTTCGCCGAACATGTATCTCGCGGTCTCGCCGAATACATGCACGATGTTGTTCTGCGTCGTGTTCTACCGCGAGTGCCTGAGACGAACGCGATGGTTCGTGCTTCCCGTGTTGATGGCGCTCTGGGCCAATCTGCACGGCGGCTTTCTGCTCGGCTTCTTCGTGATCGGCGTTTTCTTCGGCGCCGCCTTGCTCAGAGCGGCCTGGGCCGAGCTCAGGATCGTTGCGCTCACCGGAATCGGGTGTCTTGCCGCGACATTCGTCAACCCGCTCGGCTGGAATATCTATGCCGGTGCTGCCGCGACGATGGGGCACTTCGTCCAGGGCAATATCGGCGAATGGCTGTCCTACTATCACAACATGGAAATGCCCGGCAGCATTCCCGGCATCCTGTACATGCTGGCCTTCGTTGCGCTCGAACTGCGCTACAGAAACTCCAGGCCGATCCCGCTCGAACCGAGATTGATGTCATGGCTGTTCCTGATTCTGGGGCTGTATCAGTTCAGGTACATCGCCTTCTTCTTCATCTTCTCGACCGCGCCGATGGCGCTTCACCTCAGCCGCTTGCTGCCGGAACGTCTCACGGGTCTCGATCTGCGTGGACCGTTGCTTGCCGCCGGCATCGTCGGTCTGTGCACCCTGCCGATGGTCTACTTACGCGTTGCGCCGGCGCTCGCACTTCCGCAGATGCTGTCGACCGAAGATGCCGGCTATCTGCAAAAATACCTCGCAGGTCAGCGGGTGCTGAACAATTGGAACGTCGGCGGTTACCTGATTTTCGCGACGCACGGAACTGTCCCCCTGTTCGTCGACGGCCGCGCCGCAACGGCCTATCCGGATGATCTGCTGCGCGACTATTTCAAGCTGGTGAGCTGGGAGATCGACGAAGCCGCGTGGGACATGGTGCTCGACAAATACCGGATCGACGCCGTGCTATGGGTCAAGGCGCACGACCAGCTGCGGCACTTTCTCGTGGAGCGCCGAGGCTGGCGCGAGCAATACACCGGCGCCTACGAGACCGTTTACGTCCGGCCTTGATCCGGTTTTGCCGGCGATGCCAAAAGACAATGACAAACGATAATGACGAGCAGCGCCGCAGCTCTGTATGCCCAGCTGCGCCTGATGCTTGCGCCGACGGCTGCCAGCGGATACATCGCGGCCGGCCCTCGCCAGCGTCTGTCGCGGGTATTAGCCTGCGAAAGCGCACCGATTCGATTGAGGTTTGAAACGCCATGACCGTACGCCTGCACCGCGGCGACCTGCCCGATCTGTCCCGCTACACCGGAGCGGTGGCGATCGACACCGAGACCATGGGCTTGAACCCGCACCGCGACCGGCTCTGCGTGGTGCAGCTCTCGCCCGGCGACGGCAGCGCAGACGTGGTGCAGATACCCAAGGGGCATACCGACGCGCCGAACCTGAAGGCCCTGCTGGCCAATCCCGCGATCACGAAGATCTTCCACTTTGCGCGGTTCGACGTCGCGGTGCTCTACCAGGCGTTTGGCGTCATGACCGGGCCGATTTACTGCACCAAGATCGCCTCCCGCCTGATCCGCACCTATACCGACCGCCATGGCCTCAAGGACCTCGTGCGCGAGGTGCTCAATGTCGATCTCTCCAAGCAGCAGCAATCGAGCGATTGGGGTTCCGACAGCCTGACCGAGCCGCAGCTCGCCTACGCCGCCTCCGACGTGCTCCATCTGCACGGCTTGCGCGAGCGGCTCGATGCCATGCTGGCGCGGGAAGGCCGCACCGCGCTGGCAAAAGCCTGTTTCGACTTCCTGCCGACCCGCGCTCTGCTCGACCTCCAGGGCTGGGCCGAAGAGGACATTTTCGCGCATTCCTAGAGCTTCGCGTGGCGGCTGGGTTGGGCGGTCGCCCCGTTTCGGTCACTTTCCTGACGGCCTGTCGCCGGCTGCATATTTTGGCGTTGCCGGCTACAATGGGGCGCCCGTCAACCGGACAAGGCGAGCGATACCTCAGGAGCCCAGGTGAATTCGGCCCATAATCCCACCTATGACGCCGCGCTTGCGGCGAAGTTCGCCGGCGCGGCTCGCCACAGCCGCCTGGTGCGGATTCTGCGCATCGCGGTGCCGACGACGGTGGCCGTGGCCATGGCTGTGATCGTGGCCGTGTCAACCTTCCTCAATCCCTTCAAGATCCCGGTGAAGCTCGACTCCGGAAACCTCGTGGTGACAGGCACCAAGATCACGATGGAATCGCCGCATATGTCCGGCTTCACCCCGGACCAGCGGCCCTACGAGCTCTGGGCCAAGACCGCGACACAGGACATCACCGATCCCGACCATGTCGATCTCCATGATTTGCGCGCGAAAGTGTTGATGGAAGACCAATCGACCCTGTTCCTCGATGCCCGCACCGGACGGTTCGACAACAAGCAGCAGCAGCTCGACCTGCACAAGGACATCTTCCTGCGCACCTCGACCGGCTACGAGGCGCGGCTGAACTCGGCCTTCGTCGATATGGGCAAGGGCACGGTCTCGTCGGATGAGCATGTCGACGTCAAGCTGACCAACGGCACGCTGACCGCCGATCGGCTGCGGATCACGGACGGCGGCGATGTCATCCGCTTCGAGGGCAATGTGGTGATGCATCTCGACAAGCTGGACGATCCTGCCGCCGCTCAGCCTGTGCCCCCCGAGCCTGCGCCGCCAGCGAAGACACGCACGCCGCAGAACAAGTCTGCCAATTCAAAGTGATTTTCATGATCAGGTTTTTTCCGCGCAACAAAGACAAGCGGCGCGTCATCCCTGGTGCGGCCGCGCTCGCCGTCGGCGTCGCACTGCTCGCAACGGGTGCGGCAATCGCGCAGAGCACGATGCAAGGCGTGCCCAACGCGATGCAGGGCTTCTCGCAGAATCGCGATCAACCGATCCAGATCGAAGCTGCCTCGCTCGAGATGCGCGACAAGAAGAAGGAGGCGACCTTCTCCGGCAATGTGAAGGTCATCCAGGGCGACACCACCATGACCTCGAAGACGCTGGTGGTGTTTTACGATTCGGGCGGCGACAAGCCGGCCACACCGCAGCCTGCGGCGAAGGCGACAAAGGGCGCTCCGATGCAGTCGGCGACGCCGGGGCCGGGCGGCAGCTCCTCGATCAAGCGGCTGGAGGCGCGCGGCAATGTCGTCGTCACCCAGAAGGACCAGGTGGTGACAGGCGAGACCGCCGTGTTCGACACCAGGACCAATCAGATCACCATGCTCGGCGGCGTCGTCTTGACGCAGTGCAAGAACGTGCTGCGCGGCGACCGGCTGGCGGTCGACATGACCACCGGCGTGTCGCGTGTGGAATCCGACACCGGCCGGGTGCAGGCGCTGCTGCCACAAGGCGGCGGCAATGATTGCGGATCCGGAGGATCGGGCAAGCCCGGCGCGGGGCCTTTGCAACTGCCTGGCGCCAGTAAACCGAAGTAAAATTTGAAGAATGATTTCAAGCACTTGGGCCGAGCGCTGCTGATCCGAGGTTGAAGCTTGCCCGGCGAGACTGTATCTGGTGCGAAGGGCTTTCGAAGCGGGGTTCGCCGCTTATCGGGGGTGTTTCACCGGGCAGTTCCGCGCAGGATCGTCGCGAAAGGCTAGAAGGCGGGGATGGTCGATCTCTTCAGCATGTTCCGTCGGCGCCCCGCCAAGCGCGGCCGGCCAGGATTTGCGCGCCAGGACATCACCGCGCTCGGTGACAGTGTCGGCGGTCTCGTGGCCAGCCCGGTACGGGATGCGCCGCCGATTGCGCGTGACCAGCCGATGCATGCGCCAGACCAGTTCCAGGCTGACTTCCAGGCCACCTATCAAGCCGAGCCGCGCGCGCAGGCGGTTCATCCCGTCAGGGCCGCTGCCGCCAAGCCCAATGGTTCCGGCGGGCCTCAGCTGTTGAAGCGCCCGGGCTTCCTGGCTGTGCATAGCGTGGAAAAGAGTTTTGGCAGCCGCCAGGTTGTGCGCGGCGTCAGCATCTATGTGCGCCGCGGCGAAGCGGTCGGCCTGCTCGGTCCGAACGGCGCCGGCAAGACCACCGTGTTCTACATGATCACCGGCCTGATCAAGGCCGACCGCGGCGCGATCGAACTCGACGGCCACGACGTCACCAAGCTGCCGATGTATCAGCGTGCGCGACTGGGCATCGGCTATCTGCCGCAGGAAGCCTCGATCTTCCGTGGCCTCACCGTCGAGCAGAACATCCGCGCCGTGCTTGAAGTGGTCGAGCCCTCGCGCAAGAAGCGCGAGCAGCAGCTCGACTCGCTGCTCGACGAATTCAACATCACGCGCCTGCGTAAATCGCCGTCGATCGCGCTGTCCGGCGGTGAGCGGCGCCGCGTCGAGATCGCACGTGCGCTGGCGACGCGTCCGAACTACATGCTGCTCGACGAGCCTTTTGCCGGCATCGATCCGATCGCGGTCGGCGACATCCAGGACCTCGTTCGCCATCTCACCAACCGCGGCATCGGCGTGCTGATCACCGATCACAATGTGCGCGAGACGCTCGGCCTCACCGATCGCGCCTACATCGTCTATGCCGGTGAAATCCTGACCGAGGGGAGCCCGGATGAGATCGTCGCCGATCCGGACGTACGCCGTCTTTACCTTGGCGAGGAGTTCCGCCTCTAGCCCGTTTTTCCATTTCGTCAAGACGTGTACATCGGGCTCGGACTAGGATAAGCAAAAATCGGACCAACTTTTGGGATCGGTTCTTGCTTCATGGCGCTTACGCAGAGATTAGAGTTCCGGCAATCGCAGTCGCTGGTCATGACGCCGCAATTGATGCAGGCGATCAAGCTGCTGCAATTGTCCAATCTCGATCTCACGACGTTCGTGGAAGAGGAACTCGAGCGTAATCCGCTGCTGGAGCGGGCCAATGACGAGCCCCCGGCCGGCGAAGCCCCGGCCGAGACCGGCCAGTTCAACGATAGCGACGGCGGCCACAATGACGAGCCCGGCGGCGGTCCGGGCGAGGCGTTCGAGCCCGGCCAGGAAGAATGGCTGAGCAAGGATCTCGGCACCCGCGCCGAGATCGAGCAGACCATGGACACCGGCCTCGACAACGTCTTCTCCGAGGAACCGGCCGAGGCTGCCGCCCGCAACGCCCAGGATGCGGCGCCGACCACCTATACGGAATGGGGCGGCGGTGCCTCCGGTGACGAGGCCTACAATCTCGAAGCCTTCGTCGCCGCGGAGACCACGCTCGGCGACCACCTCGCCGAGCAGCTATCGGTTGCTTTCACCGGGGCCGCGCAGCGCATGATCGGCCAGTACCTGATCGACCTCGTCGACGAGGCCGGCTATCTGCCACCGGATCTCGGCCAGGCCGCCGAACGGCTTGGCGCATCGCAGCAGGACGTCGAGAACGTTCTTGCCGTGCTGCAAAAATTCGATCCGCCCGGCGTCTGCGCGCGCAATTTGAGCGAATGCCTGGCGATCCAGCTCCGCGAGCTCGACCGCTACGATCCCGCGATGCAGGCCCTGGTCGAGCATCTCGATCTCCTCGCCAAGCGCGACGTCGGAGCCTTGCGCAAGCTCTGCGGCGTCGACGACGAGGACATCGCCGACATGATCGGCGAGATTCGCCGGCTCAATCCCAAGCCCGGCATGAAGTTCGGCTCGGCCCGGCTCCAGACCATGGTGCCTGACGTCTATGTCCGCCCCGGTCCCGACGGCGGCTGGCATGTTGAGCTCAACAGCGACACCTTGCCGCGCGTGCTGGTCAACCAGACCTACTATTCGCAGCTCTCGAAGAAGATCGGCAAGGACGGCGACAAGTCCTATTTCACCGACGCGCTCCAGAATGCGACCTGGCTGGTGCGCGCGCTCGACCAGCGCGCCCGCACCATCCTGAAGGTCGCGACCGAGATCGTGCGCCAGCAGGACGGCTTCTTCACCCATGGCGTGGCGCACCTGCGGCCGCTGAATCTGAAGGCCGTCGCCGACGCCATCCAGATGCATGAATCGACGGTGTCGCGCGTCACCGCCAACAAATACATGGCGACCAATCGCGGCACGTTCGAGCTGAAATATTTCTTCACGGCCTCGATCGCTTCGGCTGACGGCGGCGAGGCGCATTCGGCCGAAGCCGTGCGTCACCACATCAAGCAGCTGATCGATTCGGAGGCGCCGTCCGCGATCCTGTCCGACGATACTATCGTGGAACGCTTGCGCGGCTCGGGCATTGATATTGCCCGCCGCACGGTCGCGAAGTACCGCGAAGCCATGCGCATTCCTTCCTCGGTGCAACGCCGCCGCGACAAGCAGAGCGCTCTTGGTAACGTCCTCTCCACCGCAATGTCCGATCGCTCCCGCAGCACCGTGCCGGCCTGATTGCGCTGGCGCGAAATCGCGCTACTCTCATCCCCCCTTCGCGGCCGATCCAAGCTAGGCACCCAAACCAAGCGAGGTATCACATGACTCTCAGAATCTCGGGAAAGAGCGTCAGCGTTGGCGAGGCCCTGCGCGGCCGCGTTTCCGACCGGACTGAAGAGGTCCTGCGTAAATATTTCGACGGCAACTATTCCGGGCACATTACGCTCAGCAAGGACGGCTTCGGCTTCCGCACCGACTGCGCGCTGCACCTCGATTCCGGAATTACGCTTGAGGCCGATTCGAACGCGCCCGATGCCTATGCAAGCGCCGACCTGGCGCTCCTGATGATCGAGAAGCGCCTCAAGCGCTACAAGAGCCGGCTCAAGGATCGCTCGGCCCGCAAGGCCCATGTCGCCTCCGCCGCTCTCGCCGCCATGGATGCCACGAGCTATGTGCTGGAAGCGCCGGGCGAGGGTGAGGACGACGACGAGGTCACCGGCTACAGCCCCGTGATCATCGCCGAGGCCACCACCTCCCTGAAGCAGCTTTCGGTGAGCGAGGCCGTCATGGAGCTCGACCTCAGCGGTGCGCCCTGCCTGGTTTTCCAGCACGGCTCCAGCGGCCGGGTGAATATCATTTACCGCCGGGCCGACGGCAATGTGGGCTGGATCGACCCGCCGGGGGCCAAATCAGGTGGTTAGGGCCGGAACCGGGGCCCGTACCATCCGCAGCCTTAACAATGACGGGGGCAAAGCCGCACGCAGCAGTTGGCACCGGGATTGCGTTGGAGTAGAAGCGCCCCACATCAGGACCGGGCTAAGTTCCCCTCCTGCTTCACCTTCTTGACGCCGGCCCGGCGTGGTTCTCACCAAGCTGGCCAATTCGGAACCTGACGGTTTAATTCACCTCGGAAACCTTCCATGCCGATTACCGATCTGGTCGCGCCCGAGGCGATTCTCCCGGCATTGAAGGTCAACAGCAAGAAGCAGGCGCTCCAGGAACTCGCCGCCAGGGCGGCCGAGCTGACCGGCCAGAACGAGCGCTCCGTGTTCGAGGTGCTGCTGCAGCGTGAGAAGCTCGGCACCACCGCGGTCGGCTACGGCGTCGCCATTCCCCACGGCAAGCTGCCCAAGCTGGAAAAGATCTTCGGCCTGTTCGCCCGTCTCGATCGTCCGATCGATTTCGAATCGATGGACGGCCAGCCGGTCGATCTCGTCTTCCTGCTGCTCGCCCCCGAAGGCGCCGGCGCCGATCATTTGAAGGCGCTCGCCCGCATCGCCCGTCTCCTCCGCGACCAGGACATCGCCAAAAAGCTCCGCGCCTCCCGCGACGCCCAGGCGATCTATTCGGTGCTGGCGCTACCGCCCGCGACTGCGGCGTAAGAAGCCGGGTCTCCAACAGTTCAGATGAATGCCCGATCTGGCCTTGCTTCACGCAAGTGCCAGCAAAGCCTGATGTGCAGGCGAGCCATTTGATGCTGAGATTTCGAAAATGGTGCCCAGGAAATGGTACCCAGGAAAGGACTGGCCGGCCTGATCCGTAAGATACTGATCTTTATGCCATATTTCTAAACGTGTCGAGACTTTGTTACACAGCCCTGTTGCATGATGATGCGCCTAAGATGTCCGACGCCTCGTTGCTTTCAGACCTTCAGCCGCAGTCTGCAAAATCGCTGCATGGTCAAAAATGCAAACCTCGGTAAGTGCTAGAGCAAGGAAATTGCTTCGCGATACCGCAACAACAAGAGCGTGCCCTTCTGCCCGCCCGGGCAGCAAGCACCACAGAGGCGCGTCAACCCGACAATCTGCACCTCCGAAGTCCAAGAAGACGGGCGCTTCGCACTCTAGCCACTGTCTCGGAAAGCTTGCGGCGGGGTCTTGGGTCAAGAAAACGCTGAGCACCCCAGATGTCATTCGCACGAGGTTGCGGCCGCCTTGGTTAAAGCGACGCATGTCCCCTGCAAGCCGAGTTCCATCTATCACCCAGATCAAGCGGTCTCCGTAAAAGGGCTCGCGTTTTCGCTGCTCGTCCGGAGCAATAGGCGACCGCTGGAATTCGATGACTAGACCCGACAGGGTCTTTACGTCTGCGCGATGGTTCTCGCCCGTTTCCGAGCGACAAATGATTTCCTGAGAATCTTTTGGGAACAGCCCTTTCCAACCACGATGCCAGGGTGTCTCGGGCTCCCACCAACTGTCGCAGTCACGCCGTCCAATGTGTGACCAGTGCCAAACTCGGTGCTCTCCGCACTTTGCAATAACCCTGCCACCACAATCCCGGCAGGTGGCGGACTTCCCAGGCTCCGCTTCAAGATGCGTGTTGTCTATTGCAAACGCGAACTGCACGTCGGTCTCCGTGGATTATCGATGACGCATGCGAGCGCACGCGCGACCTTGTTCATGCCTAGAGCCAACCACCGTCCGCCGAGATGGGCAATCGAACACTTCGCATGAAGAAGCGAGCGCATTATCTAGGCCTCGAAAATCTTCACCCGATGGTATTCAAGAAAGTGGCATTGTTGCTCACTGGGCCCTTTGCGCAACGATGTCGGCAAGCGCAGATACTTGCGATCTCTCCGGCTGATCCGTTTCGATAGGAGCATCTGTCCGTCCTTCCCAAAAGAGATAAGCCCTTTATCGAAAAGCCCATCAACGTGCGCAATCAGCAGAAGACCGTTCTCCGGGTCCAAGCGCTCAGAATCATTGGAAGCGGCCCACGGCTTTATGTGAGAAGCACGAAGAATTCCGGAGATTGTGCAGCCCGTGACCGCGCACGCACTACTCCATTTGGCCTCCAAGCTCCTTCTGAAGGTGCCCTGACCGAGGCGTGCGTCTATTAGGGCTTGAGCGGTCGTTGGGCCGGCAGGAAGACCAACGCGTGCGTCATTTTGCCATGCTCGGACAATTTGCTCCAAGGATTGAATAATCGCCGCATCGCGAAGAGAGCTAAATCCATTCGCAAACGAACGCTGCTGATCCAATAGACGCCTGAACCACGGCAATTCGGTCACGGCAATCGCCGCCTCGGGGCCTTCTATCTTAAACTTTACACGCGCCTCCCCCGCGTCATCACGGTGCATTGTGATTACGGTCCCATGACGCACCAGTCGATAATTCTTTGGCGAGCCACTTCCTTCAAAAACCCAGACATGCTGCCCGATCAGAGTCTGACCACGAAAATTCTTGCGTGTGAGGAAAGCACCTTCATCCCTACGGGTTCGATAAGTGCCGCGTTCATCCGCGTTATGATACGCAATGAAGTGGCGTTGAACGGCCGCCTCCTTCGCTTGTGACACGCCGAGACGCGCTTCAATCAACTCCCAAGGAAGAACTTTCCGAATGGCTGCCGCCTGCTTTGTTTGGGGATGATTCCGGCTCGCCGTCAGAGCCTTTTGAAGGATACGAGCATCAACACCACTGGCTTCCGCCAGCCAAATAATCATCGCGGCGCTGTTCAACTTGTTGAATATGAAGCGAGCCGAACGATCCGCCTTTTTCCGACCATAGAAGCCCGGCCCGTCATATTCGGAAAGCCAACCGAGCCATTTCTCCTTCTGCGGCTCGGAAAGAATCTCCGTCTCATTCCGTAGCGCTCGAATTGCTCCAACCAATTCCTCTCGCGACTGCATGAACTTTCCCCAAGGAGGTTCGTCCTGCGTGATGCCGACGACCCAGCCCTAGCTTATCGTAGCTGGACTAGAAGAGGCCAGACGCAGACGAGCCCGGCCAACATTTCTCAGGGGTCCCAAATTTAAGACGTGACCTCGTGTCGGCGGCTTGCTGTCTTTCCCCCGTGCGCCCCTTTGATTTCTGAAACGTCGTCCAACGGAGCGTTCGGTCGGGATTCCTCGTGGCCAATGCTATTTCACCACATGCGGGCCGCGCTTAACTCTTTCCGTTGCCTGAGTCTATTTGACTCATGCGCCCCCTCTTGCCGAGCGAATCCTCCGAAAAATATGGTGACAACGCTCGTTGACTAAGTTTTTTGCGAGCCATCATCGAGAGGAAAAAATGGCCGTGAAGCGCCGATTTGTCGCCTACTATCGAGTATCCACCCGCAAGCAAGGCCAGTCCGGTTTGGGCCTCGATGCTCAGAGGGCCGCCGTAACGAACCACCTCGGAGATGGACTAGCGAACGTCATCGCCGAATTCACGGAGGTGGAGAGCGGACGCCGCAACGACAGACCCGCGCTAGACGAGGCATTGACCGCAGCGCGTCTGCACCGGGCAGCCCTTGTGGTCGCCAAGGTTGATCGCCTGACCCGCTCGGTGGGCTTCTTGGAGCGCCTGCTAGAGGCTGGGGTGGACGTACGCTTCGCTGATCTCCCAGCCATCGAGGGGCCCACCGGGCGCTTCATGCTTCAACAGATGGCCGCAGTGGCGGAGCTAGAGGCAGGGCTGATCTCTGCCCGCACCAAGGCCGCGCTTGCGGCAGCTAAGGCGCGAGGGCAACGACTGGGGGGACATCGAGGGGGGAGCCTATCCACCGATGCACAAGCTCGCGGGAGAGACGAGCAATCAAAGCTTGCCGATAGACGAGCAGCGGACCTCGCCCCCGTGCTCAAGAAGCTCCGGGCCAAGGGCATCACGTCACCCACCGAGGTCGCACGAGCATTGACCGCACAGGACATCCCTACGGCAAGGGGTGGAGCGAAGTGGTCAGCACCACAGGTCACGCTGATCGAAGCACGTCTAGCGAGGATGCAGTAGCAGCGAACGAAGAAAAAGCTACCAAGCGATTGATTCTAGTGAAGTAGCTTGACGTTTCTCCAGCATTAATTTCTCGCAAATCGGGATGCGAACTCCTACATAAAACGTTGTGCGTCACCGCTATGGAATGAGGAAATGCCCAAGAAGAATTCGACACTGCTCATCGAATATGATCAGTCGGCTCGTGAGACCCTTGCTGCTTGCATTGCATACTTGAAAGAGGCCGGCGCCTACCAGCAGGGAAAGCGCAGAACGCTACCAGATGCCTCGCGCATTGTCCGGTCTCGATTTCCTGCGAGTTCGATACTTCAGTCTGACCTAGTCCCAGAGGCTCGCGGATTGCCTTTGCCCGCAGTTTCAGCGGTGATTCATGATCCTACAGCGGAATCCGGCAAGGCCCGAAGCAACCGATATTTTGACCCTTGGTATTTCGTGGTCATGCTGCTGATGGAAATTCCTGGAGGACGATTTCGGTTCGATTGGTCTAAGCGGAAATATCTGTATTTGGCGTATGCCGCGCCCGGCACCAAAGAAGGAAATTTCTACCTACGCCGTATTGTGGCGAACACTCCAGCGCTGGCCGATACTCGCGAACAAAAAGATGGTGGTCACTACGACTATCGCCGCGCCACACTGAGGTGGGTCTACAAAGACGTTGTTCGCGCAATGGGGCAAGATACGCGTCGCAAAGCGCGTGTGAGAGAAAGTGCTATCCAATTCGCGGTCGAGCTGTTCAAGCGTCAACTTGCCGCCCATGGCAAACGCCCCACGAGGGCAAGCAAGATGCCGGGGCTCAATGTTACACTCGGCGGATATGAGGAATTGCTCCGCTACGCTGTGGACTTGGCAGACGCCGTGCACGAGAGGTTTCTGCTGCAAGGTCGGGACGATGTCCGGCGCTAGCCCACGAAGCAGACGCAAGACGGCCCTAAAGGAGAGCATCCGATTGGGGCCGCTCGCAGCTGCAGCCACGTGCGCTATACCCGGCTGCGGGCGCGAGACCATGAAGGCAGCCCGTGAAGGCCTCGCCCCTCACCACTGTAGGCGCCACGTTGAGCACCGGCAGCGTCATGGCTCCTATTGGCGGGCGAGCTTCAAGGCATCCGAGTTGCGGCCATTTATCACGGCGGCGACCGCGTATGTCGGCCTTCGGGCAGCTAACGATAAGTTCATCGCCGCCGCAATTGCGGACATGGCACGAGCCCTAGAGGAAGCTGGCCCGGTGGAGATTGCGACGCGCCTCAAAGGAATGTCCGCCACGAAGCGAGCCAAGATCGGACTAGCGCGGCTCCGCGTTGAAGGCGTGCCCCCGCAGCGCGTTGTCTCCCTCGTGCTCGCCGTCTCCGCCCTGATCAAGGCCGACGCCACGGCACCCCGCTCAAAGGAGTTCCGGACGGTGCAAATCTGCAAGGCCGTCCATCGGCTAGCCTCGGGCACGCATCGTGTGTGGGTAGTGGAGGACCATCAGGGCAGGAAACGGCGGACCGAAATGCACGCCTTCCCCAAGTCCACCGGGCGGGTTCTGCGGGAGATGGGACGGATGCTGGAGCAGCCCTGCGAATGGGTCATTGAGAAGCACGTCGCGGGCGTCCTGGCCCATCGGCAGCGCTATGGGCGGCTCCGCGCGTCGAGTTGATCCATGCCCGAAAGAAATCGTAAGCCGCAGCATTCGCGCGAGGTATCTGGTCGGAGTGAAGCAGTGCGTGCATATCGAGGGTTGGGGCAGGTCACTTTGAACACACGCCTCACGCCTCGATGACAGAATCACCCAACATCATGTGGTTCGATCCACTGCTCCGGGGCAAGACGACCGAACTTGCCCATGCGGTCCAATGTTTGCGCGATGCGCTACTGCTGCACGAGACAGATAGCGGCGCGAGGAAGCGAGCGCGGAAGGAAGCGGACAAGGAGAAGTTCGGCCTCGCCGTTGAAGCGCTGGCCTGCAACTTAATCCTGCTCAGCGCAGTGGAGTCCGGCCCAAAGCTCGCGGTGCCCCGGTCGCACGGCTTTCTTTGGCGGGGCGATGGCGGCGCCGACCCAGTATACGGCCAGCACTTCCTATCCGCGTTAGATGGGCTTGCATCGCTTGGCCTGATCGAAGAGGAGCAAAGGGGATATAGGCTGTCCGCTAGAATGCGGGTGCCGTCGCTCATTCGACCAAGCGCCACGCTCGCTCAGCATCTTCCGCTGGCACCACCCGAGTGGCGAAGCGTTAAGCAAATCGACCAACGCGCTCTAATCATATTGAAGGAAGGCAAGGACGATGACGGGCGTGCGGCCCCAATCGCCTTCCGGGAGACAGCCAATACACGCCAGCTTGCGAGACAGATGCGGCGCATCAACGAGTTTCTTAGCAGCGCGGATATCGAAGTAACCGGTCAGAACACCGGCCTCTCTTTAGGGAAGGATGGGCAAGTCATCGCACCCTATCGCCGCTCTCTTCGGCGTATCTTCAATAATGCCAACTGGCACCACGGGGGCCGGCTCGCTGGCGGTTTCTGGATGGGCATGGAACGAGCCGAGCGGTTTGAGCGCATTCGGATTGATAGCGAGCGAATTGCGGATGTCGATTACAGGCAGCTCTTCCCGCGCCTAGCGTACGTGCGGGCGGGACAGCCGCAGCCGGAAGGTGACATATATAATGTGGCCGGCGATGGCTCCGGACGTGATGGCTGGAAACGGCTGATGAACGCGATGTTGTTCGCGGACGGCCCATTGCGGAATTGGCCGGAGGGCACGCTTCAACATTTCCCCTCGGGCATGAAACTCCGTGACGCCATTGAGATGCTAGCCACGCGCCATGCGCCCATTGCCGATTTGTTCGGCACCGGGCTGGGCTTTCAGTTGATGCGCATCGAAAGCGATATGCTGATCGGGATCATCACGCATCTTCAGAGCCTCGGGGTGACCGCCCTGCCGCTCCATGACGCGGTGCTGGTCGCGGAATCGAAGGCCTACGTTGCGGAGGACGCGATGCAGACTGCTTTCAGCATGGCGACGGGATCTTCCTGCGCGATTGTCTCTATAGAATTTTTCCCCGCGATAACAATCACTTAAACCGGAAATAGGCCTTACGCCTCCGCTAATGGAGGAGGAAGCTAAAGGAGGAAACTCAGCGGGGGTTAGAACTTAGAGGTCCGTCTCAGGGGGCCTGTAAGGGCTGCCTTCAAGTTGGGAGGGTGACACCACCCCTCCTTTATTGTCACCCCTAGTGCGGCCTCTAAGGGCCAGCCTTCACCAACCCTGAAGGGTCACCTCCAAGCTCGGGTGAGTGACCACCACCCCTCCTACATGGCGCCCAAGGACAGCCCCTAAGACTAACCCTTCGGTCTCCTCCATAGGGCCGAACCATGTGCGCGGACCAAGGCGGTCTCAATTCATCTTCTGACGCAGCTTCCTGATGATCTCGCGGAGGTCATCGGCATACTCCTCGATGATCCGTCGAGTCTCCTCCATGCGCGTCGGCTTGGGCGTCGGACGTTTCTCGGGCTCAGGCGCATTCATGCCTAAAGCTTGGCAAAAGGACGACAGTGACCATTGACCTAAATCAACGGTCCGGTTCGGGCCTAACCTGAGGTCCGGTGCTGAAAGTGACCCGCCTGACACCGGCCGAGATTCAGGCCTGACCTCGGGTCCTCTTCTGGGGGACAAGCAACCTATCAGGGGTCGTCTTCAAGGCCTTCGCCAAGCGGGCCAGGACGATGATGGTGCAGTTGCGGGCGCCCCGCTCCACCTGACTGACGTAGGTCCGATCCAGCCCCGCCTCTAGGGCCAAATCCTCTTGGGACAGACCAAGCCCCTTCCGGGCCCGCCGCACAGCCGCCGCCACCACGTTAACGATGCCTGTCTCGTCATCCATCCACGGAAGCAGGCCGTCATGATGACTTTGGGTCTACGGACTATGAGTCCCATTTTCCCATTGAGCCATGATGACTATCGTCTACATTGCATCAGCCACCTGTTGAGGAACGCGCAAATGTCCAGCACCGAGAGCAACGCCCCGAAGTTGGGCGAAAACGACCCCATTAAGGTCCTCTTCGACATGGCCAGCTACTGGGCCACCATCTGGGGATTCATCGCGCTTTGCCTTTGGCTCGAACATGAGGTTCTCAACCGGCTGGACATCGAGCCGGGCAGCATCCAAGTTGTTATCCTTCTCGTGAGCACACCGGCCATTTTCTTGGTGACGGTCACCCGCATTGAGAAGAACCCCAAGGCTCGGCTCATTTTGGAGCGGGCCCGTTACGTCGTGGTCTTGGTCGCTGCGGCCTTGCTCGGGGCCTATCTTCACGCGAACCACAAAGACGAGTCCTATGAGAGTGCCCTGCGTGATGGTGCCGTGCTGGCGTGCGCCAAGATTGCGGCCTGCAAGGCGGCAGCAACGGATTATGCGAACACGCGCTAGCGAGTCATTTCAATCCGTCCCTCGCCAATCAGATCGAGGGAAAATCCCACGCTCGACAAGACGGCCGCGCGGAGTGGGCGGAGGTGGAACCGGAACTTTAAGTTCATTTGAACCAAACGGAATGGTGGTAGTTAGATAGTCATCGCCGGCCAAAGACACTTGTCTGCGGGCGCTGGCGACCGAGAGGCTGAGAGAACTCCCGCCTGCGCCCAACTTGAAGAGGGAGCAGCAAGATGAAACAGCACGGCCTTGAGCAATCTTTTTTGTTCGATGATCAGTCTAATTTAGTGGAAGTGGCGATAAATCTCCGCAAACAGGCGGAGGGGATGCCCTTGGGCATTCGTCGCGAGGAGCTGTTGCGAAAAGCTCAGCAGGCAGAGACCGCAGCGCGTATGGCCAATTGGTTGGCCTCGCCTGGATTGCAACCCCCCGAATAACATCATGACCGACTACCGACTCCATGTGATTGGCCCAAACGGCCAGTCAGTAAGTGCGCGTTCGATCGTATGTGACAGCGACGAAAGTGCCGTCGTATGGGGCACCCAACTCCTACAGGATCGGCCTATCGAGGTTTGGAGCGGTGACCGAATGGTCAAGCGCTTATTACCCGACAGCTCCGAAGGCTCCGGCGAAGCGATCTCTCACGTCGTACGGGAGGGACGAATGGTGCCCAAAAAGGAAAAATGATGAGGCATTCACCCACGAAACACGATCGGCCCACGATCATAGTTCTCAGTCTCGATACCGAAGCGCAAGCCCGAAAACTCGCCAAGCTATTAGCCAATAAGACTGGACGAACAATAATCTTGCGGGATTCGGACGGCCTTGAGATCGAGACCTTCTCACCGACCAGACACTAAGTCGCCCCCAAATCAGGAGATCGCGATGCCGGACACAAGCCGCGCAACGTGGCCAGTTGGCCAGCGAGTAGCCCGCAAGAGCACGAAGGAGCTTGGCCTTGTGGTCGACAACGATGGATCAATCAAGGTGAGATGGGACAGCGGAGGGACAAGCTATTTTCGCCACAGCGCCGCTGCTGACGTGGAGCTGGAGATCGGCGAAGGGTAAGGGTGCCCTATGCGACCTCGACGGTGGGAAATTTCGCGATAGCGTTCGCCTTCGCCTTGATGGTCACGTCCCCATAACCCTCGGAGACATTGCGCGGCGCATGCCCCTGAATGGCATCCAGAACACGCGTCTCCACGCCCTGCTCAATGCCAACCGTCTTGAAGCGATGACGCCAGCCATGGCTTGGATCAACGTTCTTATCCTTCACCACCTCACGCACGAACTCATTGACCTTGTTACGGGCCGTCTTCACCGCGTTGCGCACGCCTAACTCGCCGGCCTTGGGGTCTATGAACAGATAGCCGCCCTTCGACTTCTCAAAAAACGCTAAGAAGCCTTCCTCGATAACTTGCCGATGGAGCACGACATCACGCGCTTCGTCCGTCTTCACCGGCCCGGCCTCGGGCGTCACATGCAGCACCCAGAGCTTGCCCTCGCGCCGAATGTCCTCATTGCGAATCTGAATCATCTCGCCCACGCGGGCGCCCGTGAAGGCACACAGCCACGGCACCCACCGCTTAGCTGCCGCCAGCTTCGGGGCTTCCCGGCCGGGCACGAACTCGCGGGCGTGCTTCAGGATTGCGATAGCCTCCGAATCGTAGAACCCCTTGGACCGGAGCTTACGCGACTTGCCGACCTTGATGGTGATCCCTTCGGCCGGATTGCTGGGCAGCCGACGATTGACCACCGCCCATCCAAACACGGTCTTCATGCCCGCGAGGTCGCTGTCCTTCACGGTTTTCGGGCTCACGCCGCTTTGCACGCGATAGTCCTTGAAGCGAACGATGTCCTCGGGCGTCACCCGGCTCGCCGTATCGTGCTTCAGGAATGTCACGAGCCGCGCCATCGAGTTGCGATAGCTCTCATAGGTGCTCTGCTTGCGGCCGGCCCGTTTGGCTTCCTTCCACCAGTCCTCGACTAGTCCGGTGAGGGAATTCTTGGAGGCGCCCCGTTTTGGCTTCTCCTTCGGCACATCTGCCGGCGTCTGCCATTCGGGGAAGCGGGCGGCCTTGGAGTCGAGCGAATAGTCTCCCCCAGCGTTCCGTTGGCGGCTCGCGAAGGCGTCACGCAGCGCCATCCAAAAGGCGGTGAGCAGGAGAGCACGCGATTCGGTATCCACACGGCGGATGCCCTTAGTCAGCAAGAGGCGGTCCACGATGGGCCCGAGTGCCTTCTCTAGTTTCTTGGCCGCACCGTCGCCGCCGACCCTCTCCCACATCTCGGTTACGGCCGCCCAGTGAGCTTCCTGCTCCTCGTGGCTCTCAGTATCCGGCGCCCAACCAACACCGGGCGTGTGGACCATGGCGACACTCCGGGCGCGGCTCTCGCTGTCCGCCCAAACGCGATAGAGTTCGCCTGCCAAGGCCGTCGCCTGCCGGTGGGTCAGATGCACCGGGGCGTCGTTGCGGAGCGCCTCCCAGACGGTTTCCAGATAGGCCGCTGCGAGTGCCTGACGCGTCTTTATCTCACTAGGCTCTGCGGTGCGGAGGGAGAACCTGACGGCCTGAGCGCTCTCGGTGAGCGTCACAAAAACGAAGTCATCACCGAGCGGAATCGCCAGTTCGATACCGACCGCCTTGCGCCGGACATCAGCCGGAATGCGCTGCACGAAAAGTGGAAAGCGAGACCCGTCCCGGCGCATCGGCCGAACAACCCTGAACAGCAATGTTACGCCCCATTGTTACACAGTCGGGGCCAACGCAAGACTCTGATTGGGCTTATCTATCTGGATTTGTTTGATATCCAGAATTGTATGGTGCCCAGGAAAGGACTCGAACCTTCACGGCCGTTAAGCCACTGGCACCTGAAGCCAGCGCGTCTACCAATTCCACCACCTGGGCATGCCGTTTAGGGCACGGAGGCGGTTACTACGGTTCGGTGACGCGGTTGTCAATTCATGCTTGAACCCCGCTTCCGGATGCGGATTGCGCATCGCAAACCGGCCCGATACAAGCCTGATAACACGCACTCTTCCTGCAGGAATGGACCTCCATGGCATCGAATCTGGAAACTCTCGTCACGGTTTGCGGCGGATCGGGGTTTTTGGGCCGGAATGTCGTCCGCGCGCTGTGCCGGCGCGACTACCGTATCCGGGTCGCGGTGCGGCGGCCGGAGCTGGCCGGCTACCTCCAGCCGTCGGGCAAGGTCGGGCAGGTTCACACCGTTCAAGCGAACTTGCGCTATCCGGCCTCGGTCGAGGCGGCGCTGCGTGATTCGCAGGTCGTGATCAATCTGGTCGGCATCCTCGCCGAGGGTGGCGCGCAGAGCTTCGATGCCGTCCAGGCCAAGGGCGCCGAGACCGTCGCCAAGGCGGCCGCGGCCGCGGGGGCACGCCTGATCCATGTCTCGGCGATCGGCGCCGACGCTGAATCGCCCTCGCGCTACGCCAAGGCCAAGGCGGCCGGCGAAGCCGCGGTGTTGGCCGCGGTGCCGTCGGCGACGATCTTCCGTCCCTCCGTGATGTTCGGCCCCGAGGACCAGTTCACCAACCGCTTCGCGGCACTGGCCCGGATGTCGCCGGTGCTGCCGCTGATCGGCGGCGAGACTAGGATGCAGCCGGTCTATGTCGGCGACGTCGCCACCGGGATCGCGGATGCCGTCGACGGCAAGGCCAAGGCGGGCGCGACCTACGAACTCGGCGGGCCGGACGTGCTGACCATGCGCGAGATCATCGAGGCCATCCTCAAGATCGCCGATCGCAAGCCGATGCTGGTGCCGCTGCCGTTCGGGCTGGCCCGCTTCCAGGCCAATTTCCTGCAATTCGCGCCCGGCGCGTTGAAGCTGACGCCGGACCAGGTCACGCTGCTCGCGCGCGACAATGTCGTGTCGGATGCGGCGAAGGCCGCCGGCCTGACGCTGGAGGGCCTCGGCATCAGCGCCGACTCGCTTGAAGCGATCGCCCCCCAATATCTCTGGCGCTTTCGCGCCGCCGGGCAGTTCCAGCGCAAGAGCGCGTAACCATCCGCCGTCATGGCCGGGCTTGTCCCGGCCATCCACGTCTTTCCTCGATGGTCGCCAAGAACGTGGATGCCCGGCACAAGGCCGGGCGTGACGAGATTCATCCAGGCTGCAGTTGTTTGAAGTTCGGGCTTACCGCCCCATGGCCAGCGCGATCAGGCCGAGCGTGCCGACGATCACGCGCCACCAGGCGAACACCACGAAACCGTGGCGGGTGACGTATTCCAGGAACGTCTTCACCACGATGATCGCGGTGACGAACGATACCACGAAGCCGATCGCGACGATGCCCATGTGGTCCATCGTCATCTCGGAGCGGTTCTTGTAGAAATCGTAGGCGAACGCGCCGATCATGGTGGGGATGGCGAGGAAGAACGAAAATTCCGCCGCGGCGCGCTTGTCGGCCCCCAAAAACATTGCGGCGACGATGCTGGCGCCGGAGCGCGACACGCCCGGGATCATCGCGATGCACTGCGCGATGCCGATATAGAGATACATCAGCAGCGGAAACCGGGTGGCGTCATGCTCGCGCGCCTTGAGATCGAGCTTGTCGACCCAGAGCAGGATGGCGCCGCCGACGATCAGCGAGAAGCACACCACCCACGGATTGAACAGCATGCTCTTGATGTATTTGCCGGCGACGAGACCGACGACGACAGCGGGCAGGAACGCCACCAGCACGCCGATCACGAAACGGCGCGCATAGGCGTCGCCCGTGAACATGCCGATCGCGACGTCCCACAATTTCTTGAAGTACAGCACGACGATCGCGAGGATCGCGCCGAGCTGGATCAGAACCGTAAACGAATCCCAGAACGCGCCCTCGCCGAGATGGAAGAAGCGCTCCGCAAGCAGCAGGTGACCGGTCGAGGACACGGGAAGGAACTCGGTCACACCCTCGATGATGCCGAGGATCACTGCCCGTATTGCGTCTGACATATTTACGGTCCATTTCCGCTGGAAAAGCGGGGCTCTTCTCGCCCATCCGCCCCATTGCTGCAATCGCAAAATGCGGCGTCACGCCCTTGCTTCGCGGTTTTGAATGACTAGTGTGGCGCCGCACAAACATTGATGGATTCTTAAGCACCATCAAATAGTCAAAGGCTTCATGTTCACGCTGTTTCATCATCCGTTCTGTCCGCATTCGCGCTTCATCCGCCTGATCGCGGGGGAATACGGGCTTGAGCTGAAGCTGGTTGAAGAGCGCAGCTGGGAGCGGCGCGAGGCATTTCTGCTGCTCAATGCGGCGGGCACGACGCCCGTCCTGGTGGACAACGAGCAGCCGCCCATCCCGGGCGCGGCGATCGTCGCAGAATATGTCGACGAGGCCTATGGCGCCGAGATGGGACCCAAGCGCCTGATGCCGGACACGATCGGCGAGCGCGTCGAGGTGCGCCGGCTGATGGCCTGGTTCAACGAAAAATTCTTCGAGGAGGTCTCCCACCCGCTCGTCACCGAGCGCATCTACAAGCGCTTCATGAGCGAGGACAATGGCGGCGGCCCGCCTTCGGCCGACGTGATGCGCGCCGCGAAGGCAAATGTGCGCTATCATCTGGCCTATATCGGCTGGCTGGCGCAGACGCGTAATTTCCTCGCCGGCGACCGGCTCAGTTACGCGGATCTCGCCGCCGCGGCGCACCTCTCGGCGATCGACTATCTGGGCGACGTGCCATGGAGCGAGGACGACGCAGCAAAGGCGTGGTACGCGCGGGTGAAATCCCGCCCGTCGTTCCGTCCGCTGCTGAGCGAATGGCTGGCGGGCGTGCCGGCGTCGCGGACCTACGTGGACCTCGACTTCTGAACTCCGGTCCGACCGAACTGAAGACGGCGCTTGCAAACGAGGCACGCGCGCTCGGATTCGACTGCATCGGCGTCACAGAGCCCGGCACGATCGAAAGCGCCGGAAAACATTTTCTGGAATTCATCGCATCCGGCGGCCATGGCGACATGGACTGGCTCGCCGCGCAACCGGAGCGCCGGGTCGATCCGCGCGGGCTGTGGCAGGACGTGCGCAGCGTCATCATGCTCGGCGTCAATTACGGGCCCGACCAGGATCCGCTCGCGATCCTCGAACAACGCACGCGCGCGGCGATCTCGGTCTATGCGCAGGGCGACGACTATCACGACCTCATCAAGAAGCGCCTGAAGGCGCTGGCGCGATGGCTGGTTGCGACCGCACCGTCCGACGTGAAAGTGTTCGTCGACACTGCCGCCGTGATGGAGAAGCCGCTGGCGCAAGCTGCGCATCTCGGCTGGCAGGGCAAGCACACCAATCTGGTCTCGCGCGAATTCGGCTCGTGGCTGTTTCTCGGCGCGATCTACACCACGCTGGAGCTGCCGCGCGACGACGCCGAGATCGATCATTGCGGCTCGTGCCGGGCGTGTCTCGACATCTGCCCGACCGCGGCCTTCCCCGCGCCCTATAAGCTCGATGCGCGGCGCTGCATCTCGTACCTCACCATCGAGAACAAGGGGCCGATCCCGCGCGAATTTCGCAAGGCGATCGGCAACCGCATCTATGGCTGCGACGATTGCCTCGCGGCGTGTCCCTGGAACAAGTTCGCGCAGGAGGGTCGCGAGGCAAAGCTCGCGGCGCGTGACGAATTGCGCGCGCCAGGTCTCGCCGAACTCGCCCGGCTCGACGACGCTTCGTTTCGCGCGCTGTTCACGAAGTCGCCGGTCAAGCGCATCGGCCGCGATCGTTTTTTGCGGAACGTGCTGATCGCGATCGGCAACTCCGGCGATCCGGCACTGGCGGACGAGGCGCGGCGATTGCTGGAGGATGCGAGCCCGCTGGTGCGGGGGGCTGCGGTGTGGGCGCTGGGGCAGTTGTTGTCAGATGATGACTTCGCGGCGATGAAAGATGCCGCAATCGCGCGCGAGCGCGATGATGGCGTGCGCGCGGAGTGGCGGGCCGCTTCCTGATCCTCATCCTGATGAGCGCGCTCTTCGCGCGTCTCGAAGGATAGAGGCCGAGCTGAAAGAGCCGGGCCTTCATGGTTCGAGACGGCGCTTCGCGCCTCCTCACCATGAGGATTGGGGATCTTGATTTCCCCGCGCGTTCCTTCAATCTCGCGCGCCATGACAAACATGCCTTTCTTCACTTGCGACGGCGACACATTCCATCCGACGGAAGCCGCCAACGGTCCGTGGGATCCGAAATCGCTGCACGGACGCGTCATCATCGGCCTGCTCGGCTTCGCCATCGAGGAGCGGCATTCCGGCCCTGAATTCGTGCCGGCGCGGCTGACCGTCGACATGTTTCGGCTGCCGACCATCGACAAGCCGATCGAGGTGACGACGCGTCTCGTGCGCGACGGAATGCGCATCCGCGTCGTGGAAGCGGAATTCTTGTCCGGCGGCGTCGGCATGGCGCGCGCCTCGTGTCAGCTGTTGCGGCGAACGCAGAATCCGGACGGCAATGTCTGGTCGCCGCGGAACTGGGACGTGCCGAAACCCGCTGACATTCCCAAGCCCACCGATCCCAGGCTCGGCATGAACGGCAAATGGGCGACGCGGCCGATCGTCGGCCATATGGGCTCGCTCGGGCCACGAAAACTCTGGATGAGCGAGGTGCGCGAGCTGGTGGCGGGCGTGCCGATGACGCCGTTCGTCCACGTCGCCACCGGCGCCGATTTCGCCAGCCCGTTCGCGAACGCCGGCGACAAGGGGCTCCGCTACATCAACAGCGATGTCACGATCTATCTGCACCGCTTGCCGGTGACGAACTGGATCGGCTTCGACGTGGTCAACCACCAGGCCACCGACGGCGTGGCAATCGGCGAATGCTGGCTCTATGACGAAGCGGGCCCGATCGGCACCGCCACGGTCGCAGCGCTGGCGCAGCGCAAGCCGATTGCGAAGCCACCGCCGCCGTAACCGTCACGACAAATGCCGCTTCATCTCCGGCCGCGCCTTGAGCTCAGCGCCCTGCCTGGCGACGATCTTGGCGATGCGCTCGGGCGCAAACTTCAGATCGACAAACGCCGGCGCGGTGTTGGCGACCTCGTGATAGCTGACGATCTTGCCGTCGCGTAGCGTCATGATCGCGACGCCCTCGAACATCGCCCGCGCGCCATTCGCCTCGGGCAAGGTCGAGCGGTAGCTGAACGTGTAGCGCGCATAGAGCGTGGTGCCGTCGGACACGGGATCGTGCATGTCCCAGCGGAAATCGGTGGCCGTGCGATAAAACCAGTCGTCGATCATCGCGGCGATGTTCTCGCGGCCGTCGAAGGCGCCGTAGAACACGTCGTGATAGACGCCGTCTTCGGCGAACAGGTCGGCGAAGGCTTTCCCGTCGCGTTGTTCGACGGCGTCGCAGAAGGCGCGCAGCATGGCGGTGGTGGTCATCGGTGTTTCTCCCACTCTCTTCGTCATGCCCCGCGAAGGCGGGGCATCCAGTACGCCGCAGCTTCTCGGTTCAATCACTGCAGGCTCTGGAATACTGGATCGTCCGCCCCAGTGCGCAATTGCGCACAAGGCGGACGATGACACCGAGTACTACACCTTCACCCGATCTCGGCCACCGCGGCAAGAATGCGCGCGATGTCTTGCGGGCGGGAGAGACGGTGATCGCCGTCCTGGATCATGGTCAGCACGACGTCGTCGGCCGGCAGGCGATGTGTCAGCGCGAACGCGTGCTGCCAGGGTACATCAGGATCCTGCGCGCCTTGCAGGATGCGGACGGGACAGCCGAGATCGATGGCGCTGCCGAGCACGAGGTGGTTGCGCCCCTCCTCGATCAGTTTCCGCGTGATCGGATAGGGCGAGCCGTCGCCATAGTCCGACGGCCGCAGCCAGACACCCTTGGTCTCGATTTCTTTCTTCACCGCGGCCGGAAAGTTCTTCCACATCAGCTCCTCGGTGAAGTCGGGCGCCGGCGCGATCAGCACCAGGCCCGCCAGCGACGCCTTGGCTTGCTGTTTCTCTTGACGCTTCTTGATTTCGCGCGCGAGCAACAGCGCCATCCAGCCGCCCATGGACGAGCCGATCAGGACTTGCGGGCCGTCGCAGAACCGTTCGAACACCGCCACGCTATCCTCGAGCCAGCTCCCAATGGTTCCATCGGCGAAGTCGCCGCCGGATTCGCCGTGGCCGGAATAGTCGAACCGGACCACGGCACGGCCGCGATCCCTGGCCCACTCGTCCAGCGCCACGGCCTTGCTGCCCTGCATGTCCGACTTGAACCCGCCGAGCCAAACCAGTCCCGGTCCTTGTTCAGGTCCTTGCTCAGGTCCTTGCCCGCGCCGGCTGCGCACCGCGATCCGGCGTGCGGACGGGCCGTCGCCCACATCGATGAAGTCGAGCATGGCATCGGGAATTGGGTGATTCATGGAACGTTTACTCTGACTGCGCGGTTTGAGTTGTCCGGACGTGCTCCGCAGCGCAGCCGGACATCGGCATTGGCCCTTTGGGACGCTTGCGGAACAGAAGCAAGGTGTCTATGTCGGTCTTCGTGCCCCGGCGTGGCCAAAATGCCTCGCGGTTGAGGCTTTTTCGACCGCCGCACGAGCGAATTGCTTGCCGGCAACCGTATCTTCCTGCAAAATAGCCGCCTCTTTTCATAACTTTGGAGAACCACCCATTCGCCGTCCCAATAAAGCCCCACCCACTGCCGCCAAAGACGGGCCGCGCATCAATGACGATATTCGCAATGCGCAGATCCAGCTGATCGATCAGACCGGTGACAACAAGGGCACCATCGAGACCGTCGCGGCTATCCGCCTGGCCCAGGAGGCCGGCATGGATCTGGTCGAGATCTCGCCGAACGTCAGCCCTCCCGTCTGCAAGATCATGGACTACGGGAAGTATAAGTATTCCGCGCAGAAAAAAGCTGCCGAAGCCCGCAAGCGGCAGAAGATCGTCGAGATCAAGGAGATCAAGCTCCGCCCGATGATCGACGACCATGATTACGAAGTTAAGATGCGCGCGATGCAGCGGTTCTTCGAAGAGGGCGATAAGGTCAAGATCACTCTGCGCTATCGCGGCCGCGAAATGGCGCACCAGGAGATCGGCACCAAGCTGCTCGACAAGATCAAGACCGACGTCGCCGAGCTCGCCAAGGTGGAGCAGGACGCGCGGTTCGAGGGCCGTCAGGTCGTCATGGTGCTGGCGCCGCGCTGACGCTGACACCGATACTTTGAATTAGCGAATTCAACGGCCCGTCCGGATTTCCGGCGGGCCGTTTTGTTTGCTTCCCTCTCCCACTTGCGGGAGAGGGAGCGCACCGTCCTCTTGGGCGATAGTTACGTCCTTGTCGCGTGCCAGATGCCGCTGCAGCGGTCGCCGGAGATGATGCCGTGCCAGGAGCCGGTCCCGGCCCCGCCGGCGAGGCGGCCGCCGCCGCTGGCATGGGACGCCCCGACCGAAACCTGGACCGCGACGGCACCGTTGCGATTGACCTTGCCGAAGACCCGGCCACCGCCGGCGGACGACACCCGACCGCCGGCGACGGTAAAGGGAACGCTGTAGCCGGAGCTGCAATTGCCGCGGGTGGTGGCGAAAGTGACGTTCCAGACGCCGTCATAGCGGTCGATGCGAGCATCGGCGGTCGACGGAAACGCAGCAATGGCGAGCACGGCCAGCGCCAGGCGGCTCGGACGAGCGAAATCAGTCAAAAGCAATTGGGAAAAATGGGACATTTTGGTCCTGCTCCGGGCGCCATGTCTTGGACATGTCTTGGACATGAGGATAGCAATTACGGCTAGTCGCCAGGTAAGTTCCACGCGTTCACCGTTGCCAATTGGCTTGTCCTCTGTCATAAGCCCAGCCTTCATCGCCCGGCTGATTAAGGGCTGCCGCGGCGGTGTCCGTGCGGGTTTCGCGCTAGTTCGCAAAGACCTGAGCACAATCAACGCTCTAACGAGCATTTTAGACGGCCAGCCGCCTTCACGGGCGGCATTCTGTTGTGGCCATAGGAGAGCAAAATGCCCAAGCTGAAGACCAAATCGGGCGCCAAAAAGCGCTTCAAGGTGACTGCCACCGGCAAAGTGATGTTCGCCCATCGCGGCAAGCGTCACGGCATGATCAAGCGGACGAAGAAGCAGATCCGTCAGCTCCGCGGCACCAGCGTGCTGTTCAAGACCGACGGCGACAACGTCAAGAAGTACTTCTTGCCGAACGCCTGATCGAGTCCACGATCATTGCCACCAGCGCCGCACCTCTCGCGGCGATCCGAAAACCAAGTCATCTCTGAAGGAAATTTGTCATGGCTCGCGTCAAACGCGGTGTGACCGCCCACGCCAAGCACAAGAAAGTCTACAAGGCCGCCAAGGGTTTCCGCGGCCGCCGCAAGAACACCATCCGCACTGCCAAGCCAGCCGTCGACAAGGCCATGCAGTACGCCTTCCGTGACCGCAAGCGCAAGAAGCGGACGTTCCGTGCGCTTTGGATCCAGCGCATCAACGCTGCCGTCCGTCCGTTCGGCCTGACCTACAGCCGTTTTATCGACGGCATGGCCAAGTCCGGGATCACCGTGGACCGCAAGGTGCTGTCGGATCTCGCGATCAACGAGCCCGCGTCGTTCCAGGCGATCGCCGAGAAGGCCAAAGCTGCGCTCGCGGCCTAAGAGGCCGCGCTAGCGGGCTTTCGAGCCCGCAGCCTTCAGCGCGCGTTGCGAGTAACGCTGGGCGACCTCCGCCCGGCAGAATGCCGTAAACGACAGATACATGGTGCCGGATTTATTCCGGTACTTTCGGTCGCAAACACCCATCTCGCGTTGGTAGGCCTGTTTCCGCACCATGTTGAGGCCGGGCATGAAATCCGCCTCGCATTTCTTCTCGACGGCGGCACCGAGCTGGACATCGCCGCTCGCGGTCAATTGGCAATCCTGAAACACCTTCATCGCGCTTTTGCAGCCCTTCTGGGCACCGATGGTGTCGACGACCTCGTCCAGCGTCATGGATTTCTCCATGCAGACCATGGCGCGCGCCGGGGTGCCGGCGACAGAGAGAGCGACGGCCAGAACAGCCAGACCGGATCTTGAGAGCATCGCGAAAGCCTCCTCATATCCCCTTGGTGCCAAGCCCCTGCGCGAGGTTCAACCCAGCCGTTCGTCAGCCCGAAATGACCGGCTTTTCGCTTGACGTTACGGCCTTCGGGCGGCGACAACCCAGCCGAATTTGGCAGCAGGGATTTGACCGTGTCCGACCTCGCAACGCTCGAAACATCCATCCTCGACCAGATCGCCGCCGCCGGAGACGAGGCCGCCCTCGAGGCGGTGCGCGTCGCAGCCCTCGGCAAGAAAGGTTCGATCTCGGCGCTTCTTGCCACGCTCGGAAAAATGTCGCCGGACGAGCGCAAGACGCAAGGCGCTGCGATCAACCAGGCCAAGGACAAGGTCACCGATGCCCTCGCCGCGCGGCGCGACGTTTTGAAATCGGCGGCTCTCGACGCGCGGCTCGCTTCGGAAACGATCGACGTCACCCTGCCGCTGCGCGACGCGCCGACCGAAGCCGGCCGCATTCATCCGCTGAGCCAGGTCTGGGACGAGCTGACCACGATCTTCGCCGACATGGGATTCTCGGTCGCCGAAGGTCCTGACATCGAGACCGACGACTACAACTTCACCAAGCTGAATTTTCCCGAAGGCCATCCCGCGCGCGAGATGCACGACACGTTCTTCTTCCATCCGAAGGAGGATGGCTCGCGCATGCTGTTGCGCACACACACCTCGCCGGTGCAGGTGCGCACCATGCTGAGTGAGAAGCCGCCGATCCGCGTGATCTGCCCGGGCCGCACCTATCGCATCGATTCGGATGCGACCCACACGCCGCAATTCCATCAGGTCGAAGGCCTCGTCATCGACAAGCACTCGCATCTCGGCCACCTCAAATGGATCCTGCACGAGTTCTGCAAGGCGTTCTTCGAGGTCGATCACATCAACATGCGCTTCCGGCCCTCGTTCTTCCCGTTCACCGAGCCGTCGCTGGAAGTCGACATCCAGTGCCGCCGCGACAAGGGCGAGATCCGCTTCGGCGAGGGCGAGGATTGGCTGGAGATTCTCGGCTGCGGCATGGTGCATCCGAACGTGCTGCGCGCCTGCGGCATCGATCCCGACGAGTACCAGGGCTTTGCCTGGGGCATGGGCATCGACCGCATCGCCATGCTGAAATACGGCATCGCCGATCTGCGCCAGCTGTTCGACAACGACGTCCGCTGGCTGTCCCATTACGGCTTCAAACCACTGGAAGTGCCGACCCTCGCGGGAGGGCTGAGCTCGTGATGGCACTACTCAGCCATACGATGACTCTCTCCGTTCCCTGTGCGGAGACAGCCCTCTCCCTGACCCTCCCCCGCAAGCCGGGGAGGGAATGGATGGAGCGAGCGCGTGGCGTTTGCCCCTTGGGTACCAATGCTCTGTCCGCTCGACAGCTCGAACTCCCTCCCCCGCCTGCGGGGGAGGGTCGGGGAGAGGGTTTCTCCGCAATGGGGTTGCCAATGGTCGATCCCAAGCATCCGGATTGGAAAGTGCCGGCCCGCCTGCGAGCCAATGCGCGCGCGCTCAGACGCAACTCGACCGATGCGGAGCGCGTCCTCTGGTCGGAGCTGCGCGCCGGCCGATTGAACGGCATGGTTTTCCGTCGCCAAGTGCCGATCGAGCACTACGTCGCCGACTTCATCTGCCATGCGGCCAAGCTCGTCATCGAACTCGATGGCGGCCAGCACTTCTCGGAGGAAGGTGAGCGCGCCGATGCACGGCGGTCTGCCGTGATCGAAGCGGGAGGCTTCAAGGTGCTCCGTTTCAGCAACCTTGACGTCATGACCAGTCGTGCTGGCGTTCTCGAAACAATTGCTACCGCCGTTGCGGAGAGAGCCCCCACCCCAGCCCTCCCCCGCAAGCGGGAGAGGGAGCAGACCGCCTCCGTGGAGAAAAAGCAGCCATGAAATTCACCCTCTCCTGGCTGAAGGATCATCTCGACACCGACGAGCCGCTGGAAAAGCTCGCCGAGAAGCTCACCATGATCGGGCTCGAGGTCGAGAACATCGAGGACAAGGCGAAGGCACTGAAGCCTTTCACCATCGCCAAGGTGATATCCGCCGAGCAGCATCCGAATGCGGATCGGCTGCGCGTCTGTATGGTCGACACCGGCGACGGTGGCGCGGCCGTGCAGGTCGTGTGCGGCGCGCCGAATGCGCGGACGGGTCTCGTCAGCGTGTTCTCGCCGCCCGGGACCTACATTCCCGGCAAGGACATCACGCTCGGCGTCGGCACCATCCGCGGTGTCGAAAGCCGCGGCATGCTGTGCTCGGCGGCCGAGCTGCAGATCTCCAACGACCATGACGGCATCATGGAATTGCCGGCCGATGCGCCGGTCGGCGCTGCTTACGCCGCATGGGCCGGCCTCGGCGATCCCGTGGTCGAGATCAATTTGACCCCGAACCGGCAGGACTGCACCGGCGTGCACGGCATCGCGCGCGACCTTGCCGCCGCAGACATGGGCAAGTTCAAGGACCCCACCATCAAGCCGATCAAAGGCGAATTCCCGTGTCCGGTGACGGTCACGGTCGAAGACGCCGCACTGTGCCCGGGCTTTGCGCTTCGTCTCGTGCGCGGCGTCAAGAACGGCCCGTCGCCGGAATGGCTGCAGAAGCGGCTGACCGCGATTGGCCTGCGTCCGATCAACGCGCTGGTCGATATCACCAACTTCATGACTTACGACCGCGCACGGCCGCTGCACGTGTTCGACGCCAAGAAAGTGAAGGGCAATCTCGTGGTGCGCCGCGCCCGTGACGGCGAGACGCTGCTCGCGCTCGACGGCCGCAGCTACAATCTCGATCCCGCGATTTGCGTGATCGCGGACGAGCACGGCGTCGAATCGCTGGCCGGCATCATGGGCGGCGAGGCCTCGGGCTGCGACGAGGCCACCACCGACGTGCTGATCGAATCGGCGCTGTGGAACGAGATCAACATCGCCCAGACCGGCCGCAAGCTCGGCATCAATTCGGATGCGCGCTACCGCTTCGAGCGCGGCGTCGACCCGGCCTTCATGGTCCCCGGGCTGGAGCTCGCGACCAGGCTGGTGATGGAGATGTGCGGCGGCACGCCGTCGGAGAACGTGGTGGTCGGCAAGACCTTCGGCGATGACCGCGTGATCGATTTTCCGGTCACCGAGGTGAAGCGGCTCTCGGGCATCGAGGTGCCGATGCCGGAGATGAAGCGCATCCTGACCCATCTCGGCTTCATGATGGCGGGCCCGGGCCCTGTCGTGAAGATCGCGGTGCCGTCGTGGCGCTCCGACGTGCACGGCAAGGCCGACATCGTCGAGGAAGTCGTCCGCATCTTCGGCGTCGACAAGGTGCCGATGACGCCGTTTGAGCGCGGCGAGGACGCACGCAAATCCGTGCTGACCCCGCTCCAACTCCGCACCCGCCGCGCCAAGCGCGCGCTGGCGAGCCGCGGCATCATCGAAGCGGTGACTTGGTCTTTCATCACCAAGTCTGCGGCAAAACTGTTCGGCGGCGGCCAGCGCGAACTCGAGGTCGCCAACCCGATCGCGGCGGACCTCTCCGACATGCGCCCGACGCTGTTGGCGGGCCTGATCGGGGCGGCGCAGGCCAACGCCGATCGCGGTTTTGGCGATGTCGCGCTGTTCGAGGTGGGGCAGGTATTCAAGGGCGATCGCCCGCAGGATCAATTCACGGCGGCAAGCGGCGTCCGCCGCGGCTTTGCGTCGTCGCAAGGCCTGGGACGGCATTGGTCGGGTTCGGCGCAGGCTGAATTGTTCGACGCCAAGGCCGATGCGCTTGCGGTGCTGGCTGCTGCCGGCGCACCGATGCAGGCACTTCAAATCATCGCGGGCGGCCCGTCCTGGCTGCATCCCGGGCGCTCCGGCACGATCCAGATCGGGCCGCAGAACGTGCTGGGCTATTTCGGCGAGATGCATCCGCGCGCGCTCGAGGCGCTCGGTGCCGACGGCCCGCTGATGGTGTTCGAGGTGATCCTCGACCGTGTCCCCGAGGCGAAGAAGAAGCCGACCCGCGCCAAGCCCGTGATCGAGCTGTCGGCTTTCCAGCCGGTTTCGCGCGATTTCGCCTTCATCGTCGACCGCACCGTAAAGGGCGGCGACATCGTGCGCGCGGCCCAGAGCGTCGACAAGAAGCTGATCACCGGCGTGAACGTGTTCGACGTCTACGAAGGCAAGGGCATCGATGACGGCAAGAAGTCGATCGCGATCGCGGTGACGATCCAGCCGCGCGAGAAGACGCTGACCGACCAGGAGATCGAGGCCGTCGCCGCGAAAATCGTGGCGGAGGTGACGAAGAAGACCGGTGGCACTTTGAGAGCATGATGCCGAAAAGTGTGAGGCGGTTTTCGGACGCCATCATGCTCGAGAAATAATAGAGCATGAGTCTCACTGACTTTCTCCCAAAAGACGTCAACCTCACCATTGCGATGGCGCTCTGCGCCGTCGCTTTCGTTTCGGGCACCGCGCGCGGCTTCTCCGGCTTCGGCTCGGCGCTGATCTTCATGCCGCTGGCGAGCAGCATCGCGGCGCCGCGTCTCGTTGCCGCGCTGCTCCTCGTGATCGATTTCGTCGCGGCCGCGCCGCTGCTGCCTGACGCCTGGCGCAAGGCGGATCGCAAGGCCACCGCAGTGATCGTGCTCGGCGCACTGGTCGGCGTACCCGTCGGCACCTATTTCCTCAGCGTGCTCGAGCCCGTCACGACGCGCTGGATCATCTCCTGCTTCGTCGCCGCGCTGTTGCTTCTGCTGCTGTCGGGCTGGCGCTATCGCGGCAAGGACCACGCCTGGCTCTCGGTCGGCATCGGCAGCCTCTCCGGGTTCTGCAGCGGCCTCGCACAGACCGGCGGCCCGCCGATCGTCGGCTACTGGCTCGGCCGCCCGGTCGCATCGATCGTCGCGCGCGCCAACATCTTGCTGTTTTTTGGCGCATCGGATTTTTTCTCGATGGTCAGCTATGCGACCACAGGACTGATCTCGCGCGAATCGCTCGTGCTCTCGCTAATCGTCGGCCCGGTCTATGCGATCGGCGTCGCCTTCGGCGCCTCGCTGTTCGGTCGTGCCAGCGAGAAAGTGTTCCGCGCGATTTGCTACGGGCTGATCGCGACAGCGGTGATCGCCGGTCTGCCCGTATTAGACGGCATACTGCGCTAGTTGCCCTGCCGTCGCGGCGCACGCCGCCTCTTCGTCGACTGCGTCGGGACATCGCTCGGCTCATCCTTCAGCGCACCGATCTTGCGTAGTGCCGCGTCCGCGGCGCGCTCGCCGCTTTCCCAGGCGCCGTCGACGGTGCCCCAGAGGGACTCGTGCGTGGCTTCGCCGGCGAGGAACAGGTTGCCGATCGGCTCGGCCAAAATCTTTCGCGAGAGCTGACCGCCGGGCGAGGCCGCCGACATCGCACCCATCACGAAAGGCGAGGCGTTCCAGCGTGTCGCGCTGGCTTTCTGCACGGCGGCCGCGACTTCGCTGCCGAACAGTTTTGTGATCCATTCCCTGGCGAAGGCCGTCATCGCCTTCTCGCCCTGCTCGGAGAGATCGCGGCCGAACGAGCCGCCGACATCGATCGAGCACAGCGAGGAGCCGCCGATATTGGCGAACATCAGCGCCGTGCGCGTCGAGTTGCTCTGTTCGATCAGGATGTCGTCGCGCGACAGGCCCAACGGGTTACCCGGCAATTGCAGCACGATATGATCGTAGCTTCCGAGGGTGAGCTTCGAGGCGGCGTCGAGCGTGCGCTTGGGAATGTCAGGCCCAAACTTGATCGCACCCGAGGTCAGCACATTGGTCGAGACCGTGATGATGGCGGCGCGTGCGGCAATCCTGCCGGCCTGCGTCTCCACACTGACGTCGCGATTGCTCCAGACGATCCGGCTCGCCGGCGTCGACAGCGCGACCGGCGCCTGCTCACCGAGCCTGGTGATCAGAGTTCCCAGGCCCTGGCGGCAAGCGATCGCGGCGTTGCGATCCTGCGCGCGCGCCTTGTCGATCGCCGAAAGCTCCCGCAGGTCCTTGCCGGCGAAGCTCGCGCCCAGCATGAACTCGGCCGCGCCGGCCCAGTCGCCGAGATCCTTCGGCAGCACCGATGCGCAAGCCGTATCGAGCTTGCCGCGCCCGGCCTCGTCGATGGCGCGGTTGGCGCGCACCAGCGCCGCCAGGAATTCCTCGGTCTCGCCGGCGCGCGCATTGCGGCGGCCGATGCGCATCTTCTGGCCCGATGGCGCCGGCAGCACGTCGAGCCCGGCACTGCGCGCCAGCCGGATCATCGGATTGGTGTCGGGATTGTGCATCCAGCGCGCGCCGCGATCGAACGGCGTGTCGAAGGTCGTCGCGTCGGTGATGCAGCGGCCGCCGATCTTGCCTGCAGCTTCCACCACCACGACCTTGCGATTGGCCGCCATGATGCGCCGCGCTGCGGCAATTCCGGCCGCGCCCGCGCCGATCACGACAATGTCAGCCTCGCGCGGCAGGGTCGCGGCGGTTGCGCGCAGGACCGGCATCGCGGCAAGGCCCGCCGACGCCGATAGGAAGCTGCGGCGCGTGATTGTCATGTCATGGTTTCCGGAGACTTGCGGCAAACGGGAACAGCTAGCGAACCTTGCCGCATCCGATGTTGCACGGCAACTATCATGGTGAATCAATCGTGCTTGACCTCACAGAGCTATGAACCGAATTGCAAGACGTTTCGACCATGATAGAGAAGAGAAAAAGGCGGCCGGAAAAGGCCGTGGGGAGAGTTCGACATGGGGACGGTCCTAGACTCAGCCGGCAAGCTTATTGCCGCGTACCTCTCGAAGGAGGTGCCGGGCTATGAGCCGTTCACGCCGAGCGACCCGGAGCATCTGCGCGGCGTCATCGAGCCCGGCGACGTGCTGCTGGTCGAGGGCAACAACCGCATTTCCGGCATCATCAAATATCTGACGCAGTCGACCTGGTCGCATGCCGCACTCTATGTCGGCCCGATCGAGGGCGCCGAGGAACCCGACGGCGAGCCCCACGTGCTGATCGAGGCCAATATCGGCGAGGGCGTCACCTCCGCGCCGCTTTCGAAATATTTCCCCTATCACACCCGGGTCTGCCGCCCGGTCGGGCTGTCCTATGAGGACCGCACCACGGTCTGCCGCTATGCGATCAACCGCATCGGCTTCGGCTACGACACCAAGAACATCGTCGACCTGATGCGCTTTCTGTTTCCGCTGCCGATCCCGCAGCGCTGGCGACGCCGCATGATCTCGATCGGCTCGGGCGATCCCACCAAGATCATCTGCTCGGCGCTGATCGCGCAGGCCTTCGACGCCGTGCGCTATCCGATCCTGCCCAAGATCACCAAGGCCGGCAGCCGCGCTGCCCGCCGCGAGATCCTGCATATTCGCGATTCCTCGCTCTACATGCCCCGCGACTTCGACATCTCGCCCTATTTCGAAGTCGTCAAACCCACCATCGTGCACGGTTTCGACTACACCGCCCTGCACTGGGCCGACAAGCAGAAGCCGCTCGAGGAGGTAGCCGGCACCTTCAGTGTCTTTCCAGAAGCGCTCAGTGCGCCGCCGCTCGTTCCTGAAGCGATTGACAAAGAGGCGCCGGATCAAATTCCGGCTGAGCAAGTGATGCCTGAGGCGGTTGCGGAAATGAGCGTCGCCTTCTCCGATCATTTTGTGCTGCTGAACGAGCTCGCAAGGTACCGCGCACGCGGACGGGCGCAGGAGATGGCGGCGTAGAAACGTCCGCCGTCGTGCCCGGCGATCGGGGTGGTGCTCGCCTCCCTCAACGCCGTCATTGCGAGCGAAGCGAAGCAATCCAGACTGTCACCGCGGTGGGATTCTGGATTGCTTCGCTTCGCTCGCAATGAGGGTGGAAACCTAGCGCTCCGCCCGCCCAATCACTGCCATCAGCTCCGCGATCTTCTCGCGCTGGTCGGCCTTGTCGCCGCTCGCGATCGCATGCTCGACGCAATGGGCGACGTGGTCCTTCAAAACCTCTTCCTCGACCCGGCGCAGCGCGGCTCGCACCGCCGAGATCTGCGTGACGATGTCGATGCAGTAGCGGTCCTCCTCGACCATTTTCGAGAGGCCGCGAACCTGACCCTCGATCCGGCCGAGACGTTTTCCGACGGATGCCTTGATGTCCTTGCGCATGGTGGCTATATACCCCCCTAGGGTATAAGTTGCAAGGCCGGAGCATGGCAATGAACGACGCCGAACACGGACACCACCACAAGCCCGAAACACATTCCGGATGCAGCTGTTCCAGCAAAGCGGCGCCGGCCGCCAAGCCCGCGGCTTCCTCCTGCTGCGGCGATCACGCCCACGACCACGGCGCCGCCGCGACAAAAGTCCTCGATCCCGTCTGCGGCATGACGGTCGATCCCGCGACCTCAAAGCACCGGTTCGCCCATCACGGCGAGACTTTCCATTTCTGCTCGGCCGGCTGCCGCACCAAATTCGCCGCCGATCCCGCAAAATATCTCGCCAAGAAGAACGAAGAGCAGAAGACACCCGAGCCCGAGATGCCCGCGGGCACGATTTACACTTGCCCGATGCATCCGGACGTACGCCAGGTCGGACCGGGAAGCTGCCCGATCTGCGGCATGGCGCTGGAGCCGGAGATCGCGAGCCTCGACAGCGGTCCCAACCCCGAGCTCGCCGACATGACGCGGCGGTTCTGGATCGGCGGTGCGCTGGCGCTGCCGGCGGTGGTGCTGGAGATGGGCGGCCATCTCGCGGGCCCGCATAACTGGATCGATCCGACGCTGTCGAACTGGATCCAGCTCGTTTTTGCCACGCCCGTGGTGCTGTGGGCGGGCTGGCCGTTCTTCCTGCGCGGCTGGCAGTCGCTGCTAACGCGCAACCTCAACATGTTCACGCTGATCGCGATGGGCACGGGCGTCGCCTATGTCTACAGCCTGATCGGCACCATCGCGCCGCAGATCTTCCCCGCGACCTTCCGCGGCCATGGCGGCGCGGTCGCCGTCTATTTCGAAGCGGCTGCTGTGATCACCGTGCTGGTGCTGCTCGGCCAGGTGCTGGAGCTGCGCGCCCGCGACGCGACGTCCGGCGCGATCAAGGCGCTGTTGCAGCTCGCCCCGAAGACCGCGCGCCGCGTCGATGCTGACGGCGCCGAACACGAGGTCGAGATCGATACGCTCCATGCCGGCGATCGTCTCCGCGTTCGTCCCGGCGAGAAGGTGCCCGTCGACGGCATCATCCTCGAGGGCCGCTCTTCGCTCGACGAGTCGCTCGTGACGGGCGAATCCATGCCGGTCACCAAGGAGAGCGGCGCAAAAGTCATCGCCGGTACGCTGAACCAGTCGGGCAGCTTCATCATGCGCGCCGACAAGGTCGGGCGCGAGACGCTGCTGTCGCAGATCGTGCAGATGGTTGCCGACGCGCAGCGCTCGCGCGCGCCGATCCAGCGGCTGGCCGACCAGGTCGCGGGCTGGTTCGTGCCGACGGTGATCGCCGTCGCGCTCGCAGCCTTCGCTGCCTGGGCCTGGTTCGGGCCGGAGCCGCGGCTTGCCTTCGGGCTCGTTGCCGCCGTCAGCGTGCTGATCATCGCCTGCCCCTGCGCGCTCGGGCTCGCCACCCCGATGTCGATCATGGTCGGCGTCGGACGCGGTGCGCAAGCGGGCGTGCTGATCAAGAACGCCGAGGCGCTGGAGCGGATGGAGAAGATCGACACATTGGTGGTCGACAAGACCGGCACGCTGACCGAGGGCAAGCCGAAGGTGGTCGCGATCGTGGCGGCCGCCGGTTTTGCGGAAGATGACATCCTGCGCCTTGCGGCCAGCGTCGAGCGCGCCAGCGAGCATCCCTTGGCCGACGCGATCATGCGCGCGGCGAAGGACAAGCAGCTCGCACTGGGCCAGGTCGAGCAATTCGATTCGCCGACGGGCAAGGGCGCGACCGGCGAGGTCGACGGCAAGACCATCGTGCTCGGCAATGCCAAATATCTGACGTCGATCGGCATCGACACCAAAACGCTCGATACCGAGGCCGAACGGCTGCGCAGCGACGGCGCAACCGTGATCAACATGGCCGTCGACGGCCGGCTGGCCGGCCTGTTCGCGATCGCCGATCCGGTCAAGGCTTCCACCCCGGAGGCTCTGAAGGCATTGGCGGCCGAAGGCATCAAGGTCATCATGCTGACCGGCGACAACCGCACAACGGCGGAAGCGGTGGCACGCCGGCTCGGCATTGCCGAGGTCGAGGCCGAGGTGCTGCCGGATCAGAAGAGCGCGGTGGTGACAAGGTTGCAAAAGGCCGGCCGCAGCGTCGCGATGGCCGGTGACGGCGTCAATGACGCGCCGGCGTTGGCCGCCGCCGAAGTCGGCATCGCCATGGGCACCGGCACTGACGTGGCCATGGAGAGCGCTGGCGTCACCCTGCTCAAAGGCGATCTCACCGGCATCGTCCGTGCACGAAAGCTGTCGCAGGCGACCATGAGCAACATCCGGCAAAACCTGTTCTTTGCCTTCATCTACAACGCCGCGGGCATTCCGATCGCGGCCGGTATCCTCTATCCGGCGTTCGGCGTGTTGCTGTCGCCGATCATCGCCGCGGCCGCGATGGCGCTGTCCTCGGTGAGCGTCGTTGGAAATGCGCTGCGGCTGAGGGCAACGCAGCTGTGAGCCTCGCCAAATCCGTGTAAAACGGCATCGAGCGGCGCGAGGGAGCATTTTTCATGCAGCGAATTACGATCACGATCGAGGACGATCTGCTGGCGGAGATCGACGCGGCGGCGGAAGCGCGCGGCTATCAGAACCGGTCCGAGATGATTCGCGATCTCGCCCGCGCCGGCCTGCAACAGAGCAGCGAGAACATCGCACAGACCGGCCCCTGCGTCGCCGGCCTCGTCTATGTCTACGACCACGCCGCCCGCGATCTCTCAAAACGCCTGGTGCAGGAATTCCACGGCCATCACGACCTCGCGCTGGCGACGCTGCATGTCCATCTCGACGACAACAATTGCATGGAGATGACGGCGCTTCGCGGCGATGCCGGCGAGGTCAGACATTTCGCCGAGCACATCATCGCCGAACGCGGCGTCCGCTACGGCCGCGTGGTGATGATCCCGACGGGTGAAGGCAAGCAGGCGAAGGCACGGAAGCACGGGCACCGGCATGAGTAGGAGTTATCCTCTCGTACCCCGGACGCAGCGCAGCACAGAGTGATGCGCTGCTGAGCCGGAGCCCATCTCACCGCTAGCGCAAGCTCCTGGGTCCCGGCTCTGCGTCGCGTCATTTCATGCCGCGCCGCGTCCGGGACACTCTTCATGATGTTCAACCTCTGCCAGGCCTTCGGCTTCTGCGGCTTCGCCAATCCGATCGCGCCGCTGCTGGCTTCGAGCTTCGCCGACAGGTTCGAACGGCGATGGATCATCGCGGGGGCATGGGCCGCCATCATCATCTTCGGCATGGCGTTCGCCCGGCTGACCGAGCCTTCGCTGCTGATCATCTGCGGCGTGCTGCTGACAGCCTGCAACACGACGATGTCCTACGCCTACCACGCCTATCAGACCGAGGTGTTCCCGACCCAGGTCCGCGCGCGTGCCTCCGGCCTCGTCTATTCGACGAGCCGGCTGAGCGCGACGTTCTCAGGCTTCATCGTCGCCTACATGCTGAAGGAGGCTGGCGTCACCGGCGTGTTCCGCCTGATCACCGCGGCGATGTTGATCGTGGTGGTCGCCATGACGCTGTTCGGCCCGAACGTGCGCGGCAAGCCGCTCGATGTGGTGTAGTTCGTCATTGCGAGCGTAGCGGTAACTGCCCAGGTCCGTTTGCTCGGTTAGGCGACGCTGAGTTTGTGGATGAGTTGTGTGGGGCATCGGGACAATGTTTCGAGCATGTTCCATCCGCGC
>NZ_JADPJJ010000063.1:0-60240 GCF_023073375.1 Bradyrhizobium sp. 197 | reverse complement strand
ACGCGCCCGGACCTCGGGTGAAAACTTGTTCGTTGTCTTGCTCGTCATGGCTCCACCTTCTCAAGAGTTGGAGCCTCCGGCAATCCCGGGGCGGTTCAGTTCACCCTCCAGCGCCATTCGGCAGCGCCCGCATCTGACAGGGCGATGCATGATCGTATGATCGACCCGTTCGGACCGCTTCAAGTGTTTGCCTGCATGGCCGGGCTGGCCGCCGGGCTTCTTCAACCCTCGCTCACGCAGGCTCTGTGTCCGGCGAGAAGCCTGGCCCGGTCCATCGCTCGAAGGCGGCTTGCTGCTATTGGAGCTATCCAGACCAAGCCGACGCTCCAGATCGGCCACACGCACCGTCAGCAATGCGTTCTGCTGCTCCAACATCAGGTTGCGCTCCTGCAACTCCCCAATCAGGGCCAGTAGGGCATCCACAGACAATGAGGAATTTGGCGGCGTCACCCATACCTTGACTCACAAACACATGTGGTCAGTCAAGAGAATACAAACGGCCACCTGGGCAGTTACCAATTCGGGAAGATTGGGATCCTGCAGCGTGTACTGAAACTGGGTTTGGGAGATCCGACCACCCACGTTGATGCCCTGAACGGCCTGCATGGCGAGGCTCACCCCGGTCATTCCAGACATCTGCTTACGGATGCGTGCGATCACCTGGTCGGCGGTTACCGAACGGTCCGACTGCGGCTTCAGGACGATCTGCAGATTGCCAGCGTTCATGAGTCCCGAACCGCCGAGGTTCGAGCGGACAGTGTCGACCGCCGGATCTTTCATCATGAGGTCGACGACGGCCTGTTGCTTGGCCGCCATCGCCTCGAACGAGATGTCCTGCGCCGCCTGCGTGGAGCCGGAGATCAACCCAAGATCCTGCTGCGGGAAGAACCCTTTCGGGATGACGATGAAGAGATAGGCCGTTAACGCGAGTGTCGCCGCGAAGGACAGCATCACCAGGCCCGGATGGGCGATAATGCTGAGCAAGGACCGTTTGTATCCGGCCTCAAACAGAGCAAACCCTCGTTCCAGTGCGCGGGACACCAGACCGGGGCGGGATTCGGACTGGTGGCCTCGAACCATGAGCGCGCACATCATGGGCGTAAGCGTCAGCGAGACAATGGCCGAGATGATCAGCGCCACCGATACCGTGATTGAGAACTCCCGGAAAAGCCGACCAACCATTCCGCTCATCAAGAGAAGCGGGATGAATACTGCGATTAGCGACACCGTCATGGACACGACCGTGAAGCCGATCTCGCTTGCACCTCTGAGTGTCGCCGCAATAGGCGAAGTGCCCTCCTCGACATGGCGCATAATGTTCTCGATCACGACGATGGCGTCGTCGACCACGAAGCCAACCGCGATGGTCATCCCCATGAGCGAAATGTTGTCGAGGCTGTAGCCAAGCACGTACATAATTCCGAACGTGCCGATCAGGGACACCGGAATGGTCACGGCTGGGATAATCGTGGCGCTGAGGCTCTTCAGGAACAGATAGATGGTCAGCACCACGAGGCCGATCGTGATCAACAGCGTTCTCTGCACGTCGTCCACCGCGGCCCGCACCGCCACGGTCGAATCACCCACCGTGGTTACCTGGACGGAAGGTGGGAGCCGTAGCCGCAGAGCCGGCAGCGCTGCCCTCACGCCCTTGACGACATCGACTGCGTTGGCGCCGGGTTGCAGGTGGACGTCCACCGTGACGGCTTTCCGGTTGTTATACCAGGAGCCCATCGTGGAGTTCTCGACGCTGTCAATAGCGCGTCCGATGTCGCTGATGCGTACCGGCGAGCCGTTGCGGTAGGCGATGATGGCCGCGTTTGCATTTGCCGAGGTGAGAAGCTGATCGTTGGCGTCCAGTGTCACCGAACGTTGGCTGCCATCAAGCGTCCCTTTCGGGCCGTTGGTGGTGGCGACCACGAGAGCCGCGCGGATATCTTCGAGGCTCAGACTCATGGCTGCGATCTTCATCGGATCGAGCTGGATCCGAATCGCCGATTTCGAGGAGCCGGGCATGTCCACAAATCCTGCGCCGGGGATCTGGGACAGGGTTTGGGCGACCATATTCATGGCGTCATCCATCACTTTCGGCAGCGGGATGGTGTCTGACTGCATTACAATGGAGATCGCCGTGAACTGGGCTGGATTGACCTTGTGATAGGTCGGCGGATTGGGCATCGTCTTCGGCAAAAGCCCGCTTGCCGCATTAATGGCTGTCTGCACGTCCTGAGCGGCGCCATCGATGTTCCGGTTAAGATCGAACTGCAGCGTCAGGTTCGACATGCCGAGCGTGCTGGTGGACGTCATCTGCGCAACGCCGGGGATGTTGGCGAACTGTTGCTCGAGTGGACTGGCAACTGTGGCCGCCATGGTTTCGGCATTCGCTCCCGGCAAGGTCGCCTGAACCGCGATCGTCGGAAAATCGACCTGGGGTAGAGACGATATCGGCAGCAGCAGATAGCCGACCATCCCCAGCAGGATGACCGCAAGGGTCAGCAGAGCCGTGGCAACGGGACGCTCGACAAAACGCTTCGAGATGTTCACAGGGGTGTAACCTTTGATAGGGACGCAACAGATCTACTGTGTCCCGTTATTCCGATCGGCGACACTTTGGGGACTGGCATCGCTCGGCAAAAGCGATACTTTTTGGCCCGGCTTCAGGCTGTATTGGCCATCTGTTACCACGGTGTCGCCTGCACTCAGTCCGGACGCGATTATGGTTGTGTCGCTGGCCACACGCGCAACTTTCACGGGGCGCTGTTCCAGACTCATGTCTGGCCGCACGGCGTAGACGTAGGAACCGCTCGTCGATTGCTGCACGGCGCTGGACGGCACGGTGACGACGTCCGACAGGAGCACGCTCTGGATCGACGCATTGACGAATTGGCCGGGCTTGAGCAGGTGGTCCTTGTTGGAGAACGTCGCCTTGAGCTTGATCGTCGCCGTGGTCGGATCGATGTGATTGTCGATCAGGCTCAAATCACCAGTGCCGGGGATTTGAGCGTCGTCGGGCGACCGCGCCGTGACGGGGACGACGGATGTTGGCTGGCCCACCGCCCAATGACCGATGGCTTCCGACGGCACCGTGAAAACGACCGAAATCGGCTCGAGCTGATTGATGACCACGAGCCCGGGATCGGATGGAGTGATCACGTTGCCTGCATCGATCATTCGGATTCCGACGACGCCGCTTATGGGCGAGGTGATCGTGGCAAAGTCGAGCTGCGTCCTAGCCGTTTCGATGGCGGCCTGATCGGCCAAGATCGTGGCTTGCAACCCAGCGAGCTGCGATTTTTGCGTGTCGAGAGTCTGGCTCGACGCAAAGCCCTTTTGTGCGAGAGTGGTGGTGCGCTGGAGATCGATATTCGTATTATTGAGTTGCGCCTGGTCCTTGGCCAGGTTGGCCTCGGCCTGATGCAGCGGCGACAGGAATGGCCGCGGGTCGATGTGCGCGAGCTCGTCGCCGGCGTGGACCAGCTGCCCTTCGGCGAAGACGATATCGCTGATCTGGCCGCTAACGCGCGGCTTGACGGTCACGCTGTTGAAGGGTTGAACCGTGCCTAGCCCGGTCACATAGATCGGTACGTTTTGCTTTTTGGCTTGTGTAGCCTTTACGCCAAGAGGAGGGGTGGTGGAGGCAGAAGCAGAAGGCGTCGGCGCACCGGAGGCCGCTTTTCGGATATTGGCGTAAGCGCCACAGGCGGCGCCGGCAAAGAGCGTCACGACCACGATCGCCCGCAGCCGATGATGTTTTCGTCGCGGCGGCGCAACGGCGGGCTCGCGGGCCTCGATGACAAGGTCCTGATCAAATGATCGGTTTTCCATCGCTTTGCTAATCCACTGATGATGGAACATCGAGGGCGATCCTCTCGAGGAGCGTGCACTTTCGGGCAGCGCGACTTACGCCGTAGCGATTGGACCGGCCCAACGCGCCCCCTCGGGCAAGGCAGCCCGGAGCAGGTCCAACATGCGGGTAACCTGAGCGATCGGTCGTTGAGCGCGCTTCGCTGAATGATGAAATCGATTTTAATCAGGCTGGATGGTTCGGTTCCGTCGGCGTTCCGTTAAGGCTCCCGGATCATGTAGCCGCCGCCCGGGACCGTTCGGATCAGGGGATAAGAGAAGTCCTCGTCCACTTTTTTTCGCAGCCGGTAGATATGCATATCGACGATGTTGCCGCGCGCCTCGAAATCATAATTCCAGGCGGCCTCCAGCAGCATGGAACGCGTGACGACCTGGCCGGCGTGACGAAGCAACTGTTCCAGCAGTAGGAACTCGCGACGTTGGAGGGAGATCGGTCGTCCCGCCCGTGACACTGTCCGGCTGGCCGTGTCGAGCTGCAAGTCGCCAACCCTCAGCACCGTGAGGCGCCGCGAGCGGTCGGCCCTGCGGCCAAGCGCCTCGAGGCGCGCCAGAAGCTCCATGAAGACGTAGGGCTTGGCGAGGTAGTCGTCGCACCGGCGCGCATTCCCTCGACGCGATCGGTCGTGCTCGCGATGGCGCTCAGCATCAGGATCGGAGTGCGGCGGTCATGCTCGCGCAGCTGCCGAACCAGGGTGAGACCATCCATCGCCGGCAGCATGCGGTCCAGGATGAGTGCCTCGTAGATGCCTTCGATCGCCATCGCCAGCGCGGTTTCACCATCGGCGACGCGATCCACGATATGACCGCTCTCTGCCAGGCCCCGCACTAGATAATTCGCCGTGCGATCATCGTCTTCGGCAACCAGGATGCGCACCGCGTCCCTTTCTTAAACTGGATTTCATGTGTGGTAGATGGGCGTTTTGCTCATTATATAACAGGGTCCAGTTCCTTTGGAGGAGACGCATGGCCAGGGTTCTGGTTGTGGAGGATGATGTCCAGACCGCTGCGGAGATTGCGGCCGCCCTCGGTGATTCCGGCTTCGACGTGGATTGCGCTTATACCGGTCGCGAGGGGCTGCTGAAAGCTGGCGCGGACAGGTACGAGGCCATCGTGCTGGATCGCATGCTGCCTGGCGGAATTGACGGCATTGCGGTTCTCTCTACGCTTCGTACGATCGGCGTCGAGGCGCCGGTTCTTATCCTCAGTGCCTTGTCTGCGGTGGACGACCGGGTGCGGGGACTCCGCGCAGGTGGCGACGATTACCTGACCAAGCCCTTCGAATTTTTAGAGCTGACTGCGCGGATCGAGGTTCTGGTACGGCGCCAAATGATCCCTCAGCGGGAGACCGCGCTACGCGTCGGTGATCTGGAGCTCGACCTACTGAGCCGCGAGGTACGCCGCGCCGGTCGGCTCGTCGAGCTGTTGCCGCGAGAGTACCATCTGCTCGAGTATCTCATGCGGCAGCCAAATCAGGTTGTGACTCGGACGATGCTGTTCGAAGAGGTCTGGGGATATCATTACGACGAGCGCACGAACGTCATCGACGTGCATATTGGCAAGCTCCGCCGGAAGCTCGACGAAGGCGGGTTGCCTTCCCTGATCCATACCGTGCGCAGCTCTGGGTACGTTCTCCGTGCGGCTGAGTGATCTCCAGCGCACAACGAGCTTTCGGCTCGCGCTGCTGTTTCTAGCGCTGTTTGGAGCGGCGTCCTTGACGCTCTTCGGTTTCCTCTACTGGCAAACCGCCGGTTACTTGAAAAGCGGAACGGACGAATGGCTCGCCAGGGAAATCAGGAGCCTGGTCACAGCAAGCCCCTCGCAGTTAATCGAACATCTGCAGGAGCACGCCGCGCACGATCCCGAGGCGAACCGTCCGTTCGCTTTGTTCGATGCCGCCGGGAACAAAGTTGAGGGCAATCTGGCAAACCTGCCGACATCCTCGCTGCCGGCGGACCGTCCCTTCGAGTTCAGCCTCAACCGAGGCGGCGACGCGGTGCCGTTCCGGGGCTTGGCGCGCCGGCTGCCGTCGGGCGACATGGTCGTCGTCAGTCAGAATGTGCGGGAGATGCACGAATTCCGCGAACTGCTGGTCGGTGCCATGGCCTGGGGCGGCCTGCTGGTTCTCATCATGGGGCTTGCGGGCGCGGCTTCGATTGGCGCTGGGTCGGTGCGTCGCATCGATGAGGTCACCGGTGCCATCGAGCGCATCGTCAAGGGCAATTTGGCCGGGCGCCTGCCGACCCACGGGACCGCCGGCGATCTGGACCGGCTGGTGGATGTCGTCAATGGAATGCTGGACGACATCGAGCGGCTAATGCACGAAGTGAAGGGTGTGAGCGATGGGATTGCGCATGATTTGCGGACGCCGCTGACGCGGCTGCTCGCCGGTCTGGAGCGGGCAGGCCGTCGCGCGGCCTCGGTCGAGGAATATGCGGTGGCGGTTGATGAGGCGATTGTCGAGACCAAAGCCGTTCTCTCGACCTTTGGCGCGATGCTGCGCATCTCCGAAGTCGAGGATGGTGCGCGGCGGACTGGGTTTACGACGCTCGATCTTGCCGCGCTCGTAGCCGATGTGACGGAGTTTTATGAACCGCTGGCCGAGAGCAAGGGCGTGTCGTTCTCGTTAAAGGATGAGAGCGCCGGATCGGCCAAGATGGCTGGTGATCCAAGCCTGCTGTTTGAGGCGATCGGGAACCTCGTGGACAATGCGATCAAATTCACACCCTCGGGAGGCCGTATTACGGTTCGCGTCTTCAATGAGAATAAACATTTCGGAATCATTGTGGCTGATACCGGGCCCGGCATTCCCGCAGAGGAGCGCGAGGCTGTACTGCGGCGCTTCTATCGCGCAGAGAGGAGCCGCCACACCCCTGGGAGCGGACTGGGGCTCAGCCTCGTGGCGGCCGTAGCCAGACTGCACGGCCTCGATCTCATCATCGAAGATGCCAAGCCGGGTTGCAGCGTGACTCTGCGAGGCGAGAACAACTCGACTTGGCCGCACCTCGCTGCGGCAGAACGCAGCGGGATTAGTGGCGGCGGCAGGTGAGCGTGCTTTCCGGCCGGGGCTCGCCGTGGGCTTCAACAGCCGAGATCGCGGCAAACTTCTGACCGAACCTTCATTAATCCGGTCCGTGTCTATTTATGCCCGCGCTAGTGAAATTGTGAGGGGCTGCTTATGTGAAGGTTTGCGGATGGCGGCCCCACGAAGGTGGCGCGGCGTGCACCGGGGGCTGGCGTACGCAAACCTTCAAAGGAGGAAACCGCGGAAGATGTGGCTGGGTGGTGCGTCAGGCGCTATGGGGATTTGGACGCTTGCCGGTGTTTTGCCGAGGTGGGTTGGGAGCTTTTTCGGCAGGCGATCGCAGGCGCGTCGAAGCGGTTCGGCCGATTGCAAGGGGTAGAATCGGAGTTACGCGGCGGTGATGGTACGACACGGCGACTATCGTGAGCAGCGCGACGGCGCGCATGGTCGTTGCCGGCGGATAGCTGGCGCAGCAGAAGTGCAGCACTGGGGTGGTGCATCGAATCTAATCTGATCATGATGTGTCGATCCTGATCGTGGCAGGCGCTGCCGCGGGACGGGTGTGCGGCGAGCAGCCGCGCTGGAACGTCTCGATGATGATCATGCGACCGCCGCAGCACGGGCATGGATGCGATTACGGCTTGGGTTCCTCAGTCTCGGCGCGTCTGGTATCCGCGGCCTCGGGCTGTGCCGTTGATGCGTCGAGCAAGCGGCGGGCTCGGGCGATGTTGTCGGCGCGCGTGCCGCTGGCGAGCAGGCCGTAGTGGCGAATGCGGTGGAAGCCGTGCGGCAGGACGTGGGTCAGGAATCTGCGGATGAACTCGGCGGTGGCGAGTGTCATGACCTTCTGACGATCACGGCCATCGGCGCGATAGTCCTTCCACCGGAAGCTGACGCCGGTGCGGTCGCAAGCGATCAGCCGGCTGTTGGCGATGGCGACGCGGTGGGTATAGCGCGACAGATAGGCCAGTACGGCCTGTGGCCCACCGAACGGACGCTTGGCATAGACGACCCATTCGGTTCGGCGCAGCGGCGCCAGATACGCCGCGAACACCTGCGCATCGGCGAAAGCGGCATGATCGCCGAAGAACTTCAGGCGGCCGGCCTGGTGTGCGGCGAGCAGCCTCTCCAGGAATAGTCGCCGGAACAGGCGCGAGAGCACGCGCACGGGCAGGAAGAAGCCGGGGCGGCACGCCACCCAGCGCTCGCCATCGAGCGAGATGCCGCCGCCCGGCACGATCATGTGGACATGCGGGTGATGGGTCATGGCCGACCCCCAGGTATGGAGAACCGAGGTGATGCCGACGCGGGCGCCGAGGTGCTTGGGGTCGGCCGCGATGGTGATCAGAGTCTCGGCCGAAGCCTTGAACAGCAAATCATAAATGACAGCCTTGTTCTGGTAGGCGATGTCGGCGACGACCGCCGGCAGTGTGAACACGACATGATAATACGGCACTGGTAGCAGGTCGGCCTCGCGCACCGCCAGCCAGTCCTTTGCCGCCGCGCCCTGGCACTTCGGGCAGTGCCGGTTGCGGCAAGAGTTGTACGAGATCTGGGTATGCGCGCACTGCTCGCAGCGCGCGACATGCCCGCCGAGCGCCGCCGTGCGGCAGCTCTCGATCGCCGACATCACCTTGAGTTGGCCGAGGCTCATATGACCGGCATTGGCCCGGCGCCATGCCGGGCCGTGGCCACGGAAGATGTCCGCGACCTCCAGCGATGGACGCGACACGACGCGCGTCAGGCGGGCGGTTCAGCGTCTCAGTATCGAGGCGCTCCGACCGCTTGAGGATCGGCCAGGCGACCTCGATGCGGTCATCGGAGGCGAACTTGCGGGCCAGCTGGTAGGGTGCATTGGTGCTGGAGGCGAGCTTTCCTGCCAATCGGGCACGAGCTGTCGTCTCAATCTCCTGGACGAGGCGACCAATGATCTCGCCGAAGGTCCAGATCTGGTCCTCGGAGTAGGTACCGGCAATCAGCACATCGGTCGCATGTCACAACGCCCGAAGACAACTCTCGGGATTTCCTTTGGCAACGGCCTCTTCCAACTCGATCAATAAAGACGCGGTGTCAGCCATGACGCGCTCGCAGCTCGAAAAAGTCTAAAAAAGACAAAGAGCTTAAGTTAGCGAGACCATTACACCATCTCCGGGTTGAACGACCGGTAAATCTCGCGCTTGTGCCTTAGCTCTGCGTTGAGGTCCGCCCAATCGAGCCGCTCAAATTTTACGCGCTTCAGGGCCCTGCGAAGGCAACGGCCAAAGCTGTTCGGCGACGAGACGACGATGCCGGTGCTCGATCCCGGCCGCGGGCGCGCCAAAGACCGGTCAGCTCTGGGCCTATGCAGCGGACGACAGGCCATCGGGCGGTGCCGAACCGCCGGGCGTCGCCTATGTCTATGCGCCTGATCGCAAAGCCGACCGACCAATCGCCCATCTCGCAGGCTTCAGCGGGCTCCTGCAGGTCGACGGCTATGCCGGCTATGGCAAGCTCGCCGAGCGCGGCGACGTTCGGCTTGCATTCTGCTGATCACATATGCGGCGTAACTTCTACGAACTTGCCACCCCCGGTCCCGCGCCTATTGCGACCGAGGCGCTCGGGCATATCGCCGAGTTCTATGCCATCGAGAAGCACATCCGTGGAGGTGAGATCGGTCAGTGGCTAAGGCTCGCTCACGCGCTTAGCGCGGGCGAGAGTTTCGGACGGCATCTCCCCAAATGTCCTGGCGTATAGGCGCGAAAAGTCGCCCAGGTGCCAGAAGCCGTTGGCAAGTGCGGTGGCTTTCACGCTTGATTGTCCCGCCGAGAGCTGGTCGCGAACCGCTGATAGCTTTTTCAGGCGCAGGTAGCAGTGCAGGCTCACACCGTTGACGGACTGTGACGCGACCTGCAAGGTTCGGACGGATGTTCCAATGCGGCGAGCCAAATCGCTGCTGTAAAAATGAGAGCACGGCAGACTTTGAACTATCTCGTCCAGCTGTGCGACGATCTCTCGGTAGCGGTCAGAGGATGATCCAGAACGCGTCTCAGAGCGAGGTTCCAGCATGGTCGACCTTGCTAATCATAACGCGCCCTTGCAACACGAAACTTGGCCAAACTACCAACTGATGCGAGAAAGAATTGCCGCCGCAGCGTCCGAATAGCGGCCGCCGTACAATTGTCATCCACGAAATGAAGCGCGAGGAGAGCAACAAGCGTAGCCATTGCAACTCTCATATCCGGAAGCATGAGGGACACCATTTAATGGCGGGTTAATCTACGAGAGTTTGTTATCCGCATTGCAGCGACCGTATCGTCGGGAATTTAAGAGCCCGGCTTCGATACGCAACACCGTCCGGTCTACCTACCTCGCTATGGCGGCGTTGAGGCGAATTGAGAAATGATCACCGCGACTTCGGCGGAATGAGGACAGATCCAATTGACGTCGCGGGTACGCCTTCTATTGGGCAGGTGATTTGCCTGCGCCATAAGGCTGCGCCGCAAATCGCCGCGGCGACTGACGTTCAGCAGCATCGACCGTCTGGTATTTGTCCGCGCGTATCGGTAGAATTCAATTGTCGGAGACTGACATGCCACATTGGATCAAACTCGTTGTCACTCTGGTGTTGCTGACGACGATCGCCAACCTTGGAATTCTCTCTTACCTCCTCGCTCCTCAGCGACCTGTCGCCGCGTCGAGGGAATTGTTCGACCACCCGGGTTTGAAGAAGGCTGTAGAAAGCATCGCGCAGGCAAAGGGGTATTTGACCGAAGCAGAAGTTGAGAAGATTATTGAGCGCTGTCGGGTCGTGCCTGGCGGCAAGATCAACTGCGACTGACAATGTTTTTGTGCTCGATAAGTGGAGCCGAAGTGTCTGATTCTCAAGAAAAGTCGATTTGGATTTTCCCGAGCACCGGGGTTGGCGGCATTTCATTTTGAGCGGACTTTGCCAGGGACTGCCACCTTTGTGGCGGCCCTTTTGAGATGCACCGCGGGATCACTGGCCTCGCCTAAATCTCTGGCGTCCTCGCAACCAAACGAACCACCCGCAGGCGACGACAAGAGCCAACAGGATCACGGCATCAAATTGATGAAAGAGCCTGCGGAAGGTCGGGTCACTGTGCCACCGTTCCCCTAGTAAATATCCAATGTAGGCGAGAGTAAAACACCAGGGCTATGAGCCGAGGAACGTATAAACCTGAAATTTCAGCATCGGCGTTCGCGCCAGCCCGGCGGGAAATGCAATGAAGGTCCGTATCACCGGCAATAGGCGGCTGATGAAGACCGCGATGCTTCCGTAGCGCGCGAAGAAACGTTCGGCGAAGGCCACTTCGGCGGGGCGAATCAAGATGAACCGAGATTGCAGCCGATCGCACCCATGGTCGCGACGCCGAGCAGGCTGAACCGACCTGCGAAAACGAGATAGCCGGCAAACGGCATGATGATTTCAGAAGGTAGAGGAACGCAGCGACTGCCATCAGAATGACCAGGCCGAAATAGCCCAGATCCGATATTGAACCGATAATCCAGTTCGCAACTGCCGCAAGAACTTGATCGAACATGTCGCTTAGCCACCGCGCAACGCCTCAAGGTCCGGCTTCTTCGAAAGGGTGAGCGTTCCGGCTATTGCAATTGAGCCGCAAAGGAGCGCCGTAGCCAGAGCGACCGTCACATATAACCATGGCACGGTGAGCGTCTCCGGTGGTGGATCAAACACGCCGGACAGGAGAGTGACGAGGGCGTACGCTATTCCGAAGCCGACCGCGATGCCCATCACCGCGCCTCCGACCACGATGATGAGCCCCTCGCTCCAGAGAAACGCGCCGAGTTGTCTTGGCGTAGCGCCGAGCGCTGAGAGAATGGTGAAGCTGCAGCGCCAGGACAAGGCCGGTGACGCCCGCGATCATCAACACTGCAAAGCCAAGCTCCAACGCGGTCAAGCCACGCAGGTCGACCGCGGTCAGACTAGAGCTGATGAGCGCCTGTGTCTCACCGAGCGTCGTGACCTTGGTGCCGCCGCGTTTCGCTGCCAGCTTGCGCGCGTCAGCCGCCACGGCTTCTGCGTCCCCCGACGTTCGCAACAGAACTACCTCACTGGCATCGGAGCCAGCCTGTTTTGCGATGTAGTCCGCGTTGGCTACCAGGAAGGAGTCCTTTGGAGCTGTCGGAAACTCGAGGACGACGCCGATGAACTTGAACGGAACAACATGATATTGATGGTCGCTTGCGTTCTGAAGCCGCAGGTTCAGGCGGTCGCCGGGCTGCAGCTGGAAGTCGTCCACCGTTTCCTGCGAGACCAGAACACCATCCGGTGTCTCGGCTAACGACGCGAGAGACTTGTCGGCATCATGACTGGCAAAATAGGCGTTCGAAATCGTGGTCAGCTTGCCGATCGTTGTGGGATTGATCCCGAACATATCTTGCAGATCCGCTCCGACGTACGAAAAACGATGCATCATCGGCTCCGCTGCAGCCACGCCTGGAATTGCTCTCAGCTCCGCCAGAAGCTCGCTGGCGGGATGCGCCGTGGTTCCCGTCAATGTGACATCGGCGCCGTTCGTGAGTTCAGCGTCCACGCGTGATTGTGCGTTGTACGTGCTGTTGAATATAGCCGTTGCCGTCGCAAAGGCGAATGCGAGCGCGACCAGCGCAACGCCCCTCGCCATCCGGCGTTGCTGACGCGATAGCGAGGCCACGATGATCGGCCCGAGAGCCGCCGACAGCGGCGCAAGCAGCACCGCGACCACGCCTTGGCCCCGTCCCAGCGCCCATCGGCTCAGGCGGAGCCATAACAGGCCGCCACCGATCCAGAAGCACAGCGGCGCCAGGAAAGCTTCCTAGTGCACCGAGGTCTGGGCGATGCCCTCGGAGGCCAGAACAATTTCATAACCGGTCCTTGCGACCATCCAGAATACGACGCCGCCGGCACCGAGAATGACAACGTCCAGATAAAGTCGCTGCCATAGCGAAGGCACCGGTCGATCCATCTCCGCGCGCGCAGCCGCGATCGACGTGCCCGTCGCGTCCATCCAGGCGGGAACGAGCGAGGCCGCAATGCCGAAGCCAAGCCCGACGGCGCCGACAAGGACGAGCCAAGGCATCACCAGGCCGAGATTTTGCGACCGCCACCAGGTCACGGCCACGACAGCCGCGAGAAGCAGGCCGATCACGGTGCCGAGTCCCGCAACCGCAGCGGCCTCAATCGCGGCAAGACGCAACAGTTGCAGGAGCGACGCGCCGCGAAGCCGCAGCAGCGCCTGCTCCCGGCGGCGACGTTCCGAACCGGACGAGGCGACCGCGAGCGTAACCAGGAGCGCCAAAATGGCTCCGGGAATGCCAAGGAAGAGGAAAAGGACGCGCACATAAAGCGAGTCGGCGCGCACCGCGTCGAGCCGCGCGGCAAGATTGTCGGCAAGCGCGGCGCTGCCTGCGACGCGTGCCTCGAAATCGTTGGCCGCGCGCTGCGCCTGCACGAAGGCCGCACTCGGATCCGGCGGCAAGACGGCATGATCGAGCCGAACATGGATCTGTGTGCGGACCGTGTCCGGCCGCGCGGATGCTTGTTGTGCGAACACGGTCCGCCACTCCGACATTGGCATCAGAAGCACGTTGTCCGGCGGAGCCTGGGGCGCAATGTTCTTGGACACCCCGATCGCCTGGAACATGGAGTCGGCATTTGGCAGCGCCACCACACCGGCAATCCTGACGTCGACCGGGCTGCCGCCCACAAGACGAATCGTCACCGTGTCGCCGGGGGCGACGTGAAGATTGGCGGCCGTTTGCGCGGCAATCAGCACGCCGTCCCATGATCCCAGGTTGAGCTGAATCTGGCCGGGAAAGAGCTGACGATAATCCGTCTCCAGGCCGAGCACCTTGCCCGGTCCGGTCGTCTGCGTCGTCCCGCGCGTGATAGCGGAAAATCCCTCCGTGTCCGCATAGCCTGCGGACTGCAAGTTTTCATAGCGAGCGGCATTGCCGATCGCGTCGATCACCGTTGCCTCATCGGCTCCGGGGACGAGAAGAACCTGCCAGTCCGCGGGCAGGTTCGCCACGGCGCGTCGGGCCATGCTTTCGGAGGATGCGACGATAAATGCGCCCAGAGATCCCAGCAGCGCGACAGGCAATGCGAGCCCGACAACAGCAGCGGCAAGGCGGCCAAAATGTGCGGCGAAAAAGCCCTTGAGCCAAAACCGTATCATGTGCTCTCCGCCATCGCCGTGAGCTGGAGCCGTCCGTGATCCATGAGCCATGTGGTCTTCATGCGCCTGGCCACGGAGGGATCGTGGGTGGCAACGAGAAGGGCGGCGTCGCTCCCCTCAAGGGAGTTGAGCAATGCATCGACGGTTTGCCGGGCGATCGACTGATCCAGCTGGCCGGTCGGCTCGTCGGCCAGAATCAGCCGGGGCTTCGGCGCGATCGCCCGCGCGAGCGCGACGCGTTGCGCCTGCCCGCCCGACAGCTCGTCCGGGACTTTGTCGGCTATGTCTGCCAGCCCAAGCGACTCCAGCGCCGCCAGTGCCCGGGTCTTCGGCGAGGAGATATTTCCGGCTATTCGCAGCGGAACCTCGATGTTTTCGACGACGTTCAACGTCGGGATCAGGCTCGGCGCCTGGAACACGATCCCGACAAATCCCGGCCGAAGCGCATCATGCGGGCCGAGCGCGGGCCATCTCAGCAGACCGCTGGTCGGCGTATCGAGCCCGGCGATCAGATGAAGCAATGTCGATTTGCCGCTTCCAGAGCGGCCGAGCAGGGCTATTTGGTCGCCGGCCCCGATTTCGAACAATGCCGGCTGCAGGGCGTAGATGTCGCTGCCGCCTTGGCTGAAGCGGCGCGTCACCTCCTTGCCCTCGACAAGGATGTCAGGGATCGCCGATTCTCCCGTCGCGAAGATGAATAATCCGATCGGCGCGCGCGGCAAGCGCCTGACTATGGGTTGCCACGAGGACGGCAACTCCGGCCCGGCATTGTTCGTTCAGTATATCGAGAATGGACCGCTCCATGACGGCATCGATCTCTCCGGTCGGCTCATCCGCGAGAAGGATACGAGGAGCCGCAGCCAGGGCGACGGCAAGACCCGCCCGCGCCAATTCGCCTCCCGACAGCTGACCGGGCCGAGCCGCCGCGCGCTCTCCCAGCCCGACACCCGCCAACAGGTTCTTTGCCCGCTCATCGCTGATCTTGCCGGCGATGAGCATCGCCAGCTTGATGTTGTCCATTACGGAAAGCGAGGGAAACAGATTCCTGGATTGCATCAGGATGCCGATGTTCGCGCCGCGGCGGCGTGCGCGCTCGGCTTCCGACCGGCGGGTCAGGCGCTCCCCGAGTAATTCGACATACCCCCCATCGGGTTCATCCAGACCCGACAGGCAGGCAAGCAGCGTCGACTTGCCGCTGCCGGACGGGCCCACCAGCGCGACCAGTTCGCCCTCGTCGAGCCGCAGGCAGACGCCACGAAGCGCAAGCGTTTCGGATTCTCGTGTGTGAAAGAACCTGTAGATATCGAAAGCCTCAACGACGGCCATGTCATTGCCACCTGAAGCTCTTCGCCATCAGATCCCATTGATCGGCATTGTCCGCTCCCAAGGGCGCCGACATGGTCAACGTGACCAGCTTGCCATTCTGCCAGAAGAAATAGCGGTCGTTCTCCTCGCGGATCGCTTTCTCGGTCACCGGGTTCGGCTCGGAATTCGAGCTGTAGCTGACGACAACGGCAGGTCCGGAAGGGAGCTTGACGGATTTGACCCCTGTCATACGAACCGCCCTGCCAGTCATTTCAAGGTCGGCGATCTCCTGTTGTTTGGCGTTGGCCACGCTTATGGCATCGGCACGTTGCGACACGTCCAACGCAATCGTGTTGTATTTGTCTCTGAAGGTGACACCGTCCGAGGTCTCGCGGCGAGCCCATCCTTCCGGGACCTTGATTTTGAAGCCGAGCGGCGAGCGGTAGTCGATGAAGACCTGATTGTCCGGGATGTCGCCAGGCGGGTTCTTTTCCGTGGCCACGGGCTTTTCGGCGCTGCTTGCCTGCGCAAAGAGCGACGCGGGCGCAAATCCAACAAGGCTCGCCATAGCGGCGGCGATGATAAGGGCGCTCATTCTGTTCATGGTTGACCTCCTGTTGCCACCCCTTGCGAATTGCGATTTTGAAGATGCCCAAGCTCGTTGGTTATCTTCCTATCATCCTCCTTCGCCTCTTGGATTGAGCGAGATCATTTCTCCGATGAGAATTAGCTGCGACTTAGCAGCACGCCCGTTCCAGCGCCCCTGGGCTTCTCTACTCGCCCGCGCCTTTACTGGGCAATGAATCCGGATTGCCAGAAATCGGCAGCCGAACCGTGGCACGGAGCCCCGATCGGCCGATGCCCGTGACATTCTCCAGCGCAATTCTGCCACCCAGACTGTCGACAATGCGCTTCACGATGGACAAACCAAGTCCCGTGCCTTCGCCCTCGGGGCGCGAACCGCGGAAGAACGGCTCGAAAATCTGATCCATATCAGCCGATGCGATGCCGGGGCCGGTATCCTCAACCTGCAGGATCGCCGTGCTATCTTCTCGATAAACTCCGATATCGATCGTCCCGCCCCGGGGCGTGAAGCGAAGCGCGTTCTCGAGCAAATTCCGGATGATCGCCGCGAGCATCGCCGGCTCGCTGTGCACCGTGAGAGGTTCGACAAGCGCGAAGCCGAGATCGATGCCCCGATCGGCTGCCTCGGGCAACAGATCGGCCACGACCTCTTTCGCCACATGGTCGAGCGCGGCCAGCGGCTTTTCGGCAAGGCCGGTCGGAGCCGCTTCATGCCGCGCCAGCGCGAGCAATTGCTCAAGAAGATGCTTGGTGCGGTGCATACCCTGCCTGAGCGCGGCAACGCGCTCCCGCGCCCGCTTGGGGAGCGCGACCGACTCAAGGTTTTCCGCCTGCAGGCTCAGCGCAGTGATCGGTGTGCGCAGCTCGTGAGCGGCATCGGCAACGAAGCGCCGGTGCTGATCCATCAAGAGCCGCATTCGCTTAAGCAGGCCATTGATCGAGGTGATGAATGGATGCAGCTCGCTGGGCGTCCCCGAAAGCGGCAGCGCGGTCATGTCATCGGCGCGTCTTGCATCGAGATCACCGGCCAGCCGGACCATCGGGCGCAGCGAGTACGCAATGACTAGCGCCGTGACCACCATCAGGCAGGGAATGAGCGCCGCGATCGGAAGCAGCGTGCGAAACGCTACATCGCGCGCGGTTTCGTCTCGAATAGCGGTCGGCTGTGCCACGGCAAACCGGCTGCCGTCGGGTCGTGTTCGTAGCAGCACCCGAACTGGTTGGTTTTTCCACGTTGCGACCTGCAGACCATCCTGCAGGGTGAAGAGTTGGCGATCGTCTGCCGAGCCCCGCGGCGTCTTTCCCAACTCGATGAGCCAGACCTCAGTGTCTTCCTCGACGCCGTGAAGAGGCTGGCCGCCGCTGAAACCGGCATTTTGCGCCAGGCTCGCGAGCTGGATTAGGATCGAGTCCTGCAGCTCGATGGCCTCGCCGAACGCCCACCGGTAGGCGAACATGCTGCCGATTGCGCCGGTCAGCAGGATGATTGCGGTCAACCCGACGTAGAGACGTCCGCGCAACGACCTGATCATGATGATTGGTCCACCATCCACCCTACACCGCGCAAGTTACGGATCGCTGTGACTCCGAGCTTCTTGCGGATGGTGTGGATCAGATATTCAATGGCATTGCTCTCGACCTCTTCATTCCAGCCGTAAATCTGCCGTTCGAGCTCGCTGCGCGACAGAACCGTGCCCGGCCGCGCAAGCAGCGCCTGCAGCAGAGAATATTCGCGCGCGGTGAGCAGTGCGCTCTCGCCGAAAAAGGACGCCTCCCGCGTCGCCGGGTCGAGACTGAGCTTGCCATTGCTCAAAAGGGGCGGGGAGCCTCCGCCCTCGCGGCGGAGCACGGCGCGCATGCGCGCCAGCAGTTCGCGAATCTCAAATGGTTTCACCAGATAGTCGTCTGCGCCGAGATCGAGTCCGTCGATCCGGTCATCGACGCCGTCCCGCGCGGTGACGATGATCACGGGGAGCCTCCGGCCCAGCGTGCGCAGGCGCCGAAGCACCTTGCGGCCGTCTGCCTTCGGCAGCCCAAGATCGAGCAGGGCCAACCCGTATGCTTCGTTCTCCGCTGCGTGGATCGCGGTGTCACCATCAGTGACCCAGTCGACGGCATAGGCTGCATCCTTGAGCGCCTGCTGCATGGCCGTGCCGATCATCCTGTCGTCCTCGATCAGCAGAACTCGCATCACCCTTCCCTCATCCGGGAGGCCAGAGCCGGACTTGCCTAATTCTTGTGCTCCAGACTTAGCGCAGACTTAGGGAGGTGTCGCGCTTCACAATGCTTTGACAAAAAAGGGGTTCTCGGCGCCGCAGGGCAACCCTGGCCCTAAGGCGCACCTAAGTCGGCCATGGCCAATCTCTGGCGTCGCCTGGCGTGACTCGTTTCGGGGAGACCCACATGTCCACGACCTGGGAATTGCGTCCATCTCCGATGCTGAACAAGGTTCCGGAGGTCACGCTGATCTTCTGGACCATCAAAATCCTCTCGACCACCGTCGGCGAGACCGGCGCCGACTATCTCGCGGTGCATGTCGGTCTCGGGTCAACCCTGACCATGGCGTGCATGGCCGGTCTCCTAATCGGTGCGCTGATCCAGCAGCTGCGCGCGCGTTGCTATATTCCGTGGATTTATTGGCTGACGGTGGTTCTGGTCAGCATTGTCGGAACCCAGATCACCGACTTCATGAGCGACAAGCTCGAGATCAGCCTTTACGTGAGCACGGCGGCGTTCGCCTGCGCGCTCGCTGCAACCTTCGCGATCTGGTACGGCGTCGAACGCACGCTCTCGATCCGCACGATTGTCACGGCGCGACGCGAGCTGTTTTACTGGGCCGCTATTCTCTTCACCTTTGCGTTGGGGACGGCGGCGGGAGACCTCGCCACGGAAGCGCTCGGGCTCGGTTTCCAGCTCGGCGTTCTCGCGTTCGGCGTGCTAATCGCGTTCATTGGCATTTTCTACTCGCTCGGTGTCAATCCGGTCCTCACCTTCTGGCTCGCCTACATTCTGACGCGCCCCCTTGGCGCTTCGCTCGGCGATTTGCTGTCGCAATCACGACACTACGGCGGGGTGGGTCTCGGCACGATTCACACCAGCCTCGCGTTCCTGACCGTGATTATTGCTCTAGTCGCCTGGGTGACCTTCGAAGGTGACCGCAGCGAAGGCACCGATCCGGCGGAGTGATCCGAAAAACCTTTGAGCTTTCCACCCGAGAGCCCGCGTGGATCCTGCGTGGGGAAACCATGAGGAGATGTTTCATGAAAAGAGTTCTTCTGGCAGCGGCGATCGGCCTGCTGGCATGGGCCATTGGCGAGCCGATGCATGCACGCGGGCCCATCTCGTTCCTAACGCGCGCCGAGGCCGGAGTGTCCGCGCATCTCGGTGACCTCTCACCGTTCCGCACCATCGTCATCGATGTGTCTGCCTTTATCGACAAGGGTGACCTCGTTGGCGCCAAGAACCGGATCAAGGATCTCGAGACGCAGTGGGACGATGCGGAAGCTGCATTGAAGCCGCGCGCGGCCGTCGAGTGGCACATCGTCGACAAGGCGATCGATCGCACGCTCGAAGCGCTGCGCGCAGCGACGCCAGATCCCGCCCAATGCAAGCAGACGATCACCGACCTGCTGTCCGTTATGGACTCGATCGGAAAATCATGAGGCGGGCTAACGGCAATTATGCGCTTCATGAATCTGCGCCATGGAGCAACGATGTCTCCAACGCACGGGTGCCGCGCTTACCAACGGCGATGTGACGAGAATGTTTAGCTTACCAAGCGACCTTCTCGCGTCCTGCGTTGTACGCGCGAGAGGTTGCCGCTCTACACTGGTGAAACTCAAACTGCGTGAATGTTTGCGAGAGGCACAATGCAAAACGACGACGAGATCCTAAGCAAAGTCCCCGAGGTGACACTCGGCTTCTGGGTGATCAAGATCCTTGCCACTACGCTCGGCGAAACGGGCGGCGATGCGGTGACAATGACCTGGCTGCATGCTGACCAAAATGCTCACAATGGGGGTTATCTGATCGGTACTGGGATATTTCTTGCGGTGTTCGTTGCGGCAGTGCTCGCTCAAATTTCGACAACAAGGTTCAATGCCTGGATTTACTGGCTGGCCATCGTGGCCTCTACGACAGTGGGCACGGCCATGGCCGATTTTTTCGATCGCTCACTGGGCATTGGCTACACCGGAGGTTCGTCGATCCTGTTAGCGTGCGTCTTGTGCTCGCTCGCGATTTGGTACTTCACTCTCGGCTCGATCAATGTTCAGACGGTTGCAACGCCGAAAGTGGATTCTACTGGGTGACGATCACGTTCTCGCAGACCCTCGGGACCGCGCTCGGAGATTGGACCGCGGACAGCACCGGTTTGGGCTATGACGGAGGCGCGCTCCTGTTTTGTGCGGGACTGGTCCTGCTGGCGGCTCTGTACTATTGGACTGCAATCTCGCGCGTGTTCCTGTTCTGGGGCCGCCTTCATATTGACGCGACCGCTCGGTGCGACGGTCGGAGACTTTCTTGACAAGCCGACGAGCCATGGCGGCCTGGCGCTGAGCCGTCCTTTGGCGTCTGCGGTGATCCTCGCCGCAATCGTTGTGCTTATACTGGCCTTGCCGCAGCGGCCGGGACGGCATCCCGGATCCGAGGTAGCTGCGCAGCCGCGGTGACTCTCAGATGGAGTCCTCGCATTGCTGAGCGGGGGAGGCAGTTCAATGCGGGTTCTGTTGGGTTGGTCGGGCGCTACAGTGCTGGTCGTCGTTTTGGCGCGGCCAGCGATCGCTGGTCCTCCCTTCGTGTCCGATGATCCCGAGCCGACTCCTTATCATCAGTTCGAGATCTACACCTTCAACAACGGAACGAGTACGCGCGACGGCACGGATGGCGAGACCGGCATAGATTTCAACTACGGTGCAGCGCCTGATCTCCAGCTCACAGCGACCTTGCCCGCGGGCTTTAGTCAATCTTCGGCCGGCGGCACCAATTTCGGGTTAAGCAACATAGAGCTTGCCGCAAAATACCGCTTTCTGCATCAAGACACTTTCGGTCTGGACGTCGCCTTTTTTCCTCGCGTTTTTCTTCCCAGTGGTTCGAACACGATCGGCGACAACCATACCTCGGTGCTTCTGCCGGTCTGGGTAGAAAAGGACTGGAAGTCAGGATGGTCCGCCTTCGGAGGCGGTGGATGCACATTCAGTGCAATCCGCACGGCGGATTTCTGTTTGGCAGGTGCCGTTCTGACGTATCAGCTGATGCCCAGGCTTCAGATCGGCGCTGAGCTCTTTCATCGGACTGCCGACTCCCAAGGCACCCCCGCCTCATCCAGTGTCGGCGTAGGTTGGCTCTATGATCTCAGCAAGAACTTCCATCTGCTCGGCTATGTTAGGCGAGGAGTTGAAAACACGGAGCAAACAGACCGTTATTCCTGGTAGCGTCGCATAGGCCATAGGCTAATCGATACATCGACGCATCTGTTCTGTTTACCTTCTGAAGCTGGTTTGCATTCGGCGGGACAGCCCGGACCATTTCCTGCAGTGCCGCATGTCTCCAAAAGTAGCAGCCGGCTAACCGCAACTGGCGCAATAGGCGGCGGTGGCGGCTTCAAGCTGGCTTTCGCATCATCCCAAAGCACAAAGCACTTCCAGCTGGTGCCCGCCGGGACGCTCCTGTAATGTAAGTCTCCACGCCAGATGCCCGCGGTCGGAAACCGCGCCAGGCTGGCCGAGGGAGGTTACATGCGCCTCCTTGACATTGGCTTCGCCCTTGCGGTTGCTGCAGCCGTGTGGCTCCGCTGGGAATCGCCTGGGTCGGTAGACGTCAATACGTCCTATTATTGGACGAAGGCTGACACTGTCGTCTGCGGTACCCCATTCCAGATCCGAAAGGCAATCGTCGCGATGTCTCACGACGATGGAGCCCGCATTCGCAGTCTCGCGTGTAGCCGACCGGGGTCCGGCAAAAGAGTGCGCGTTGTTTCCATGCCTGCAACGGTATACGGGCCGTGGGAAATTGAATTGATTTCGGAGCAAGGCGCCGCCGCCACGATGTGGGGCCATGCAGATCAATTTGAAGCTGACCGAGATAAATAGTTACGACCAGCCACCGATCGTTGGCCCTCCTCGTTCGCTGAATTTATGAGCCAACAACAGATGTCTGAGGCCGCGCTGGCCAGGAATCAAGTTGCGCGTTGAGTGAGCGATCGCCAGTTGTACTCGGGAAGTTCCACAGAATCCGCGATATCCCGGCCTACTGCGAGCCTGGCGAGACCCGGGAAAGCAAAAGCCCTGCCACCAGATCGCGGAACGAAAGCCCAAACCATGTTTTCGGCGCGAAAGCACCTGCGAAACGCTCGGCGGCACGCTGCTTGGCAACAATATAGCGTCGCAACAATGTCTCGTATCTGCCAAACGCCAGCTGATATTGCCCGCGCCCAGCTGCGAGCTCACCAACCAGCACGTAAGATGAGATCATCGCCAGTGCTGAGCCTGCCCAGCCAACAGCGAGACACAGAAGGCGGCATCGCCGACAAGTGCGACTCGCCCACGCGACCAGTTTTGCATTCTGACCTGGCTGACTCTGTCGAAGTAAAGCTCGTCAGTTCAATCGAGTTCGTCCAGAATGCCGGGGCACTCCCAACCCCCACGACAGTAGACATCGCGCAGCATCGTTTTTGTTGATGGAGCGTTGCAGGTAAGGACGCGACCGGCGCGGAAAATACAAACAAGAACAACGTGCGACCGTCGTGCAACGAAAAACGCCCGACCATCCGTCCTGGCTGTCCATACATAATATAAGTATTCTCGTCGCGTGGTCGGTAACCGCGGGCATCAAGGGCGGCGACGACATAGCCTCCTCATATTGCTCGTGAAGCAATGTTGTCGAAGCGCGACGCGCACCAAACGGACTTTACGTCCACCTGTGCTGTTCCTTCAACCTGCTTCGATCAGGCCATCGCTGCGCGCTGACGAGGCCACGCGCCTTAGCTGAACAAGAGCCCTTTGCCCGGCATAGGCGAGTTCTTCAAGTGACGTCTTACCGGCCCGCGCGCAGAACATAAGCTGCTCGGCAACGAACTTGCGACTCTCGTGATCGCCTCCCTTTGGAAGGGTTGCGCAGACTTCGTCCAATATGAATTCCAATCGAGTTTTTGTGCGTTCATCGAGCGCGCTCATCTTTCCTCCCTTTTTGCATGCTGCCGTGTTGGAGTTGGAGATGTCAGCCACGCATTGATCCTTGCGCCGGCTTCAGCGAGCCGTGCTTTCTTGAGCAGCGCTTCGCGCTCCGGACCATCCGATAACATGATCGCATCTGAAGCGGCCGAGGCCGCGCTTGCTTGCAGTCGGTCCGCAAGAGAGCTTGTTTGTTTTATGCGCCTTCGAGGGCGCACAGGCTGCTTTGGCTGCATGGAACAGTTCCGCGTTTCCGATTAAACGAGAATTGTGAGAAGATGGTTCCTTCCTGGCGAAGATTCTTGACGCGTCGACGCGTGTTCAGTTTGTGCATCGCCATGCCGGAAAGCATCTGCTTGCAGCCAGCGAATTCCGTGCGTTCCGTCGGGCTTGGCACACTCGCCCGGGTCCCTTGCCTACGCGTTCGGTGCCCCCAAGGACATCGTTCGCGCGCGCGGGCATCCATGATGGCGGCAGGGACCGCGGCTTCATCGATCCAACATGACCAGCCCGGCGTTCAACATAACGGGGGCCGCTCGAATTGCGGGCAGCCCTTGTTATTGCGCGGAGTGCGGCGGTGCTAGGACCGCCGCACCGCAAAGCATGGCACGCCGGCTAATTGAGTTCGTCGTTAAGTTTCGGCTCCCTCCGCCGGAAGCGCGCTCCAGTTGCGGCCGCGATTTTGGAGCGGTGGAAGACTCTTCCGCATAACACGGCGAAGCAGCTCCAGATCCGGGCAAACCATGGAAGCATGAGCAGCTTCGGTTTGACGATCCTGAACAAACGTTCGACGACCAGCAGACTGGCGGCATAGGCGGCAACGATCACGACCGAGCCTGTAATCCAGTGTCCATCTCCAGCGATGGCGACGGCGGCCAATTTCAAGGGCTCCACGATGCTGGCGGGCACCAGAAGTAGAATCAACGACTGATACGGTCCGAGCCGCTCGATAGAGGCGCGAAGGTTTGTTCTATCTGTGGCTTCGGCTTTTCGCTGCGCGCCCATTAATCATCCTCGACCAAGAACTCGGCGTCGAGTACGCATTGAAGCAATATTCGGCGCCGAGTTCGAAACATTGCGCTCTCCATGCGTCGGAGCGGTAGAAGCTGTTAGTCACTCTGCTGTAAGCGACGCTACCGTCAGTGATGAAGCAGCATGATGAGAATGATGAGCGGAATAGGAATTCCGAGAAGCCAAAGTAGGATGGGCATAGCGATCTCTCCTTTCGCGGCTGAGCGTTAGCGGCTGAGCGCGGTCTTGGCGTAAGTCCTCTTTCCCCAGGTCCCGTCGCGAAGGCCACCGCCTTCCATCGCCGCGGCCGCTGCGGAAAACGCGCCGATGAATAGCGACAGCGTCAGCCAGATCGCGAGCTGCATCGCGGTCTTGCGGGCGCGGTCGAGGTCGGCCTTCATCTGATTGGAGACGTCCGTGACCCGCTTCTCTGCATCCGCCTGGCTTAGCCCGGTCCGTGCGGATACGACCTTGGCGACATAGGTTCGGTCGCCGGGTTTCAGATCTCCATCCTGGCGGAAGCTGGTCGTGAACAGACGGACCATCTCGCCGTGGCTGTCCGAGGAACTCTGCTGCGCTTGCCCGGACGGATTATTGGACCGAAGCAGCGCGTCGACATAGCCATCCATCGGCGAAGATTGCGCGGAATTGGTCGTGGCGCTTGTCGTACCGGAAGCGGCCCCGCCGATCAGTGAACTGGCCGGGGATGCAAGGACTATTGCACCGAAAACGGACGCGACCGCCCAGGCCAAGAAGCCATGCGCCGTGTCGCGGAATTGCACTTCGGCGGTCTGGATTCCTGTCCATTTGGTTCGCAACCGGCCAGCCAAATAGCCCCCGACCGCGGACGAGATCATCGCCATTACGATGAAATAAAGGCCCGTGCCGATCTCGAACGTCGTCGAAGACACTCCTGAGCCGGTCCAAGGAGAGACCACCGCAAAGCCCATGCCCGCCCCGAAGGAAAGGAGAACGAGCGTAAGCGCGCAGGATGCAGCTGCGCCTGCCAGAACCGCCGGCCAGGAAACTCCGTACAATGAAGGTTCGGCTATTTCCGTTTGAACGGATTGAGGCGCAATCGCTTCCATCTTCGTTTCCTTCCTGCGGCCAGCATTTAGCTGCACAAAGAATGCGCATTCCAAATGGAGGTTCCAAAAGCGAAGCTCAAAAAGCGGAGGAAGATATCGGCCGTAGCCGCCAAGACGAGGCCACGGCGGTCCAGGTGGAAACGCTGATGCCGAACGTTGCGCGACGGGATCGATCCGGATGCAACTGTGATATGCGGGGGCCTTGCCGCCGAACGTGGAGAATTTGAATTGCCGAAAGCCGCCATCTTCGACTTGGACGGTACGCTTCTGGATTCGGTGGATCTTCACGCGCTCGCTTGGCATGAAGCGATGGTCAAGTTCGGCCACGGTGTGAGCTACGAACAGGCTCGCGGCCAGATCGGAAAGGGCGGAGACAAGCTCGTTCCTGTCTTCCTGTCCGCCGGCGAACAGCGAGATCATGGCAAAGAACTGGAGGGTGGCGCGGCAATCGTTTTAAGGCCGAGTACCTGCCGCTTGTGCGACCGTTCTCTGCAGTCCCCGACCTGCTGCTGCGCGTGCGCGATGCCGGACTTCGGATCGCCATCGCTTCCTCCGCCAAGAAGGATGAACTCGACAAGTACCTCGACATCGCACGCATCACCGAGTTGGTGGACGTGGCGACATCGTCCGACGATGTCGAAGAATCAAAGCCGGCGCCGGACGTCTTCGAGGTCGCACTCAAGAAGCTCAAAATCGAAGGTTCCGACGCCGTCGCGCCCTATGATGCCATGGGGGCCGGCAAGGCGAAGGTCGCGACGATCGGCGTGCTTTGCGGCGGGTTCACGGAAAGCTCGCTACGACGAGCGGGATGCGTCGAAGTATATCCCGCACCGGCCACGCTATTCGCTCGCGTTGGCTTGCGAGGTAGAAAGAACGACGGATCGTTCATTATGCGGTGCGGGGAAATCTCCACAGGAAGCTGATGACCTGTCAGGCGTCGCTGGCGGCGATTGCCGCGCCGCGAAAGCAACCGCTTCGGAAATGGAACGCCCCTCCAAAAAAGGGCACAACTCTTTGGAGGTCGATGGTGTGGAGCACCGATCTGGAGGGCGCGAGGTTAGACGCGGCTCGACTCGAAAGTTCTTACTTTCGGTCGCTTCCTGATAGGCCGATGGCCCCCGTGAACCTACAATCCTTAGGTCTGGGCAAATGATCGAACGCCAATTTCCTTTCAGTGGCCGTGGCTCTCCGACCTGGTCAGGTGTGGGCGGCCAGAGGCATGATGAACGTAAACCGCGTCTCTTCGGTCGTCGAGCTGACGGTCAGTTCGCCGCCATGGGCCTTGGCGATCTGCGAGGCAATGTAGAGGCCCAGCCCGAGCCCTTGTCTGCTGGTGTGCGCATTGGCGCGGAAAAAGGGCTCAAATAGCTTATCCATCGCAGCCGCCGGGATAGGCTCGCCGGCGTTGGAGACCCAAAGTTCGAATGACTGCTGCCGAGTCATGGCATGGACGACAACCGGCTTATTGGACGCGCCGTGCGTCAACGCGTTTCCGAGAAGATTGGAGAGCATCTGCCCGATCCGGGAGGGGTCGCAGTTCACGGCGTCGTTGATGTTGAAGTCGGCTTCGATCACCCGCCCTGGCGAGGCCAGTCTCAATTCATCGACCACCCCCATGAGAACCGGCTCCAACGGCTTTCCGGCGTCGCGGTCTAATCCGATCCCGCCACCCAGCCGACCGCGGGCGAGGTCGAGAACATTGTCGATGAGCCCCGCCATGCGGATGACCGTAGTCTGCATCATCGCTATCACCTGATGTTCCCTTTCGGTTTGCGCCGTTCTGTCGAGGATGCGGGCGCCTGCACTGATGGAGGCCAGTGGATTGCGCAGATCGTGGCCAAGCACCGCGATGAACTGCTCGCGCAGCTCCGATGCTTCGTGCTCATGCTGAAGTCTTTCCTCGGCCGCCTTCTCGGAGGCTTTCGCCAGCTCTCGGGCTCCGAGAAGCTCCTGCTCGTAACGTCGTCGGTCGGTCGCCCTGATGAGCGCCAACCGAATCGATAGAGGCTTACCTTCCGCATCTCGGCCCTCGCTGGCGTTTGCGATCATCTGCAGAGGCTGCCCGTCGGCCTTGATCACGTCGATTGCAAATTCCTCGAACGAGCCCTGCATCCGCAGGAGTGGCGCGATGTGGGTTTCGTAATAGATTCGCCCTGCCATCGTCAGAAATTCGCTCAATCGCTTCCCGGTTGTTTGGTCCGCGGCGTAGCCAGTCCAGCTCAGAAAGGTGCGGTTCGCAAGTTCGATCCGGCCGCCTGTTGAAAGAGATACGTACGCGCACGGCGCGTTCTCGATCATGTCTCCGAAATCGAGGTGGGCGTCATTCACGCGCGGTCACACGAAGGTTCGCATTGCGGAAATTACTTCTTCCGGAGCGCTGAGATTTGGGCAATGGCCGGTGGCCTTGAGCACAATCATCCGGCTGTTCGGAATGGTGTGGTTGACGAAGTCGCCGACCTCCTGGGCGGCGATGATGTCTTCGCTGCACTGGAGGACCAGCGTCGGCACGGCGACGCGGGCGAGGTCCTTGCGATTGTCGGAGGTGAAGGTCACGCGAGCAAACGCTTTGGCGATCTCCGGATCGGTGCGGCAGAAGCTGTTGGTCAGTTCTTGGCCGAGCTCGGGCCTGTCCGGATTACCCATGATCATCGGCGCCATCTGCGTCGACCAGCCCATGTGATTGGATTCCAGGAATTGCAGCAACTCTTCGATCTGCTTCGCGCTGAAGCCCCCCTTATATCCTTCGTCATCAATGTAGCGGACGGAGGGACCGACCAGAACCAACTTGCCGAACATGCCGGGCGCCTTCTCGGCGGCGAGCACTCCGATCATGCCGCTCACGGAATGGCCGACGAAGACGGCGTCCCGCAGGTCCAACTCGCGGCCGATCTCCGCCACGTCGTCGGCGTAGCCGGCCAGGCTCGAATACTTGGCCCTCTCGTAAGCGCCAAGGTCCGAGCCGCCCGCGCCCACGTGGTCGAACAGGACCGTGCGGAAATCCATTTCGAAGGCCGGCGCCACGAATCGCCACATGTTCTGGTCGCAACCGAAGCCGTGGGCGAACATCATCGCCCGCTCGCCAGCGCCGCGGATGTGCACGTTGTTTCGCTCGATTACTCCCGGCATTCGATATTCCTTTGTTTTTGGCGACTCGCCTTTTCTTAGCTGGCATATCCTCGCCATTGCGGGTCCTAATGCTCGGAACGGGACCCAAAGCATGCTGTAGCCGAGGAGATGCTCTTCGGAACGACTGTTGGACAGGCTCGTGTCTTCTCGGCTGCGCTTCCTCGGCCGCAGCGGTTGCGCGCACAGCCCGAACCGCAGGGCTGAGCTGTTACACGGAGAAGGATCAATAGTGGGGCGACCAGCGCTGCCAGCCGAATGCGAAGAGGCAACCCACTGACCAGAGCGTGATTTGCGATCTTTCGGCACGGCGATTCAACTGGATTTTGCGTTCCGGGTTCCTGGGCGGGCCAATCTCGGGGCTACCGGCTCGAGATCAGGCCAGACTGAGCCCCTTTCGCCAAGGCTAGACTGGCAATGATCGGCAACGAAGGCCTTGAGAAGCGAATTCTAGTTCGGCTTGGCGTCCGTGTCTCGGCTGTCACGTGTATATCAGCCCGCTGCCGAAGCCGCGTCGGCTCTCAGGCCGGACGGCCGGGCCGGCGCTTTGCAGGCGGAGGCTACGGGCCGGCAGGAGGACTTCTTCCGGGCAGATTCGGTTTTGCTTCTCGACCGAACTCAAGCAGTCGGTCGCCTCCTGTATTGTTCGGATGGAATGCGAGATCGGGCGGCTGAGTATCTAAGCAACTTCTTTCGTTAGCTTGCGCCGTTCGCGACGACGGACGACCGGCACTCCTTGATCAGTCACGCTGTGGTGGCTTCGCTCTGCCAATTTCCAGATTCGTGTTTGAGCTTCGAGCTTTTGTGCCCATCGCCTTTCGGCGCGGTCCAGGATGTGGCGCGGTAAGTTCACTTCAACCATAAAGTTCTCCTTCGACCAAGGGCCGAGAATAGGGGACAAGCGGAGGGCGGCCATCGCCATGGTGCGACCAGAGCTTGGCGCCGGTGAAGGCGCCTATCTCTTCCTGATAGATCAAGGCTACCAAGGTAGACCTAAGCGAGCATTTCCCTGCGGGTGGCAGTCGTGAAGATAATCCGCGGTCAGGCGAAGCGTTCCGTGCCGAAGCAATAATGAACCGATCACACATGGCGCTGTGAGGAGCAGGGGATAGAAAGTCGGGGCAGACTTCAACTTATCAACAAGCAATTCCAAAGCCGCGCAGGGGCACCACATAGATCCTCCGTACTGTAAGGCTTCCGAACGAATGCGATAAATGGCGTATTTGCAAAAAGAGTCCTCACCTCCTCGCTATCGCGGCCCGTCGCTATCACGATTGGGAGCAAGGGAAATATCGATCTAATCTCCTGTACCAACATATCACCACGACGATCGGGCAGGCCCATATCAACGATTACTGCATCAATACCACCAGGAATTAGGCGCAGCTTATTTAGCGCGTTCGTCGCGGACGTGGCTGTATCGACCTCGATACCGGCTTCTTCCAGATACTCGACAGCGAGCATCTGGATCAGTACCTCATCTTCTACGACGAGAACCCGGGCGGGGCTTGATTTTGCGTCAATAATGTCCCTGAGCTTTTCGCCTAGACCTCCTTGAGTGAATGGCTTCGTCAGCAATTCGACTCCTGGGTCGAGACGACCATCGTGGACGATTGCGTTGCGCGCGTATCCGGTCGTGAACAACACCTTGAGATTGGGATAGGTTTTTTTGGCTTTTTCAACGAGCTGACGGCCGTTCATCCCGCCCGGTAATCCGACATCCATAAACAGACCGCCACTTCGGGATGACTCTGCAGCAATTGAAGTGCGGCGCGGCCGCTCGATGTCTCAAGCGCGGAATAGCCGAGATCGCGAAGGGTATCCGTTGGTATAGGAGCGAACGTCCTCGTCGTCTTCGACGACCAGAATCGTCTCACGACCTTTAACGCTTGGCGGCGGGGTGACGAACTCTTCCGCTGTTTCATCCGATTGGAATGCATGGCGCGGGAGGTAAATCTTGATGGTGGTGCCTTCCCCGACTGGCTGTAGATCTTTACGTCCCCCCGCGATTGCTTGACGCAGCCGTAGGCTTGCGAAAGGCCAAGGCCCGTTCCATGTCCAATGTCTTTTGTGGTGAAGAATGGGTCGAATGCTTTTGCCTTGACATCTGCGGGCATGCCGACGCCATTGTCGGTTACGGCTACCATGACATACTTGCCGGGAAGTACTTCCGCCTGTGCGGCGCGTAGCGTTCATCCAGATGCACATTTGCAGTCTCGATGGTGAGCTTGCCACCCCTTGGCATAGCATCGCGTGCATTCACCGCGAGATTGAGGATAGCTACTTCCAGCTGATTGAGATCTGCCAGCGCGCGCCACAATCCGCCCGTTAATACCGCTTCGACCGCGATTTGCTCTCCTAGCGTGCGGCGTAAGAGGTCCGACATCCCCGTGATAAGCGCGCTAGGTCCGCTCTCGCTCCGACCGCATGCTCAGTTCGGCTCGGCAATAGCTGACATGACGCGCCAAACCCGCACTCTTGGCTCCACTAATTTTGGTCGTCTCCCAGGAACGGCCGAACGTGCCCGCCGTTATCCTATAATGCCTACAAGAAAGGATAACTGTTATGGATCGCGAACACGTGAAAGGTGCTGCTGATAAAGCAAAGGGTGCCATTAAGGAAGGCGCCGGCAAGCTGACTGGCGACAAGAGCATGGAAGCCGAAGGCAAGATGGATAAGGCCAAGGGTTCCGCACACAATGCCGCAGGCGACGTCAAGGATGGAGCACGCAATGCGGCGGATGCGTTAAAAAAATAAAGCAATTTGGAGGAGTGAGAAATAGCCGCCCTCGCGGCCATTGGGCGGCTTTCCTTGCCAGGCCATTTGTCCCATCAGCAGACTTGCCAATCCGATTGTGGATTGTCCGCCTTTCCCCGTTAAGGCTTTTTGGGCGGCTGCACGTCGACGGGCACCAACCGAACTCTCGGCTGAAAATCGGGGTAAGTTCGCTCGCCTGCCCTCAAGCCGCCGTAGACTTTGAAACCTGTCCGTCAGGTTCTGTCGAGAGATCTTTCAAACCTGTTGCCTCGACGCAGAGTTTAAGTGCCCCTCCCAGACTTGCAGCCGCCAAGTCAGCTTTCGCCCCTTCGCGAAGGCTTTCCAAGGCCGCCGCCTCCATATCCCTCATCCAGCAACCCAAAATGATCGTGGCCTTTGGCAATTTGCGACGAAGCCGTCGGACCGAGTATCGCATATGAGCCGGGCCACTTGCGTCCATGTAGACCAGACAGACGATCGCTACACCGGCGGTCTCCAGCCGGAAGATATTGGCGGTCGACAAAGCTTCGGCCCCTACGACGCGGGACGGCAAGCCATGTGCGGTCGTAAGTTGGCCCAGCATAATCGCAGCAGCTTCATCGATCGGACTGCGTCCAGCCAGGCATAAGACGGGATGCTCTCCTTGCCATTCCACGGGGAGATCCTCCTTGCGGAGGACCGGCAGATTCTCATAAGGCGCATCTTTAGCTACGGTCTCTACCGCGGACGTAGCTTCCACATCGGTGGTAGGCGTGATCTTTGGCGGGGGGCGGTCATCCCGTTCCGAAATATTATTTGCGAACTCATTGACGGCATCCTTAATCTTCATCTGACGCTCAGGATCCAGGGCGCCACGTTCGGCATCGGCTTGAGCCAACCGCAATCCTTTCAAAGCGACCTCGTCATAATAGGAGCTAAGGGGTCGCTCCTTCAAAAACTCTTCGGCCTTGTCCGACGCTTCTGTCGGGTCACCGGCAAGCATTCTCTGATAAAATATCTCAGGGGGAGACAGCGCTGGTCGATCTCCAAACATGACGTCGAGGAACTCGAGGCGTTCAACATGGCGGCCCAGTACGACCAGACACACCGTGAGGGGCGTCGCAAGGACAAGGCCAATCGGGCCCCAGAGCGCCGTCCAAAAGGTTGCAGAAGCTACCACGGCGACTGGCGACAGACCCGTGCTATGTCCATAGATCATTGGTTCGACTACATGCCCCACTATCGGCTCCACCACGAGAAACAGTGCGACCGTCCACAGCAGCATGGACCAGGTCGGATCAACAGCAACCGCCAAAGCGAGAGGGAATGCCGCGGCGATAACCGCCCCAATGTACGGTACGAAACGCAGCACCGCGGCCAGGATGCCCCAGAGTATCGAGCTTGGAATGCCGATTAGCCAAAGACCCGTTCCGATAACGATGCCGAAGCTTCCATTCAACAGGAGCTGAGTTAGAAAAAGCCGGCTTAGGCGGCTCGCTGCGTCATCAAGCGCGGCTGTTGTACGTTGTAGGTCATGTGAACCGGCCAGCCGGATCAAACGATTGCGCAGGTCTTCGCGCTGAAGCAAAATAAAGATGACGAAAATGACGATAATGCCGGTTGTCGCAAGGGGATGAAGGAGAGGTGCAATAAGGCTTTGTAAGCTTTCCAATGCGCCTGGATTGGGTTGAAGGACTTCAACGGGGACGGGTCGGGGCGTTGCCCCTTTGGCTGCGTCCACTCGCGATGCGCCTTCGGCCTCCTTGGGCTTGTCCAACTCCTTACTCAAATCCTTCAACATGCCGGATGCGCGTTCAAGCGTGCCTCGGCCGGTGGTAGTGTCGCGGAATGATTGAATCTTATCGCTAATCGTGGACTGATATCGGGGCAAATCACCGGCCAGTTGCGCCAGTTGAGTGGCAAGCAGGCTGCCCATAGCGAATATGAATGCGAAGGCGATTAGGACAACGGTTACCACGGCCAATCCACGCGGGATACGCACCCGCTGGAGCAGTGCCACCAACGGCGCCAATACGAAGCTGAGCAAAATAGCCAAGGCTATTGGAATGATAATCTCGCGGCCGAAATATAGTACCATCACAATCATTGCAGCGATGATCGCACTTGTCACTGCGCTTAGCAGGGCGATCAGTTCCTCTGGAGTTCGCGCTTTGAAGGACGGTCTAATCACAGCTCCTCGCTACGCGGGCAAGAGAGCCTGCTCACATCCTTGCGTTTCCCGTCAACTCCGACGGCACATCCCTGGAAAAGTTCGTCTATGGCTGACATGACCGAGTTGGTCGCCGTTTGATGCACCATGTGGCCGTGCCCCCGGACGGAGTGAAACCTGCTTTGGGCCACTTCCGCATGAAGTCGGCGCGACTGTTCGTCGATGTCGATCAATCGGTCTTTCTCGCCCGCGATGATGCTGACGGGCATCTTTAGTTCGGCATATTGGTCCTTGAACGCGAAGGCATTCGGAACCATCAGCGCGGATTCCGCAGCCGATGCACCAATTTGAGATGGACGTACGGCCATCTCTTTCGGGAAGACACCGAATTTCTTCGGCATGGTTGGAGGACCGAAAATTTTCGACATCAAGACTGGCCAGATGATCCGGCTCGCGATCGGCGAGACGGTATGGCGGATAACATCGCCTGCCCAGGGCAGGGCGGGAACAGAAAGCGCCAACACGTCTGCACGGGCCGTTGGATAATAGTATCCAGAGGCTAGTACTAAGCCGCTGACGAGGTCTGGATATTTAAGGGCCAGGGCGACGGCCACCGAAGCGCCCCAGGAATGTCCAAGGACGACAGCGCGGGAGATGCCAAGTCGGTGCAGCGCCTTGCTGACCAGCTCAGCTTGGGCTGCGGGTGTCCAAGTGACATTGTGAGGCCGATCGCTGTGGCCAAACCCCGGCCTGTCGAAAACGATGACCCGATAGCTTTTCGCGGCCAAATCGATCAGTCCGCTCGAGTCGAAATCCTGGATCATGCTGCCGTTGCCGTGGAGTAGGACGAGCGCTTCACCTGTGCCCCGGTCGACGTAGTGCAGCCGCACCCCGTCGATCCTCAAGAATCGGCCAAGCGGCGGATTGTCGTGGACGGCTTTCTTGGCCAGATGGCGGTTCGCCAAGGCGGTCACCGCGAGCGCGCTGATCACTGCTGTCGCGGCAGCCAGATAGGGATGCGCGGCGGCGATTGTGCGCGCTTTATGCAAAAAAGATGTTGGCGAACGTGTCTTCAGGCAAACTTCAGCCATGTGCACTCCATCGGGCGTGCACGAAATCCGGGATCATCCAAGAAGTGTTGCCGCAGGAAATCAACAACCCCCCGCGAGTTTCGTTCCATTATGTTCGAGGACGGTCGTACATACGATCAACACCTACACGAGCTCATATTCGCTCACTCGCACAGGATCGCGTACGAGTCTCTCGACATCATGCTGGGCCGAACGCCGAAGCTCGACATTGCCCTGCTGCACGAAAGATGATTTCCGGTGGCCGGGGCGGCTACTGGCTGGAACAGAACATGCTCTTCCGCGAAGGCCTGCGATCACTTGGCTACGACATCACCAGTCTGCAGGGTCGGGTTGTGCGCGGCATGGCGATTGAGCTCCGCGCCCCGCAATTCACATGCTGCTCCAAGTCAACATGCCCTATTGGGCGGATTTGGGGTTCGGCAACCTCGCTCCCACATCGGCTCTACACGCGCTGATGCGATTCGTTGATGTCGGCGGCGAGCTGACGTTACAGGCGAAGTTGCGCGATGTTTGGGAGCATATTTACCGCGTTATCCCGTACCCTAGGTGCGACGGCGAGTACGAGATCGCCAATTAATATTCGGTACGCACCCGGACGCACCCTATCAGAGCAATATGATGGCCGCATATCCCGGGCCAAAAACCGGACGCGCATCACCATGTTCAACAGGCGTGTGACCGTGCGGCATGCAACGGGCCAAGCGGACAGGCGGCACTTGAATGGCGAAGCCGAGTTCAGGACCGTGTTGCGAGATGAATTCGGGCTCAACATGACGAATGAAGAGATCCGCACCTGCATCGACGTCATGGACCGCAAGGCCGAGAAGGGAGCATCCATTCTTTGCTTGAGGTTGGCGCGAGAGGGTACGAAGTGGACACGCCGGAAGCGGCCGGTGTATTCCTCATCATTGATGTAGCGAGGAGATGCACCAATCATCACGAGGTCGTCGAAAATATCGGGTGCTTTTAGCAAAGCTATCGCGCCGATCATCGCGCTCACGGAATGTCCTACGAAGACGCCGTGGGTGATTCCGAATTCGCGGCAGATGGCAACAACATCGTCGGCATATCTTCCAGAGAGCCGTATTTCCGGGCGTCTTAGGCCGAAAGCTCGGAGCCGCCACAGCCCACGTCATCGGCGAAGGCAGTCCAGACGAAGCGCCACATGTTCTGATCGCAGCCGAAGCCATGGGCGAACACCATAGCTCGGCTGCCGGAGCCAAGGACCTCAACGTTATTGCGATGCACAATATCCAAGGCGAACCCTCTCGCGACCCATGTGCCACGCTGCCGGCAGGCCAATGGGGGTCCTAGCCAAAAAAATATCGCTTCTGCAGGCTGCGCCTGCTCTGGGCTCAAAGGCAAATCGCCTCAAGGTGCGTCTCGAGATTCGCAGCCGCACGGGAGCCACTCCAGCAGGAGAGGAGGCGCCCGGATATGCGGTTCGTTGCCTTTTTTCGGACGAATTCGACCGCTGGATACGGAACCATTGCAAGCGGCTAGCGTTTTCGGGCAGGGGGGCGCATCGAGTTCCTGATTGGGGCCCGCCTTCCTCTTGGCGCGCGGCGACGCTGAGGGAGGTCGGTCGCACATGTCCAACGTCGAGGAATTCCCTATCGGGGCACGCAAACTAACGGAATTCGAAGCGCTCGTGGGTGCAGCCCCGAGCGCTTTGGATGCGATCCCTGGCGCGGTCTATCTATGCGACCACGATGGCTGGCTTATACGATTCAATTCGGAGGCTGTGGCGCTTTGGGGGCGTATACCGAATGCGAAAGGTGCCCGTGAACGCTTCTGCGGCTCTCATCGCTTGTTCCTGCCCGATGGAACGCCGCTGCGGTCCGAAGACTGTCCGATGGCTGACGCGGTGCGCTCGGGCACGGTCACCAGAAACGCTGAAGTCATCATGGAGCGCCCTGACGGCTCCCGTTTCACCGCATTGGTCAATATCCGGGCCTTGAAGGATCATGGTGGCAACATTCAAGGCGCGATCAATTGTTTTCAGGACATTTCTGCGCACAAGGCGGCCGAAGAGGAGGTTCGCAGAAAGAACAATGAACTCGAGGACTTCTTCGGGAACGGCGCCATAGGGCTCCACATTGTCCGCGGTGAGGGCATCATCCTGCGGGCGAATAAGGCCGAACTGGATCTCCTGGGATATAGCGCCGAGGAGTACGTCGGCCGCCATATTGCTGAATTTCACGTCGATGCGCCGGTCATCGGCGAGATTCTCCAGAAGTTGTCGTGCGGCGAATACCTTGATCGGCATCCTGCGCGTCTTCGCGCAAAGGACGGTTCGACCAAAGAGGTCTTGATTACCTCGAACAGCCGGATCGACGACGGGAAATTTGTCAACACGCGTTGCTTCACATTGGACGTCACGGGGATGCGTGAAGCCGAGCGCGCTCGCCGGGAGAGCGAAGAACGGCTGGCGGCAACCTACGAAGCCGCTACGATCGGGATTGCGGAGGCTGACGAAACGGGCCGGCTTGTGCGCGTCAACGACGCGATCTGCAAAATGCTTGGACGCTCACGCGAGGAGCTTCTGAGCATGACTTTCACCGACTATACACATCAGGACGATCGAGCTGAAGATGCTGCGAACTACGCTCGTCAAGTGCAAGGTGAACTCGACAGATACGGCGTGCGCAAGCGAGCGTGGAAGGCCGACGGCACGATCGTTTTTCTCGACGTATCCGCCTCGGCGGTGCGGGATGAGACGGGACGGTTTCTTTACGGCGTTCGGGTCATTCAGGATGTCACCGACGCCAAGCGGATGGAAGATCGCGTTCGCGAGAGCGAACGACACATGCGCGATCTCCTGGAAGGACTGCCGGCTGCTGTCTACACCACCGATGCAAATGGCCGCATAACATTCTTCAACAAGGCTTGCGTCGACATGGCGGGCCGCACACCGCAACTGGGCGATGAGTGGTGCGTGACCTGGCGTCTCCACACGGCTGATGGAGCGCCGCTGCCCCACGATCAATGTCCCATGGCCGTGGCCCTCAAGGAGGACCGGCCGGTCCGGGGCGTGGAGGCAATCGCGGAGCGACCCGACGGCTCGTTCGTTCCGTTCATCCCTTATCCCACGCCCCTGCATGACGCCGACGGAAAGCTGATCGGCGCCATCAACATGCTGGTCGATATCACGGAGCGCAAGCAAGCAGAGAATCGGCAGAAAACGCTGATCGATGAACTAAACCATAGAGTGAAGAACACGCTGGCGACCGTTCAGTCACTAGCGACGCAGACCGCGCGGCATTCGGACAATTTAACGGATTTCACTGCGAGGTATGAAAAGAGATTGTTGGGGCTCGCCCGCGCTCATGATCTGTTGACGAAGCGGTATTGGGAAGATGCGCCACTTGACTATCTTGCCAGGGAAATCCTTGCGCCCATGACCGCGACTTTCGGCGAAAGAGTGCAAATTCGTGGACCGTCCGTCACGTTGAACCCAAGAGCCGCTCTCAGCCTTACGATGGCGTTGACTGAGCTTGCGACGAATGCGGCGAAGTACGGTGCGTTGTCGTCCGAGGTGGGAACGTTGTTGCTCACTTGGCAGGTGCGTGAGCGCGCCGGCCAAACAATGCTCGATCTCCTTTGGCAGGAAAGCGGGGGGCCACCGGTGCAGGCGCCTACGCGACGCGGTTTTGGCAGCCGGCTGATGGAACGGTGCATCGAGCGTGATCTGAGCGGTGAGCTCGATCTCATTTTTGACCCGACAGGGCTGTGTTGTCGCACTGCCATTCCACTGCGGGGATCGGCGCTGAATGGCTGAACTTGCCGGGCTCCGGGTATTGGTGGTCGAAGATGAGGGGGGCGTGGCCTTGCTGATAGAGCAGATGCTGGAAGACCTGGGATGTGAAGTGGCGGCCTCGGTCGCGACGCTCGCGAACGCAATGACGGCCGCGCGCGGGGAGACATTTGACTTCGCCCTCCTCGATGTCAATCTCGACGGTGAGTTTGTTTTTCCCGTCGCCGAAATTCTGAAGGTGCGGCAACGGCCATTCATCTTCAGCACGGGATATGGGCGCATAGGCGTGCCCGAGGCGTTCAAGGAGTGCGTCGTGTTGAGCAAGCCATTCACGATAGAGGAATTAAAGGAAAAGTTGCAGTCGATGTTGGGTAACGGTTGATCTGTTCACGATTGCGCCCATCCGGCCTTTGCGCGCGCTGGTGGCATTGGAGGTGGCTCATGGAATTATCAGGGATCCGCGTACTTCTTGTCGAAGATGAGAGTCTGGTCGCCATGCTGGTCGAGGATATGCTCACGGACTTGGGCTGCACGGTTGCTGGGCACGCCGGAAGCGTGCCCGAGGCGTTGGAAGAGGCGCGGGCGGGTGAATTCGACGTTGCTCTCCTGGATGTGAGCCTGGATGGCACGAACGTCTTCCCCGTTGCCGAAGCGCTGTCGGCGCAGGGCATTCCCTTCGCGTTCGCAAGCGGATATGGCCGAACGTCGCTGCCGGAAGCCTTTCGCACTACGCCGGCCGTGCCGAAGCCGTTTCAAATTGAAGAACTTTCGGCCGCACTGACGGCCGCCTTGTTGGGTAGTAAGGGCGGTCCATCGACGTTATCGGCCAGAACTCCATGAACAATCACGATGAAGAGATTCTGTGAGGTCGTTTCAGTTACAGCGGAGATCGTTCTATGCCTAAGCTTCACGAAGCAGCGCCCCTCAGCCGGTCAGTTAAACTTGCGGGCTCGGAACTTACTTGTTCCTGCCATGCATGTGCATTCTTTAGTGCCGACGATGAGGAGCAGGCAATACTGACGCCGTTCGCCAGGGATGGGCTGGCGGCGAACGACCGGCTCGTCCAGATCGTCAACAATCAGCACCGGGACGACCGCGTCCGCAGGCTAAAGGCGGAGGGGATCGACGTCGACGCCGCCACGGCCCGAGGCCAACTGGAAATCAGACCATGGGAACAGGCCTATTTGAGTGGCAGCAACGGCTTTGACCAGGACGCCATGCTCGCCCTGATCCAGGACGTCCTCAAGGAAGGCCGGAGCAGCGGATTTGGAATGACCCGCCTGTGGGCCAACATGGAATGGGCGCTGGAAGACCTTCCGGGCGTCGAAAAGATTGTCGAATACGAGACAAGGCTAAATCACGTTCTTCCAAAATACGATGACGTGGTCGTTTGCACATATGACCTCAACAAGTTCAGTGCGGCCACGGTGATGGATATATTGCGAACCCACCCACAGGTCATTGTCGGCGGGATTCTTCAGCAAAATCCATTCTTTGTTCCCCCCGACCAGTTTCTGGCCGAGCTTCAGGCTCGTAGGAACCCCTGCGTAACGGCGTAGACCTTGGGGATGGATATTGAACAAGGTGGATCAACTTGACGACCGGGAGCTGCGAGCATTGCGCCGCGCTCTCGGCGACATGGCGGCGCTGTCTTCTCTCCCGGCAATGTGGGTCAACGCTGACGAGGAACGGATAGCGGCGAACCTCGCCGATGCTCTGGTGCAGGTGCTTGATCTGGACGGCGTGCGGGTGTCCTTTCGCACCGAGGGGGGCCAAATCCGAGAAGTCAGCCGGTTTCCAAAGGGCGAGCCTGAGGATCTGGCTCATCTCCTCCAGACAGCCTTCCCGGAGCCAGGGGCGGCGGCAACCGGCGAACTCGGCACTGACGGAAGTCTCCGTGGATTTTGCACTGCTATCGGATTGACTGGCGCCGGCCGTCTCGACGCGGTGTGCAGTCGGCGGAGCTTTCCAACGCAGGCCGAGCTCTTGGCGCTCACGATGGCCGCCAACCAAGTGGCCGTCGCTTGGCAGAGGGCGGGCGCGGAACGGGCGCTCCGCGTCGAGACCGAGGCGCTCAACCGGGAGCGGCGCGCGGTGGAGGTGCTTAACCGCAAGCTCGGAAGCGAGCGAGACACGCTGCAGCGGCTATTCGAGCAGGCTCCGGGCTTTATGGCGGTCATGCGCGGTCCCCAGCACGTCTTCGAACTCTGCAATCAAAGCTACTTTCGACTGATCGGGCAGCGCAACATTCTGGGGCGGTCCGTTCGCGAGGTATTCCCAGAGCTGGAGGGGCAAGGCTTCTTTGAGATTTTGGACAGGGCCTACACAACCGGCGAACCCTACGTTTCGACGTCCGCAGCAATCGACCTCCGGCGTGAACCTCGCGGGCCGCTGGAGCGGCGTTACCTCGACTTCATCTACCAACCGATCTCCGATGAGAATGGGGACATAACCGGCATTTTTGCCGAAGGACACGATGTCACCAATCAGGTCCAGAGTCAGGCGCAGCTGGCCTTCAATGAAGAATCGTTTCGCTTGGCTATCTCGGCCGCCGATGTTGGAATTTGGGACTTGGATCTGACCACTGATCACTTGACCTGGTGCGACCGTACCAAAGCGATGTTTGGAATCTCGCCGGGGGCGCCCTGCAGCATGACGGACTTCTATGCTGGGCTGCATCCTGACGATCTCGACGCGACGAGCCAAGCCTTCGCCTCGGCTCTCGATCCTCAGCGTCGCGCCACTTATGACGTCGAATACCGGACGATCGGCAAGGAAGATGGGGTGGTTCGATGGGTAGCGGCAAAGGGCAAGGGGCTATTCGACGGAGAGCGCTGCATTCGAGCTATCGGGACGGCTCTTGACATCACGGCGCGGAAATCGGCCGAGGAAGTCCTTCGCCAAACCGAGAACGAACTTCGTGCAGAAACCCGCGCGCTTCAGATACTCAATCGCGCGGGCGCTTCGGTTGCGGCGAACCTCGATTTGGCCGATGTCGTACAGACCGTGACGGATGCCGGCGTCCAGCTCACTGGCGCTGCCTTCGGGGCCTTCTTCTACAATGTCGTCAACGAAGCCGGTGAAAGTTATACACTCTACACACTTTCCGGCGCGCCGAGCGAGGCGTTTTCCAAGTTTCCGATGCCGCGTAACACCGCCATCTTCGCCCCGACCTTCAATGGGGAAGGAACAGTGCGATCGGATGACATTTTGAAGGACCCTCGCTACGGGCACAACGCGCCGTACAAGGGCATGCCCGATGGCCATCTGCCCGTCAGGAGCTACCTCGCCGTTCCCGTTCGCTCACGATCGGGTGAAGTGCTCGGGGGGTTGTTCTTCGGCCATCCGGAGCCGGGGGTATTCAACGCGCGCTCGGAAGAACTCATGACCGGCCTTGCCGGCCAAGCAAGTATCGCCATCGACAATGCTCGGCTATTTCAGGCGTCGCAGAGAGAGATAGCGCAGCGAAAATCCGCTGAGGAGATGTTGCAGCAGCTGAACGCGACCCTTGAAGACCGCATTGCCGAAGAGATGGCCGAGCGTGGTAAGGCGGAAGAGGCTCTTCGCCAAGCCCAGAAGATGGAGGCAGTCGGGCAGCTGACTGGCGGGGTCGCACACGACTTCAACAACCTTCTGACCGTTATAATCGGCGGCCTCGATACAATCCGGCGCAGCAAGCCTGGCGACGAAATCCGCGTTCGCCGGGCGGTCGAAATGGCGTTGCAAGGTGCCCAGCGGGCCGCGAGCCTCACAGCACGTCTTCTCGCCTTTTCAAGGCGGCAGCCTCTGACCCCGCAGCCCTCCGATCTCAACTTAATTATTCGTAAGATGACCGATCTCTTTCATCGTACCCTCGGCGAGACCATTGAATTGGAGGGAGTGCTGGCGCCCCGGCTTTGGACGGTGGATGTCGATCCAAACCAAGTCGAGAGCGCAATTCTCAATCTTGGCATCAATTCCCGAGACGCGATGCCACAAGGCGGCCGTCTGACAATCGAGACGGCCAATGTCGTTCTCGACGAGCAATACGCCGCCACGGACGCCGAAGTGGTGCCGGGCCAGTATGTCATGGTGTCAATAAGCGATACCGGCAGCGGCATGGACAAGGAGACTCTGAACCGGGCATTTGAACCGTTCTTCACGACCAAGGAGGTCGGGAAGGGTACGGGCCTCGGTCTCAGCATGGTCTATGGCTTCGTGAAACAGTCAGGCGGCCATGTCACCGTGTATAGCGAACCGGGCGTTGGCACGAGCGTGAAACTGTACTTCCCGCGGTATCATGGCAATACGGCCTCAAGCACCGAAACTCAGGAGCGCCTCGCACCGCGCGGCCATTCGGAGGAGGTGATCCTGGTCGTCGAAGACAATGCAGAGGTGCGCGCATACAGCGTCTCAGTGCTGGTCGAACTCGGCTATAAGGTCCTGGAAGCGGAACACCCTGATGCTGCGCTGAGCATCCTGCGAACTTCGGAAAGGATAGATCTGCTGTTCAGCGACGTCGTGCTGCCGGGCAGAAGTGGACGGGAGTTGGCGGACCTTGCGAAGCAAATGAGACCCGGGTTGCAGGTGCTGTTCACGACAGGGTATTCGCGGAATGCCATCGTTCACCATGGACGCCTGGATGCTGGCGTACAACTCATCAGCAAGCCGTTCACGTTTGAAGGATTGGCGACGCGCGTTCGAGATATGCTGGACGCGGGACCGAGCACTGTCAAAGATGCTTCGGGTAACGAGCTGTGAGCCGACAATGTGTCTGCTCCAAGTCGCGATTTGCTTCCTAGGCAAGGCGCAGCTTAACCAAGTTCATCTCGACCATCGCAATCGCATAAGGATCTCACCAAGACCGACATCAACAAGGTCCTCCAGGACATGATGGCGGGAAAGACGCGCGTCTCGATCAAGACCAAGAAACTGAGCTGGTGCTCTTCTGCGGTCCCTATGACCCGACCACCATGAATTTCGAAGCGCCGTTCGCAAATTTCATAGCACCCCGGCCACGGACTAGGAGCACCACGTATGGGTGTTCACCGGGAAACCGAGTCGTCCCTTGCCAAGCGACGCGCAAGGCTTGTGAGCACCTTATCCCATTTAACGATTGACGACTCTCAGCGTAACGCCCTCTCCAGTATGGCGCAGGGGAAATGCGAGATCGCGTGCACTCTCCACGGTATGGGTGAGGTAGCGGAAACCCGCTATGTCGGCCGGCCTCCCGACTAAATATCCCTGAACTTGATCGCACAGCTCGGCGCCCAGGAAGCCCAGCTCCTCAGGGGTTTCAACGCCTTCCGCCAGCACTGGCAGCTTGAGCCCACGCCCAATGCCGAGCACCGCCCGAACGATGGTCGCAGCCTGTTCGTTGGCATCCACCGACTTGATGAAGGAACCATCAATCTTGATCTTGTCGAACGGGAATGCCCGCAGGTTCGACAACGACGAATAGCCGGTCCCAAAATCGTCCATCGCGATACGAACGCCCAGCGCTTTAAGTTGACGCAGCGTCGCCAGCGCGCGATTGAAATCGCGGATCAGCGCTGTTTCGGGTGACCTCCAATTCGAGCCGTCCCGGCTTCAGCCCGGTTTGAACGAGAATCTCGTGAACGAGTTGCGTGAACTGAGGATTATGCAGTTGCATCGCCGAGACGTTCACGGCGACGCCAAGCGGGTTTGTCCAGCTGCTGGCTTCCTCGCATGCCCGCCTCAACACCCATTCGCCAATCTGCTGGATCGCCCCAGTCTCCTCCGCGATGGGAATGAACAAGCCTGGCGGAACCAACCCGCGCTGCGGGTGACGCCACCGCAACAAGGAAGCGCATGAAACTCCCTTTACCGGCCCTGGCGCGGCTCCGGCCGCGGGTATCCGGCCTCAACATCTACATTACCGGACAGAGCTGGCGGGCACCAGAGCCGGCATGGAAGATGAGTCCAGGACAGAGAGAGACTTGCGTTGATGTGCACTGCAAGAAAATGGTCTCGGCGGTTGCCGTGTGCGCGACGCAGCCTCAGAAGGTGAACAGAACGGATGCGTACCAGGAAAAGCGATCCGTTTGCTCCGCGTTCTCAACTCCTCGCCTCACATAGCCGAGCAGATGGAAATTGCTGCTGAGATCATAGCGCCATCCTACCCCGAGGCTGGTTGTCGCGGGCGTGCCCGCAGAGTTGGCGGTCTGATGAAAAAGCTCCGCACCGATCTGAAGCTTGGACATTAGTTGATATGTGAGAACACCACCCGCCAAACAGAAATCTGCTCTGCGAACAGCGCTAAACACGCATCCACCGCCCCCGAAGGCGGACCATCCGCCCTTCCAATCCTTTTGCACCCAAACCGGCAGAAGCACCGAGGCATGGTTGTCGCCGATCGTGTTCGAACCGCTGGGGAGAAAAACGCGAGGAAACACGGCGACGTCCAGACCGAGGTTGTCCTGATGCAGAAATCGGTATTTTGCGGCAAGCTCTATGTTGCTCAACCCCAAATGAGTGCCGCCGGCCGCAGATTGACTGAAGCCCGCGGGCAAGGTCGCTGTGAGCTGAAGGTCAGGCGCTGCACCGTAGTTAAAATCTATGCCCGCCCCGCCATCTACGCCGTCGCGTGTATTCGTCCCGCTGTTGAATGTGTATATCTCGAAGTGATGATATTCGGTCGGTTCGGGATCGTCGGACACGAAGGGAGGACCCGCGACCGCCGGCCGCGCCAGCAGGACCAGCACTGTAGCACCTAGCCAACCCAACAGAACGCGCACTGAACGACATCCTCTGCCAAACGATCTGCTCGGGGTATGGAATGCGAACGTCCTCGCCAGAAGGCGAGCACTCCATCTGAGCATCACTGGGCCTGTGTTGCGACGCTGGATCCGGGATGCCGTCCCGGTCTCTGCGGCAAGACCAAGATAAGCACGACGATGGTGGCGAAGATCACCCCAGATGCGAGAGGACGGCTGAGCGCCAGCCCGCCGTGGCTCCTTGGCTTGTCCAGAAAGTCGCCGACCGTGGCACCGAGCGGCCGCGTCAAGATGAAAGCCGCCCAGAACAGGAACACGTGCGAGATTGTCGTCCAATAGTACAGAGCTGCCAGCATGATCAGTCCTGCACAGAACACGAGCGCGCCTCCGTCATATCCCAATCCGGTACTGTCCGCGGTCCAGTCTCCGAGAGCGGTACCGAGAGTCTGCGAAAATGTGATCGTCACCCAATAGAAGATTTCCACTTTCGGCGTTGCAACCGTCTGAACGTTTATCGAACCGAGAGTGAGGTACCAGGCCCCGAGCGAGCACAAGACGCAGGCCAACAAAATCAACGAGCCTCCTGTGTAGCCGATGCCCAAAGAGCGATCGAAAAAGTCAGCCATGGCGGTGCCCACCGTCGTGGAGGCCACGATGGCGATCCAGTAAATCCAGGCGTTGAACCTTCTCGTCGAGATTTGAGCGATCACCGCCGCAACAAACACGGCAAGGAATATGCCAGTGCCAATCAAATAGCCCCCGTTATGGGCATTCTGGTCGGCGTGCAGCCAGCTCATTGTCACAGTATCTCCGCCCGTTTCGCCGAGCGTCGTGGCGAGGATCTTGATCACCCAGAAGCCGAGCGTCACCTCAGGGATCTTGCTCACGAAATTGTCTTCGTTCGGCATTGTACCTCCAGCAAACGTCCACGGTTTTGGTTTTGCCTTGTAAGCGCACTCTTTTGTCGAGCCTCAACGCCGGACGCGCGAGAAGATCGCTCTACAAAATATGTATTTTCTGCAATTCTGCCGCTCGGCAACAGCAGCAAATCGCGTTCTGGAGATCGCATCGCGGCTCGCTTGCCGCAACATCACCGGAACACTTGTGCGCCGCAGCCGAAAGAGCATCGCAGCCGTCCTCAGTTGTTTCCGACCGAGTCCATGACGGACAGCAGGTCAGTGATCGTCTGCTTGCATTTGGTCGTATCGGGCGACGCTGCCTGCAACGCCTCGAGCGCACGGTCGATCGCCTTGTCGAGCGTGTGCCAGTCGGCGGCGGCGCGCGGCTTTAGCGCAGCTTCCGCATCGTCCCATTGCGTCTCGAGATCCTTGATCCGGTTCTTGGCGCCGGCGAGGTCGCCCTTGTCGATCAGCCCGGAAACATCGACCACGACGCTGCGGAACGGCGACAGGTCACCGAGCTTTGAGGATACGCCGGCTTCGGCCGTCGGCAGGAACGAAGCGGCGCCGCCTGGAGGAATAGGCTCGCCAATGGCCCACGTGAGCAGGCCGGCCACTGCTGCCAGAAGAACTCTTTTCATGAACAATCTCCTCACGGCTCGCCCCGTGCCCCATCCACGCGGGCTCTTGGGTAAAAGCTCAAGATAACTCCGCCGGATGGACACCTTTGCTGCGATCCCCCTCGAAGGTCACCCAGGCGACCAGCGCGATGATCACGGTCAGGAATACCAGGCTGGTCTGGATCGTGCCGAGACCGAATCCGCCGTAATGACGCGACTGCGACAGCAGGTCACCGAGCGACGCGCCGAGTGGGCGCGTCAGAATGTAAGCAAGCCAGAAGGTCAGTACCGGGTTGACACCGAGCGAGTAGAAAACGGCGATAAACGCGATCAGCACGCCGAACGCGAGAACGCCGAGCTGGAAACCGAGCCCGAGCGCCTCGGTAGCGAGGTCGCCCGCCGCGGTGCCGAGCGCAAAGGTGAAGAGAATGGCTGTCCAGTAAAACAGCTCGCGGCGGGTGGTCACGATGGTGCGGATCGAGAGCGTGTTCTCGACGCGGTACCAGATCGCGAAGGTTCCGGCGAGCGCACAGGCGAAGACCGCCGTGCTTACGTAAAGGCTGATCTCGAGCTTGTCGCTCATGAGGTCTGTAATTTGGGTTCCGACAATACTGACCAGAACCACGGTGAGCCAATAGATCCAGGGAATATAGCGGCGTGCGCGCAGCTGCAAGACAAGCGCAGCGATCAGGAGACTTGCCATGCAGGCCATGGTCAGGGTTGCGCCGAGACCAACATGCACGGCGAGATAGTCTGCGCCGGTCTCACCGACGGTGGTCGAGAGGATTTTGATAGTCCAGAAGATGAGCGTGACCTCCGGAACCTTGTTCAGCATCGGCGATAAGCGCAGTTCCCCGGCCATGGACATGTGGCTCTCCCGAGTCCAGTTGCACTCAAGCGACGTCGGAAGTTTGGCCACGGCCAACTTAGGCGCGCCTTAGGACGAGGAGTTTCCTGCAGCGCCGACGCTAACTTTTTTGTCAACTTGCGGGCGGACCCGGCCTAAGTCTGCGCTAAGTCTGAAGCACAAGAATTAGGCAGGTCCGATTCTGGACTCCCGAGTGAGGACTGCTGATCGAGGACGACAGAATGATCGGCACAGCCATCGAGCAGGCGCTCAAGGACGCTGCCTATGCGGTCGATTGGGTCACCGATGGCGAGACGGCGGTCCACGCGGCGGAGAATGAATCTTACGAGTTGGGCCTGCTCGATCTTGGGCTGCCGAAGGCGGACGGCCGCGAGGTGCTTCGGCGCCTGCGCACACTGGGCCGGAAACTCCCTGTGATCATCGTAACCGCGCGGGATGCGGTCGACGACCGGATCGACGGCCTCGATCTCGGCGCGGACGACTATCTGGTGAAACCGTTCGAAATTCGCGAACTGCTGGCGCGGATGCGCGCGGTGCTCCGCCGCGAGGGCAGCGGCTCCCCGCCGCTCTTGAGCAACGGCAAGCTTAACCTTGACCCGGCAACGCGGCAGGCGTCGTTTGTCGACCAGATCGCGCTGCTGACCGCGCGCGAGTTCGCTTTGCTGCAGGCGCTGCTTGCGCGGCCGGGCAGAGTCCTGTCGCGCAGCGAGCTCGAACGGCAGATTTACGGTTGGAATGAAGAGGTCGAGAGCAATGCCATTGAATACCTCATCCACACCATCCGCAAGAAGCTCGGAGCCGCAGCGATCCGCAACGTGCGCGGAGTCGGCTGGATGGTGGACCGCTCATCATGATCAGGTCCCTGCGCGCGCGCCTGTTCGTCGGCCTGACCGCAATCATACTGGTGAGCGGTGCAATCGGCGGAATGTTCGCCTATAGCTGGGCGTTCGGCGAGGCCATCGAACTGCAGGACTCGATCCTGATCCAACTTGCGAGCCTGGCCCAAAATGCCGGTTTCAGCGGCGGCCAGCCTCTTCACGGCGTCGAGGAAGACACAGAGGTCTGGCTCGTCGAGTTGGGAAAGACGCCGCGAGGCTTGGCAGAGGATCGCCAGCTCTTCAACCTGCCCGATGGTCTGCAGGTCGCGACGTGGAAGAAACAACCAGTCCGGGTGCTACTGCGAACGCGATCCGACGGCAGTCGGTTCGCCGTGGCGCAGCCGACCACTGTTCGAGACGAAACCGCGCGCGATGTGGCGTTTCGTACGCTGCTTCCGATCGCCGCGCTGATTCCCTGCCTGATGCTGGTCACCGCGCTTGTCATTGCGCACTCGCTCCGCCCGATAATCCAGCTGGCCGGAGATCTCGATTCAAGGCGAGCCGATGACATGACTCCGCTGCCGCTTAAGGGGACGCCTAGCGAGCTGCATCCGTTCATCACCTCGATCAACGGACTGTTGGCGCGTATGCGGCTCTTGATGGAACAGCGCCGGCGCTTCGTTGCCGACGCAGCGCATGAGCTGCGCACACCGATCACCGCGCTCAGCCTGCAGGCGGAAAACCTTGATTCGGTCGCGCTCCCCGAGGTCGCGCGGGAGCGCGTTGCCGCACTCAAGCACGGTATGCATCGCACCAAGCATCTCCTTGAGCAATTGCTCGCGCTGGCGCGGCATGAGGCTTCCCCCTCCGACCCTGCCGAAATGCCGCTTGCAGCGCTAGACTGTGTGGCGAAAGAGGTCGTGGCCGATCTGCTGCAGGAGGCGCTTGACCGCGGCATCGATCTCGGCTTCGTGCTTGTCGAACCTCTCACGGTGCGCAGCGAGCCGGTGATGCTCGCGGCGATCATCCGCAATTTGCTCGATAACGCGCTTCGTTTCACGCCCCGGGGCGGAACGATCGATATCGGGATCTATCGACAGGACGACGTGGCGATCCTGCAGGTTGAGGATACCGGCCCCGGCATTGCTTCCGGCGACATGGATCAAATCTTCGATCCGTTTTTCCGGGGGTCTCGCCCGGAGGGAGAAGGAACCGGCCTTGGCTTGTCCATCGTGAAGCGCATTGTCGGCAGCCTGGGCGGCGGAATCGCGCTTGAGAACATCGCGGGCGCCGGCCGGTCGGGTCTGCGTGTCACGGTTCGGCTGCCCATTGCCGGCGATCCGGATGCATTACCCAGCAGGGACGCGGGCGAGTAGAGAAGCCCAAGGGGCGCTGGAACGGGCGGGCTGCTAAGTCGCAGCTAGTTCTCATCGGAGAAATGATCCTGCTCAATCAAGGAGGCGAAGGAGGATGAGTGAGCTTTGGGCATCTTCAAAATCCCAATTCGCAATCACGGCCTGTCTGACCTGCTCGGATTGCCGCCGCGACGATGTCGTCGACCGCGAGAATCACGCGTGGGATGCCAAGGGAAAGCGCATCGCACGACACGGTGGCAAGGATGGCCACGTCGCTGGCACCGGCCTGTTCTTCGCTCTGCTCGCCGCATTGATTATCGTGCAGATGGCGGCCCGGAGGTTCCAGCCCTTACTCTACTGGGCGACGATCAATTGCTTCGACCACCTTTGGCACCACGATGGCCGATTTGGCCGACCGTTTGCTCGGCATCGGTTAAACGGGTGGGTCGACGCTGTTGATCGCGTGTCTGCTCCTGATTCTTGCGCTCTGGTACGCAAGCGAAGGCACGACCGCAGTTGATATCGTCAGCACGCCGAGGGTCGAGGACTTCTACTGGGCTGCTATTAGTTTTTCCCAGACACTTGGTACGGCGCTCGGCGATTGGGCCGCCAACACCGGGAAGATGGGTTATAACGGCGACGCTGATTTTCCTGGCTGCGCTCGCCGTGGGGACGGTGCTTTGTTATTCGGCAAACGTATCGCGCGTTGCGTTGTTCTGCGCCTTCATCCTGACGCGTCCGCCTTGGCGCACCGGTGGGCGATTTCCTCGACAAGCCGGTTAGCGAGGGAGGCTTTAACTGGAGCCGACCACTCGCATCGGCCGTGCTTGCGATCTTCATCGTCGCGTGCCCGTTTCTTATTCCGCAGTGACCCGGCCGTCATCCGGACAATAGGCGCTCGACTAGTTCAGTTTGAAGACGCGGTCATTCTGAAAACGCCTCGGCTGTGTTAGAATGATGCTCCGGAGAAATGACATGAAATCCGTGCTTATTGGGCTCGCGCTTGTGCTGCTGTGCGACAATTCCGCAAGCGCGCGTTATTGTGACAGCGGCCAGCAACCCGTGCCTCCCCACGTAGCGGAGCGAATGGCGCTGCCGCTGTGCGGCATTGCCGCGACACAGCCTTGGGGTCCAAATGGCTGCCAGCTCTGCGACCCCCGCAACATGTACCCAAATCCATTCGGAGTGCATGGTCAGGCGCGCTTGTCTTCGCGGCGCGGGCCCGCGACTTGGCTGGCTTATTGAAGCAGGTTTGGCTGAGGACCGATTGGGATGCGATCAATCCAGGCGTATTGGCTTAACCCTTGAGCCAGCCGGCCGCCAGAGTTTGCGGAAGCTGCACGGCCTGCTGCGATGGCTGGCTGCAGATCGAGGTGCGCGGTCACAAGGTGGGCAAGGGCAACCCTGCCCGTTCAGCGTCGCATACCGATGCTCACTCTATCCCGAGCGCCCACAGCATCCCTGCCGCGAATTCGTCTGCGGCTGGCTGATCGAATCGAGCCCGCTGCCGAATTGGGTGCGGCCGGATCAATCCAGCATGATCATGCTGGCTGCCAATTTCTTCTGGCGAGGCCTGCCTGTTGACGTCGTGGTGCCTGTCGGTGAGCAGCCAAAGCAGAAGGCGCTGGATTGGCTGACGCGATTCTGCGCGGAAAACAGACGGCTGCTCGTCTACCAGATTGGCGAGGAGTGGTTCGCGTTCGGACCGCCCGTGTTTCAGACCGACATCGCCAGCCGTCTCGCGCGCGGCGAAACGCCGTGGGGCGACTGACCCAAGTCGCGGAAGCTGTTCATCTTTTGACCTAGAATGTTGGGGCACAGCGCGATGCGGCGGATCGCCGCGCGACATGTTTTGTCAGGAATAGTTGCGATTTAGACACACACCGCGGGAAAGCGCAGGCGGCCCCATCGCGAATATTGTATGTGGCATCTGGCATACAATAGGCTCCGCTTTATCCCGGGCGCGGCAGACGGCCCGCGGCATAGAGTGGAAACGAAATGAGGAAGGCCTTCCTGCTTGGAACAGGCTTCGCGGCCCTGTGCGCAACGGCTCTCAATCAACCATCGCGAGCAGCAACACTTGATGACGTCGTCGCGCGCCTTGACGCGCTAGAGCGCAATAACGCAAAGCTCGCGAAAGAGAACGCGCAGCTTCGCGAACGCGTCAATCACATCCATGAGCCGAAAGCTGCGGTCGCGGTCGCTGCAACAGCCTCGCCCAAGGGCAATCCCGTTCTTCACGCGGCTGTCGCCTCATCGCCGGCGCCGGTACCGGAGCACACCATTGTCAGCATCGGCGGCGCTCCGCTCTACAGCAAGGCGCCCGGCGCCAATCCATTCATCGACAACACGACCGTGACACTCTACGGCCATGTCGATCTCTCGGGTGACATCTTCAATTCCGGCGTCTACGACCAGGGCACCAAGTTTGGTGTCTCCAGCAATCTCACTTATTTCGGAGTTCGCGCGCGCCACAACCTCGATTCCTATGGCTACCCGGGATGGGCGGCCATCGCGCAGTTCGAATCCCTTGTGGAAGTCGCGGCCGTTCCGACCGAGCGCGCGGCGTTCGGCACCCGCGACAGCTTCCTCGGCATGGAAAGCCCCTGGGGCACCATCAAGGCCGGCAAGGCGGACACGCCCTACAAGAAAGCGACGATCCGTTCTCGGCGATGCTTGGCGATTACAACTCGATCATGGGCAACACCGGCGGCGATCTCCGCGCCGAGTTCGATTGGCGCGCCTCGCATGCGATATGGTATGAATCGCCGGTGTGGAACGGTTTCCAGGCGTCCGTCATGATCTCGCCGGGACAGAACACCGCAAAGGACAACAGTGACTACGCGCTAGGCGATTTCAACTGCCCGGCCACGTCGTCCCGCGGCAGTGGCTCCGGCTTCCCGCTCACATCGGCGCCGGAAGGCTGCACCGACGGCTCCTACGGCAATCTATACAGCGCATCGCTAACCTACAACAACGGTGGGTTCACGGGCATCGCCGCCTACGAGCTTCACGAAGGCACCAATCGAACCGGCGACGAGGCGGTGACGGCTCTGAGCAATGGCGGCGTTCTCACCGTTCCGGCGGGCGCGGTCGGCATCGCAAACGAATGGGCCGCAAAGGTCGGCGGGGGCTACAAGTTCAACGACGTGATCGGCAGCCTCCAGCTCTACGGAATCTACGAGATCATGCGCCGCCAGAATACGATTGCCGCCTTCAACGAGCGTTCGCGCGACGGCTACTTCCTGAGCGCGACCCAGACGGTCGACAAATGGGACGTGAGCGCATCGTGGGCCCACGCCAATGCCTCGCCCGGCTCGCCGGGCACAGGCGTCCTCAACGCCTATCCCGTCGGCGGGGTCCCGGTCTCGGCCCCGGCGGGCGCCGCCGACTTCGCGCTCAACACCGTCGACTCCAGTGCCGACCAGTATGCGATTGGCGTGAAGTACCACTTCAGCCCGTTCGTGAGCTGGTACATGGTGGGCAGCTATCTGCGCAACGGACCGGGCGCGCATTACTGCCTCGGCGCCAGTGGGCACGGCTACGCCGTCTGCGGACGCGACGCCAACAACAACGTGGTTTCCGGCAACAAGGCCGAAGCGGTCACGACTGGTATGACCTTCGACTTCTGAACTCGAAGCTTGGAAAGAACGAGCTGTTGCAGCTTCACTTCGCCACCGCGAGCAACATCGCGAGGCAGAGCGGCGTCAAGGCACGCCGCTCTGCGGTGATACGATCCGCTGCCAGGTCTTGACGAACTGCTCGCGCTTGACAGCATCCAGATAGGTCAGCGCCGGAAGCCCCAGCGTCGGAAAATTGAGCACGCCGGGTTTTTCCGCGAGGTACCGAGCTTTCATCTGCTCGCGGTCTGCGCCCAGGCCGGCAATTGAAAGACCGAATGCATCTGACACCACAGTCTGGCCAGCTTCGGAGAGCGCATATTCGACGAATGTCCGGGCAAGAGCCGCATGTCGTGCCTTGCGCGGGATCACGATGGTGCGGGACACGGCCACGACATAGTCCTCCGGCAGCACGATACCGAGGTTTCGCTGCACCTCCGCCTGGCGCAGCGCATAGGAGCCCAGCACGTCGTAAGCGATCACGGCATCGCCGCGGCCGAGCGAATCCAGCATATCCTGCGTACAGCAGTAGAGCCGCGCCTCAGCGACGCCGAGGGCGTGCGCAAGGCGCCAGAAATTCGCCGAAAGCATGGACTCGGTGGTCGCGAACAGGTAGCCGACGCCGCTGACCTCGATGTCGTAGGTCGCGATCTTTCGGCGAAATCGTTCCGGCGAAACCTCCAGGAGCCGGATCAGATCCTGATGCGACTTCGGCACCTCGGTGCGCTCGATCGCATCCTTGTTGTAGACAATGACGGCCGGTTCGAGCGTGAATCCGAAGATTTCGTCCCGCCAAATGGCCCAGTCCGGCAGCCCGGCGGCGGAGACCGAAACCTTCTGGATGTGTCCGTCATTGGCAAGCTTGACCTGGAGGTCCATCGCCGAGCTGATCAGAAGGTCGGCGGCGGGCTTATCGTCGGTTGCGGTCAGGGCCTCCTGATAGAGCGGGACGGTCTCGTACAGGCGATAGCGAACCTCGATTTCAGGGTGCGCCTTTTGAAAGCCTTCAATGACCGGACCCATCGCCACGACGTCTGCCGTTCCGTGAATGAGCAGCGTACCGGAGGCCGGCGAGGGCGCGGAAAAGACGATCAGCTCGTGCGTGGATTTTGACTGGTCGGCAAAGCCCTGTGAATGGGCGAGGAGAAGCACCACGGCCAGTCCGAACGACCATGGGCTGCGCAATAGCACGCGTCCCGAACGACAAGTCATCATGATGTCCTGGGCAGGGTTACTTTGACGACGAGCCCGCCTCCCGGGCGGTCGAGCAGGCACAGATCGCCACCGGCGGCAGCGGCGGCACTCTTGGCGATGTTGAGCCCGAGACCGGTCCCGGCGGCGCTCGCGCTGCTCGAGCCGCGGCGAAAGCGTTCGAGCACGATCGGCTTCTCGTCATCGGGAATACCGGGACCGCGGTCGGCTACCTCGAACTCAATGGTCGATCCATCGGTCGACGTGCGCAGATCGACGTCGATCATGCCCTCCGGGGCGTATTTCAGCGCGTTGTCGAGCAGATTGTCGATCAGCTCGCGGAACGCTAGCGGCGCGCCGCGAACCAGGAAGTCCTCGTGCGCCGTCGAAAGATCGGCGAGCCGGCAGCGCCGCATGCCGCCGCTCGGAAGCCGCTCGACCGCCTGCATGTAGAGTTCGAGAAAATCGCAAGCAGGATTGGCCGAGGTCTCGATATGATGGGCGATGGCCGCTTCCGCCAGCAGCTGATTGACAATTCGTGTGGCATCGACTGCGTTGGCATGAATACGATGCACATAGCTGTGCACGACACTCGCATCCCGCTCGGATGCAGCGACTTCGGCGAGCGCTCGGATCGAGGCGAGCGGCGTCCGCACCTCGTGCGTGGTATCCACGGCGACCCGGCGCAAGGTGCTGAGGACGCCGTCGAGCCGCTGCATGAAGATGTTCAGGCTCGACACCAGCGAGCTCACCTCACGCGGCACCGATGTCTGAATCGGGTTGAGGTCGGTTGGCGATCGCCCGATCAGCTCGCTCTCGAGCGCGACCAGCGGCGCCCAGGCTCGCTTCAGGCCAGTCGAGATCAAGAGGCAGATCACGAGACCCGCCAACGCCATCGGCGCGAGTGAATTCTTCACGATGAGGGCGGCAAGCTCCGTACGGGCCTCCCGTGTCTCCGCGACCGTGATGCTGACCCAGCCGGACTTCTCGCCAAAGTCGATGTAACGCTGGACGCTGCCAATCCTCACGGGATCGTCGGTATAGATAGCGTCCTCGAAATGCGGTTTGTGATCACGTGTCGGCGTCGGTTCGGGCAGGTTGGGGTAGCCGGTGATCAATGAGTGGTCGGGCGCCCGCACCGCATAGAACGCCCGGGTCTCGCGCGATGCACCCAGGATCTCCAGCGAAGCGAGCGGCAGCTCCAAGGTGAGATGCCCGTCGTCGACCCGGATGTTGTCCGCAATCGAAAGTGCCGCGGCCGCAAGTACGCGGTCGAAGGCGGTGTCGGCGGCCTCGAACGAGAAGTTGCGGATGTAGAAGAACAGCCCGACGCCGAGAACGGCGAGCAGCGAGATCGCTCCGAAAACGATGTCCCGCTTAATTGACTTTTGACGGCTGCGCATCGTCGATCATCGCGACATAGCCGGTTCCCCATACCGTGTCGATCCGGAGCGAGGAAGATTTCAGCCGCCGCCGGATCCGGGAGATGTAGAGCTCGAGCGCGTTCGGGTTGACGGCATTCTCATATCCGAACAATTGGTCCATCAGGCGCTCGCGCGGGACAACCTGTCCGACGTTCAGCGCAAGCAACTCCAACAGGCGGAATTCGCGCCGCGTCAGCTCGACCTTGCGGCCGGCGGCAATGATCGACTGCGCGGCGATGTCGATCGTGATGTCGCCGAGTTCGATCCGGCTGGTCGGTGTGCCGCTGTGCCGGCGTACCACCGCTCGCATCCGCGCCTCGAGCTCGCGAAGGTCGAACGGCTTGACCAGGTAATCGTCAGCGCCGATGTCGAGCAGGTCGATCTTGTCGCCGATCTCGCTGCGCGCGGTGATGACAAGCACCGGCGTGTTGATCCGCCGGCCGCGCAAAAGCTTGAGCACGTCGGCGCCGTCCATGCCGGGCAAGGTGAGATCGAGAATAATGAGATCGAACGGATCTTCCTGAACGCGCTGCGAGGCGAGGCCGCCATCGGTCAGCCATTCGACCGCATGACCCTGGCCGCGAAGGCGCGCCGCGATCGCCGCGCCCAGATCGATTGTGTCTTCGATCAGAAGCGCGCGCATGACAAGTTGTGCATAGGCCGTATCCCCCCAGGAAAAACGTGTCTCAGAGACCGGCACAGGTGTCGCCCGATGCTGATCTTTCACATGGTCCGGTATGTCGGTCGGCTTGAGTGCCGAGCTTGTCATTGCCCGGGGCGCCATTGCGGTTGGCGCTCGTTATTGGCTGGACGAGTATTTCAGGATCAGTGATGCGGTCAAGGGCCCGGCCTCAGTGGCCGTATCCGCACGGGCGTTTTCGGCTAATTCGCCGGCTCTGATTGTGCATGTGCGAAGGGGCGCATAGGCCGGCATACATGTGACGAAGTTGCAACGGTGAAGATCTGTCGCGCAGGCATTCTTCGTCCCGCGCCAGATGACAGGGTTTTGACAGCAGTCACCGCCAATTTTCCCCCGCTTACAAAATCTCTTTGGGGGGGCGACATGAAATTGACGACGCAACTGCGCCAACACTGGCTGTCCGGCAGAGCCAGGCTGGATCACCACAAGACGGACCTGAGCCCGATTGCCCGCTATGCGCTGATCGGGGCGGCCATCTCCGCGATCGGGCTTGCGACGGTGCCCGCGAAAGCGGACGACCTCAGCGAGTTGAAGGCCGAGATAAGGGCGCTGAACAAGCGCCTGTCGGACATGGAAGAGCAGAAGACCAAGGTCAAGGCGCTGAACGACCGGCTGAAGCAGGTCGAGAAGAAGGAGGAAGCGAGGGCGGAAGCGCCGCCGCCAGCCGCCGGGCCGATCCCGACCAAGGCTGGTCCCTGGGAGAGTTTCAAGACCGGCCAGCCCGTGCACATCATCGAAACCCAGAACACAGACGTGCTGCTTTACGGCGTCATCGAGCCAACGCTGGGCTATGTGACGAACGTCGACAAGGCCGGGCGTTCGACGGTCGGCCTCAACACGTCGTGGTTCAGCGGCAACCGCTGGGGCATCTTCATCACTCAGACGGTCTTCCCCGAATACGGTTTCAATCTGCTGGCGCGGATGGAAAGCGAATTCGAGCTGCCCAGCGGCAACATGGACACGCCCGGCGTCTTGTTCAATCGCGACGCGTGGGTCGGCTTCGAAAGCCCGACGCTCGGCAAGTTCAGCGTCGGTCGTCAGAACACGCTGCCGCGCGACGTCGCCAACATCTGGGGTGATCCCTACGGTGCCTCTGCGCTCAGCACCAACGAAGGCGGCTTCACCAACGTCAACAACTTCAAGCAGCTCATCTTCTACACCAGCGGCGGCAACGGTGCCGGCGGCCAGGGCGACACCAGATACGATCAGGGCCTTGTCTGGAAAAAGGTGTTCGACAACGGCCTTTATCTCGGCGCAGCCTATAATTTCGGCGACGGCAACGGTCCGGGCGGGCCGAATGGCAGCGGGCCGATTCCCGGCGCAGGTCTCGACAAGGGCAGCAGCGCTGCTGTGGCGGCCGGCTACAATGCCGGACAGTTCCACGTGTCGGGCTTCTACACCGAGTCCAACGTGCTCGAGATCCCGACGATCGGCACAACCAATGTCGGTCACACCCACCAGTCGTGGGGCGCCGGTGGCAATTGGGACGGCGGCCTGCTTCGCCTGAATGCAGGTTACATCCGCTACACGGCCGACCAGGGCGCGATACTCGGCACGCGCAACGACGACGTCGTAACCGTCTCGGCAAAGGTCACCCCCTCGAAATTGTACGACGCCGAAATCGGTTGGCAGGACTTCTTTGCCCACAATGCCGCGATCAGTGGCGCCGGCTATACGCTGGTGCCGTTCAAGGATGCGACGGGCGGGGTCGCGACCGGGACCGGCACGCGCATGACCACCTACGCCTCGTTCATGTACCACCCGATCCCGAACATCGACGTCTACATTGCCGGCGATCATCTGAAGACGACGGGCGGATACAGCGCGAGCCAGGCCCATCTGCACACGTCGGCCGACGAGGTCGTGACCGGCGTTCGTTACAAATGGTAGGCGACTAGCCCCAGCAAACAGCGGACGGTCGAAGTCTCCGACCGTCCGCGAACGATGCTCCAATGCTGCCGGCGAATTCATACGCGGACCGTGCTGCAGAAGATGCCGGGGGAGATGCCCCTCAGTCGGTCATCTTGAGCCGTAGTAACCGGGCCTTTCGGCTCGCGGCACGGGAAGCTGTACAGAAGAAAAAATAGAGTTGATGGAACGGGAGAACGCCATGTCAGACGCCATTCAGGCCAACACCGCGACCTATCGCGAGCCCGCGATCATGTCTGGTTCCACATCGTTCTGGCCAAATGGCTGGTGGCGCTTGATGGATTACAAGATCGGCATCATCTCCCTGCCGATCTACGCGATCCTCGTCGTGCTCCTCGCCATTCTGACGCTGCAGGGCCAGATCAAGCCTGACGCGCCGACCATGATTGCGGTGCTGGTTCTCGGCGGCTTTACCTGCGCCGAGATCGGCAGGCGATTGCCGATCCTGCGCAACATCGGCGCGGCGGCGATCTTTGCGACCTTCATTCCGTCCGCACTGGTCTATTACCACCTGATCCCGGCGCCGATCGAGAAGTCGATCATCGACTTCACCAAGTTCACGAATTTCCTCTATGTTTACATCGCCGCCATCATCGTCGGCAGCATCCTGGGGATGGACCGCAACGTCCTGGTCAAGGGTTTTCTCAAGATCTTCGTGCCGCTCGGCGTCGGCTCGATCGCGGCGGCGGCCGTCGGAACGGCAGTCGGCATGATGCTCGGACTTGGCGCCTACAAGACCTTCTTCTTCATCGTGGTGCCGATCATGGCGGGCGGTGTCGGCGAGGGCGCGATCCCGCTCTCGATCGGCTATGCGGCCATCCTCGGTCAGCCGCAGGGCGACTTCTTCGCCCAGGTGCTTCCGCCGGTGATGCTGGGCAGCCTCACCGCGATCCTGTTCTCCGGCATGCTCAACTATGTCGGCAAGAAATACCCGCACCTCACCGGCAACGGGCGGCTCCAGCCGCCGGGCGATGACGCGCTCGATCTGGCTGCCATGGAGCCGCCGGAGGACACGACATCCTCATCCGACATCACGGCGATTGCCGCGGCCGGACTGACCGCGATCGTGCTCTATCTCATGGGCGTGATGCTGTTTCATCTGATCGGCCTGCCGGCACCGGTTGCGATGTTGTTCCTCGCGGTCGCTGCCAAGCTCGTCAGCGCGGTATCGCCGCGGTTGCAGTCGGGCGGGCTGGTCGTCTACCGGTTTGTCCGGATCGGCATGACCTATCCCTTGCTGTTCGCGATCGGCGTCTCGCTGACGCCGTGGGAGAAGCTGATGGCCGCCTTCACGGTCGCCAATGTCGTCACCATCGTCGCGACCGTCTTTACGCTGATGGCCACAGGCGCCATCATCGGCCGGCTGATGAACTTGTATCCTATCGAGACCGCGATCGTGAACGCCTGTCATTCCGGCCAGGGCGGCACCGGCGACGTCGCCATCCTGACCGCGGCAGAGCGCATGGAGCTGATGCCGTTCGCCCAGATCGCCACGCGGATCGGCGGCGCGATCACCGTGACTGCCGTTCTGGTGCTGTTACGGTGGATTGCCTGAGCCGACGGTTGCGACCGGCATGACGTTCGATTTGCTCAACTCGAAGCTCTGCAACAGGGGAGCAGCAAGTGGCTCTGCAATCGGCCAACGGCGGAAGCCTGTCTTGGGTAGGCAACCCGCTCCGCCCCTTGGCGCGAAGCCCCGGGCCGACTGTCTTTACGGCACCCCTGCATCGGCACGGGCAATCATCTCGTCAGCTTATTGTTTAAGCAAGAGGTGGACTGTGAATGCTGATCGAAAATTGACCCCATCGGCGTCGTCGGGACCCCTTCAGGCCCTTGATTTCATTGAATTCAGATGATGGGACCCCCACGCCGATCATGGCTGAGACCCCACGCCGAAACACACCTGAGTACCGGAGTGTGAGCTTGCGGCCGCAGCGCTTGCACCGGATCAGACCGGCCAGCAGCGCGTCTCCATGCTTGGGCGCGCCGTGATGCCGACCA
>NZ_JADPJJ010000122.1:0-60419 GCF_023073375.1 Bradyrhizobium sp. 197 | reverse complement strand
GCGCGGATGGAACATGCTCGAAACATTGTCCCGATGCCCCACACAACTCATCCACAAACTCAGCGTCGCCTAACCGAGCAAACGGACCTGGGCAGTTACCGCTGCGCTCGCAATGACGGTGTAGCTGCGGGCTGCCCAAGCCCTCTCGCCGCGCGCGGCCTGCACCCGCGAGGCGTCGGGCAAAACACCCGGTCAAGCCCTCCGCGCAAAAAGATTTCACTTTTCCGAATTTCGGATTTATGGCGTACGACGCTCATCCTGGCCCTGCCAAAGGGGCGTTCGCGATCGTCACGACATGCGGGCCGGGTGGCGGTGGACGCGGCAGCGTCGGCGCGGGCGGCGTGATGACAGGGCGGGCAACCGTGAGTCCTCACGCGACGCGGTACGACACGGCGCTGGAGAGCGGGCTGGTCGATTGTCGGGGGTGAGCACACGCAAGCCCTTGACGATCAGGCGGGACCGTCCGCGGACGGAGAAGTCGTGTGGTCCTGACGCCCGGGGTCTGTGCGTCAAGTCCCAGCAGTGATGTGGCGGCCCGACCGGGCGTGCGCATCAGTCATCCGCAGGGCGACGGGGGCAATAGTGCATCGCTCCCCGGGGAGAGCACGAAGGACACCGTTAAAACCATCCGCGCAGGGAAGGCCGGGCGATCGGCCACCCCATCGGTCCACCCCGTGTGCACTCTTGTCGCGCACGGACCAACGGGTGCCGCCGGCGCCCGGCCTTCCCTGCGCCCTTTGGCCTCAGAGCGCGCGAACGAAACCTTAAAGCTCGGGCGAAGCGCGCCGCGAGAATGCGAAGGCGTGTCAGCTATCTGGAAGGCCCATTGAAAGAGCGATGCAGTTGCCCCAATCTCGTCATTGCGGAGCGCCGCGAAGCAATCAAGAATCTTTCCGCAGAGACAGTCTGGATTGCTTCGCTGCGCTCGCAAAGACGATGAGGGAAGCACCATGGCCAAAGCCGCAGTCGCCGCAGGTATTGCCACCGGCCAATGCCTCTGCGGCAAGGTCACCTTCGAGATCGACGTCCCCGCACGCTGGGCCTGGCACGATCATTCCGCCGCCAGTCGTCGCGCCCACGGCGCTGCCTATGCGACCTATGTCGGCAGCTGGAAGAAGCGGTTTCGCATCATTTCGGGGAAAACCGCGCTCAGCCGCTACGAGGACAGGGCGACCAAGACCGCGCGCAGCTTCTGCACGCATTGCGGCACGCCGATCACGTACGAGCGCCCACGCGGCCCGCACATGGTCAACATTCCCCGCGCGCTGTTCAAGGAGCGCACCGGCCGCCAGCCGCTCTATCACATCGCAATCGAAGAGCTTCAGGAATGGGCCTATACCGGCGAGCCGCTGGTGCCGCTGACGGGTTTTCCGGGCGTGGTCTGGCAGCGCTCGAAAAAGAAAAAGCGAGCCAGCGGCGAAGATCCGTTCGATCTGGGGCGCGAGGAGATGTAGCGCAATCCACTCTCGTGCCCCGGACGCAGTGCGGCGCGAAGTGCCGCGCTGCTGAGCCGGGGCCCATGCCTCAGCGAACTCGGCGCAAATATGGATCCCGGCTCTGCGTCGCAACGTTGCACGTTGCGCCGCGTCCGGGACATGAGACCGTCCCACGCAACGCAGCCATGATCGCACTTCCTTGCGCGCGTCCCGCGATTTCGGCCATCATGCTTTCAGTCCTCGCGGCAACGCCCGCGGGCCTGGAGGAAACATGAAGAACAAGATCACCGGCCGCTCCGCCTTTCTCGCGCTGCTCAAGGACGAGGGCATCACGCATCTGTTCGGCAATCCCGGCACCACCGAGCTGCCGATCATGCATGCGCTGAAGGACCATCCCGACCTCACCTATGTGATGGCGATGCAGGAGAGCCTGGTGGTGGCGATCGCGGATGGATATAGCCGCGCCTCCGGCAAGCTTGTCGCCTGCAACGTCCATGTCGCACCCGGCCTCGGCAACGCGATGGGCTCGCTCTACAACGCCCAGTTCACGGGCACGCCGATGATCCTCACCGCCGGCCAGCAGGAGCAGGGACACGGCTTGATGGAGCCGGTGCTATATGGGCCGCTGGTGCGCATGGCCGAGCCGCTGGTGAAATGGGCCGTCGAGGTGACGCGGCTGGAGGATCTGCCGCGCATCGTTCGCCGCGCCGCCAAGGTTGCGACGACGCCGCCGACCGGGCCGGTGTTCATCTCGCTACCCGGCGACATCCTCAACAGCGAGGCCGGCATCGATCTCGGCCGCTCCACCCGCATCGACGCGCGCACAAAGCCGTCGGACGAGGCGCTGAAGGCTTTTGCCGCGCGCCTGCTCAAGGCCGAGCGCCCCGTAATCGTTACCATGGATGAGGTGGTCAAGAGTGACGCGCTGAAGGAGGCCGCCGAGCTCGCCGAGCTGCTGGGGGCGGCCGCCTATCAGTCCTCGACGCCCTACGGTTCGCACTTTCTCTCCGAGAGCCCGAGCTTCGTCGGCACGCTGGCGCGCGTGCAGAAGGTCGCGCGCGATACGCTGGCACCCTACGATCTTCTGATCGCGCTCGGCGGCGATCCCCTGCGGATGTCGGTCTATAGCGAGGTCGATGCGCTACCGGATGGTCTCGGCATCGTGCAGGTCGGCCTCGTCGACTGGGAGATTGCCAAGAACTACGGCGCCGAGATCGCGCTGAAGGCGGATCTGAAGGAGACGTTGCGCGCGCTGATTCCGGTGCTGAAGGAGATGGGCGGCGCTGCCCTGGCACAACGCGCGAAGCAGCGTCTCGCCGAGCTCGCGCCGAAGAACTGGACCGCGCGGCGTACCGCGCTGGTCGAGCAGATCGGCAAGGCCACGGACCGCAGCCCCATCGATCCGGACTGGCTGGTGCTGCAAATGATCGAGACCATGCCAGCCAACGCCATCCTGGTCGACGAAGGCCTCACCTCGAGCCGCCAGATCACGGCACTCCGCGCGCACCGCGACCGCTTCGGCTATCACGGCCTTGCTTCCGGCGGCATCGGCTGGGGCCTGCCGGCCTCGGTCGGCGCCAGCATCGCCAATCCCGATCGCCCCGTGGTCTGCTTCTCCGGCGACGGCAGCGCGATGTATTCGATCCAGTCGCTGTGGACCGCGGCGCATCACAAGCTGCCGCTCAATGTCGTCATCGCCAACAACGGCGGCTACCGCATCATCAAGCAGCGTCTGCTCGCCTTCCATGGCGACGACAATTACGTCGGCATGGATTTTGTCGATCCGCCGGTGGATTTTGCGGGAGTGGCTAAGGCGCTCGGCTGCGAGGCGATCAAGGTCAACGATCCCCGCGAGCTGAAGGCGACGCTGTCGTCGGCGTTCAACCGTCCGGGGACGAAGCTGATCGAGGTGATGGTGGACGGGACGGTGTAGGCACATCAACCGCCGTCATTGCGAGGAGCGAAGCGACGAAGCAATCCAGATTGTTTTCCGCGGAGGGATTCTGGATTGCTTCGCTTCGCTCGCAATGACGAGGAGGCGGCGGCGCTACCCGTTCCCCACCCGATACCCCGCCGCCGGATGCGGCGCAGCTAGCCGCGCACGCCCGCCACCGAACAGCTTCTCCCGCAGCGTGCCCTGCGCGTATTCCGCCTTGTACCGCCCACGCCGCGTCAGTTCCGGCACCAGCATGTCGGCGATGTCCTCGAAATCGCCGGGTGAGATCGCGAAGGCGACGTTGAGGCCGTCGACATCGGTCGCCTCGAACCAATCCTCGATCTTGTCTGCGACCATCTCCGGCGTGCCGACCACGACAGGACCGGCTCCACCGACGCCGACATGCTCGATGACGTCGCGCACGGTCCAGACGCGGTCGGGATCGGCGCGGGTGACGTTATCGAGTGCGCTGCGGCCGGCATCGTTCTGGACATGGCGCACCTGCTGATCGAGCTCGTAGCCGGAGAAGTCGATGCCGGTCCATCCCGACATGAGGGCCAACGCGCCTTCCGGACTGATATGCGACCGGTAGTCGGCATATTTGGCCGCCGCTTCGGCTTCCGTGTTGCCGAGGATGATCGTCATCATCGAGAACATCAGGATCTCCGCCGGATTGCGGCCGAACGCGGCGGCCTCCTGACGAATCGCCGACACGCGCGGCGCGATCACCTTGGCCGACGGCCCCGACATGAACACGCATTCGGCATGCTTCGCCGCGAACTGCCGTCCGCGCGGCGAGGTGCCGGCCTGATACAGCACGGGCGTCCGCTGCGGCGACGGCTCGCTGAGGTGAATGGTATTGTTGATGCGGTAGTTCGCGCCCTCGTGGTTGACGCGATGGATTTTTGTGGGATCGGTGAAGATGCCGCGCTTGCGGTCGCGCAGCACGGCGTCGTCCTCCCAGCTCCCTTCCCAGAGCTTGTAGACGACCTCCATATATTCGTCTGCGATCTCGTAGCGGTCGTCATGCCCGGTCTGCTTGTCCTTGCCGGCTCCACGCGCGGCGCTGTCGAGATAACCGGTGACGACGTTCCAGCCGATCCGTCCCTCGGTGAGATGATCCAGCGTCGACATCCGCCGCGCGAACGGATAGGGCGGCTCGAAGGAAAGATTGCTGGTGACGCCGAAGCCGAGATTCTGCGTCACCGCCGCCATCGCCGACAGCAGCAGCAGCGGTTCGTTCGACGGCGTCTGCGCTGCATTGCGCAAGGCTGCGTCAGGGCTGTTGCCATAGACGTCGTAGACCCCGAGCACGTCAGCCAGGAACAGGCCATCGAAGCGGCCGCGCTCCAGCGTTTTGGCGAGATCGATCCAGTAGGGCAGGCGGTTATATTCGGCCGTGCGGTCGCGCGGATGGGTCCACAGGCCCGGTGACTGGTGCGCGACGCAATTCATCGCAAAAGCGTTGAGCCTGATCTGCTTGGCCATGATGGTCCCCCGGCGCCCTATACCGGGCGCTCTTCGAATGATAGAGCTGCGCTCGAACTTGGCGAAGTTCTTGCATATAACTCGACCTTGGCAAGGCCAAAATCGGCGGTGCTGCTGCGCTTGGCAAGCCAATCTCAAGAGAGCAAGAACGAAATCCCAAGACTATCGAAGTCCCCGCCACTTTCGGAGGCCCACCCGTCTCGGGTATGCTCCTTCGTCTCGCAACCTAAAAAAAGAAAATAATGACCAGAGCCGATGCCATCGCCCGCGCCCGTGACGATTTCAAATCCGGCGCGTTCCTCACCGAACTCGACCGTCGCGTCGCCTACCGGACCGAGAGCCAGAATCCGAACCGGAGCGTCGAGCTGCGCGCCTATCTGGAACAGGAGATGGTGCCCGCTTTCGCCGCGCTCGACTTCGAAAGCCGCATGGTCGAATCTCCCAGCGGCAAGGCGCCGTTTCTGTTCGCCGAGCACCACGAGAGCGAGACGGCGCCGACCGTGCTGATCTACGGTCATGGCGACGTCGTCGACGGCATGGAGGGCGAGTGGCGCGACGGCCGCGATCCCTGGCGCACGACGGTTGCGGGCACGCGGCTCTATGGCCGCGGCACCGCCGACAACAAAGGCCAGCACAGCATCAACATGGCGGCACTCCGCGCGGTGCGCGACGCCCGCGGCGGCAAGCTCGGATTCAACGCCAAGTTCATCGTCGAGATGGGCGAGGAGATCGGCTCGCCCGATCTCGGCAAGGTCTGCGATCTCAATCGCGATGCGCTCAAGGCCGATCTGTTCATGGCCTCGGACGGGCCACGCCTGTCCGCCGACCGCCCCACACTGTTCCTCGGCTGCCGCGGCGGCATACGCATTCATCTCGATGTGAACCTTCGTGACGGCGGGCATCATTCCGGCAATTGGGGCGGCGTGCTCGCCAACCCTGCGACCGTGCTGGTCAATGCGATCTCGACGCTGGTCGACGGCCACGGCCGCCTTCAGCTCGATGCGCTGAAGCCGCCCCGGCTCACCAACCAGATCCGCAGCTATCTTGCCGACGTGCAGGTGGTGCCGACCGAGGACGAGCCGGCGCTCGCTGAGAGCTGGGGCGAAGAAGGGCTGTCGGCGGCCGAGCGGCTCTATGCCTGGAACACGCTTGAAGTGCTGGCGATGTCATCCGGCAATATCGAGAAGCCGGCCAACGCCATTCCCGGCCACGCCAATGCCGTGCTGCAGCTGCGTTTCGTGGTCGGCACCAAAATCGACGGCCTGATCGACGCCGTCCGCGCACATCTGGTCCAGAAGGGTTTTCCGATGGTCGAGGTGCGGGCGGCGCAGAGCTTTGCCGCCTCGCGCACGGATTTCGACAGCCCCTGGATCAAGTGGGCGGCGGATTCGGTGCAGGAGACCACCGGCAAGGTGCCGGCGGTGCTGCCGAACTTCGGCGGCTCGCTGCCCAACGACGTGTTTTCCGAAATCCTGGGCCTGCCGACGATCTGGGTGCCGCACTCCTATCCCGGCTGCTCCCAGCATGCGCCCAATGAGCACATCCTGCTGCCATTGACCGAAGAGGCCTTGACGGTGATGGCCGGCCTGTTCTGGGATCTCGGGGAATTGCCAGGACCGCTCACACGTCCGCTAACCCGAGCGTTAACCTGAGCCGCCATCCAGTCGAAAGTCACATTCTATTCCGGCTTGTTTTGTGCTTGCATCCCGCCGGCATCATCCTGAAAGGGGACCAAAAGTGAAACACTTCCGTAGCATCGGCCTCGCGCTCGCCGCGACCTTCGCCGTCAGCCAGGCTGGGGCCGAGGAGCTGACCGGTACGCTGAAGAACATCAAGGACACCGGCGCCATCACGCTGGGCTTCCGCGACTCCTCGATTCCGTTCTCCTATCTCGACGACAACCAGAAGCCCATCGGATTCGCGATGGACATCTGCTACAAGATCGTCGACGCCGTGAAGAAGGAGCTCAAGCTCGACAAGCTCGAGGTCAAGCTCAACCCGGTGACCTCGGCGACGCGTATTCCGCTGATGGCCAACGGCACCATCGACCTCGAATGCGGCTCGACCACCAACAATGTCGAACGCCAGAAGCAGGTCGCCTTCACCAATACCCACTTCCTGACCGCCAGCCGCTACGTCTTCAAAAAATCCAGCGGCCTGAAGTCGATCGACGACCTCAAGGGCAAGACGGTGGTCTCGACCGCCGGCACCACCAACATCAAGCAGCTCACCGAAGCTAATGTTGCGAAAAGCCTCGGCGCCAACATCATTCCGGCCAAGGATCACGCCGAATCCTTCCTGATGGTCGAGACCGACCGCGCGGTCGCCTTCGTGATGGACGACATCCTGCTCGCGAGCCTCGTTGCCGGCTCGAAGTCGCCGGACGACTACGTTATCTCCAAGGATGCGTTCTCCAAGCCTGAGCCCTACGCCATCATGCTGCGCAAGGACGACGCGCCGTTCAAGAAGGTGGTCGATGCGGCGACCGCTGCGGTCTACACCTCCGGCGAGGGCCAGAAAATCTACGACAAATGGTTCACGGCCAAGATCCCGCCGAAGGGTCTCAACCTCAACACCCCGATCTCGCCCGAGCTGAAGCACGAGTTCGCCAAGCCGAGCGACTCGCCGAATCCGGACGACTATAAGTAAGCTCCGATCCGTCCTGGAATCAGGACTTCGGGATCAAAATGATGTCCGGTCACTCTTGACACCAGGGTGGCCGGACATTTGCATAGGCGCCCGGGACATCTGTGATTGGCGCGTTCGCGCGGGGGACACGTGAACTACCACTGGAACTGGGGAATTTTCTTCGAGCCCAACCCGATGGGGACCGGCACCTACCTCGACATGCTGCTGTCGGGACTGGTGCTGACCCTGAAGACGGGCGTGGTCGCCTGGATCATCGCGCTGATTTTCGGCACGATCGTCGGCGTGCTGCGCACGTTGCCGTCAAAGACCGCGTCCTGGATCGGCTTTTGCTGGGTCGAATTCTTCCGTAACATGCCGCTGCTAGTGCAGCTGTTTCTGTGGTTCTTCGTGCTGCCGGAATTGCTGCCGAAATCGGCCGGCACTTGGCTGAAGCAAATGCCGAACGCACCGTTCTGGACGGCGGCGATCGGCATCGGCTTCTTCATGTCGGCGCGCGTCGCAGTGCAATTGCAGGCCGGCGTCGGCTCATTACCGCGCGGGCAGAGGATGGCCGCGACTGCGCTGGGCCTGACCACTGTGCAGGGCTACCGCTACGTGCTGCTGCCGATGGCGTTCCGCATTATCCTGCCGCCGCTGACCTCCGAATTCCTCAACACCATCAAGAACACGGCCGTGGCCATCACCATCGGCCTGCTCGAGCTCACCGGACAGGCGCGCTCGATGCAGGAATTCTCGTTCCAGGTGTTCGAGGCCTTCACCGCCGCAACCCTGCTTTATCTCCTCGTCAACGTCGTCGTCGTGACCGCGATGCGCTTCCTCGAGCGCTGGGTCGCGATCCCCGGCTACATCACGGGGAAATAGCGCCATGTTCAGCAATCTTGATTTCGACGTCATCCGCCGCGCACTGCCCTATCTGTTCTACGAGGGCATGACGTTCACGCTGATGCTGACGGCGCTCGCGGCACTCGGCGGCCTGGTCTTCGGCACGGCGATCGCGCTGATGCGGTTGTCCGGCTACAAGACGCTCGGATACATCGCCGGCGTCTATGTCGACTTCATGCGCTCGCTGCCGCTGGTGCTGGTGATCTTCTGGTTCTACTTCCTGGTGCCCTATATCGGGCAATGGCTGACCGGCGCGTCGCGCCCCATCGGCGTCGGCGCGTTCGCGTCCTCGCTCATCACCTTCATCATGTTCGAGGCCGCGTACTTCTCCGAGATCATGCGTGCCGGCATCCAGTCGATCTCGCGCGGCCAGCCTGCCGCGGCCAACGCGCTGGGGCTGACCTACGCCCAGACCATGCGCTACATCGTGCTGCCGCAGGCGTTCCGCAACATGCTGCCGGTTCTGATCACGCAAACCATCGTGCTGTTCCAGGACACCTCGCTGGTCTACGTGCTGTCGATTACCGACTTCCTGGGAGCTGCGAGCAAGGTCGCGCAGCGCGACGGTCGTTTGGTCGAAATGTATCTGTTCGCCGCAATCGTCTACTTCACCATCTCCTGTGTCGCATCCTACGGCGTCCGCCGCCTCCAGGCGCGCATCGCCATCATCCGTTAGAGCGTATCGGTCATGATCGAAATCAGCCACGTCGACAAATGGTACAGCCCGACCTTCCAGGTGCTGACCGACTGCACCACCAGCGTCACCAAGGGCGAGGTCGTGGTGGTCTGCGGTCCCTCGGGCTCAGGCAAGTCGACGCTGATCAAATGCGTCAACGCGCTGGAGCCGTTCCAGAAAGGCGACATCAGCGTCGATGGAACCAAGGTCAACGATCCCAAGACCAATTTGCCGAAGCTGCGCTCGCGGGTCGGCATGGTGTTCCAGCACTTCGAGCTGTTTCCGCATCTGAAGATCATCGACAATCTCTGCCTCGCACAGCAGAAAGTGCTCGACAGGTCGCGCGACAAGGCGGTGGCGAAAGGCATGCAGCTGCTGGAGCGCGTCGGCCTGAAGGAACAGGCGCAGAAGTTTCCCGCGCAACTGTCCGGCGGCCAGCAGCAGCGCGTGGCGATCGCCCGCGCGCTCGCGATGGATCCCATTGTCATGCTGTTCGACGAGCCGACCTCGGCGCTCGACCCCGAAATGGTGAGCGAGGTGCTCGACGTCATGGTGGACCTCGCCCATGAGGGCATGACCATGATGGTCGTCACCCACGAGATGGGCTTTGCCCGCAAGGTCGCCAACCGCGTGATCTTCATGGATCGCGGCGAGATCGTCGAGGACGCCCCGAAGGAGGATTTCTTCGGCAAGCCCCGCAGCGACCGCGCGCAGAAGTTCTTGTCGAAGATTTTGTCGCACTGACTCCAGCGCCGTCGTCCCGGGTTCATTCGCTGCGCGAACGCCCACATTGCGCAAGTGCGCAATGGAGAATGATGAAACGAGGGGTGATCGGTGCCCCCGATTCGCGTATAACCGCGCCAATTTCCTCTTCCCGCCAGGAGACCTGCCTTGGACTCGATCGCCTACGTCAACGGCTCATTCGTCCCGCTCTCGGACGCTAAAATCTCGGTCCTCGATCGCGGTTTCCTGTTCGCCGACGGCATCTACGAGGTCTCGGCGGTGCTCGACGGCAAGCTGATCGACAACGCCTCGCATCTGACGCGGCTGGAGCGCTCGGTCGGCGAGATCCAGCTGAAGCTGCCCGAGACGGTCGAGCGCATCACCGAGATCCAGAAGGAACTGATCGCGCGCAACAAGGTCGAGAACGGCCTCGTCTATCTCCAGGTCACGCGTGGGGCCGACAAGGGCCGCGACTTCGCCTTCCCCAAGGGCGACGTCAAGTCGAGCCTGGTGATGTTCACCTCGGAGAAGGACATCATCAACGCGGCGTCGGCCAAGACCGGCATCAACGTCATCACCGTGCCGGACATCCGCTGGGAGCGGCGCGACATCAAGAGCGTCGCGCTGCTGGCGCAGGTGCTTGCGAAACAGGCCGCGGCCGAAGCCGGTGCGGGCGAGGCCTGGATGCTGGAGGACGGCTACGTCACCGAGGGCGGCTCGTCCTCGGCGTTCATCCTGACGCAGGACGACGTCATCGTGACCCGCAAGAATTCCAACGCGATCCTGCCGGGTTGCACCCGCAAGGCGGTGGTGGCGCTTGCCGAAGAGCGCCAGCTCCGGGTCGAGGAGCGTTCCTTCACGGTCGCCGAAGCGCTCGCCGCCAAGGAGGCCTTTGCCACCTCGGCGTCGCTGTTTGTCCAGCCGGTGGTTGCGATCGACGGCAAGAAGATCGGCGACGGCAAGCCCGGCCCGATGGCAACAAGGCTGCGCGAGATTTATGTGGAGTTCGCCAAGGCGACGGCGGTCTGACGAAGCTGCCGTAGGTGGGCAAAGGCGCGCTTGCGCCGTGCCCACCTGTTCTCTCGCGTTCGCTGAAAGACGGTGGGCACGCTTCGCTTTGCCCACCCTTGTATTAGCGCGCCGCAGCTCACGCCACCGACGCCTTCACCTTCACCGGATGAACCGCACGGAACGCGATCGCCAACCTGTTCCAGGCATTGATGGCCCCGATCAGCATCGTCAGGTTGACCGTCTCCACCTCGGAGAATTGTGCGCGGACCTGTTCGTAGACGTCGTCAGGCGCGTGCGTCTCGGAGATCAGCGTCACCGACTCGGTCCATGCCAGCGCGGCGCGCTCGCGGTCAGTATAGAGCGGGGATTCGGGCCAGGCGTTGAGCAGATAGATGCGCTGCTCGGTCTCGCCGCGCTTGCGGGCGTCCTCGGTGTGCATGTTGATGCAGAAGGCACAGCCGTTGATCTGCGACGCGCGGATCTTGACGAGCTCGATCAGCGACTTCTCCAGTCCCGTCGACTGGATCTGCTCTTCCAGCGCCATCAGCGCCTTCATTGTGTCGGGTGCGGCCTGGTAGAAATTCATGCGGGATTTCATGGTCGTTCTCCTTGCTTGCTGGGTTGATGTCAGTGGGCGCCGCCGGCCGAGGCATGGCCGGCCTTCTTCAGGAAGAGGGTAGCGATCAACGCGACGATCAGTGCCACGCCGAGCAGATAGAAGGTGTCGCTGAAGGCGAGGATATAGGCCTGCTTCTGCACGATATGGCCGATCGCGACATAGGCGCGATGCGACGCGTCCGCACGGTCGAGGATGCCGTGATTGACGAAGTATTGCGTGAGCTGTTCCAGCCGCGTCCGCGTCGCCTGCTCGAACAGCGAGACCGACTGCATCAGCACGTTGGAGTGATACTGCTCGCGCTTGGTCAGCAGGGTCTGCAACAGCGCGATGCCGACGGCGCCACCGAGATTGCGCATCATGTTGAACAAGCCGGAGGCCGAGCCCGCGTTCTCCGGTTCGATGCCTGACGTCGCCACCGCAGACAGCGGCGCCATCACCAGCGCCTGCCCGATCGCACGAACCACGTTGGGCCAGAGCAATTGATCGGCGGCATAGTTGCCGGTCATGTAAATGTTCATGAAGTTGGAGGCCGCGAACAGGACGAAGCCGACGCCGATGATGAGCCGCGCATCGAGCCTCTGCATCAGGCGTGGCACCAGCGGGATCAGCAGGAGCTGCGGCAGGCCGGTCCATGCCAGTACCATGCCGATCTGCTCGGCATTGTAGCCCTGGATGCGGGCCAGATATTGCGGCAGGATGAATACCGAACCGTAGAGAGCGATTCCCAGCAGGAAGTTCGCGAGCATGCCGAAGCCGAAATTGCGGCGGACCAGCAGACGCAGGTTCAAAAGCGGCTTCTTGACCGTGAGCTCGATGATCAGGAAGGCGGTCAGCGCGACGGCCGCGATGACGGAGAGCTTGACGATGAAAGGCGAGCCGAACCAGTCGTCCTTGTTGCCTTCCTCCAGGACGGTTTGCAGCGCGGACAGTCCGATCGCCATGGTGATGATGCCGGCCCAGTCGCCCTCGCGCAGCAACGACAGCTTCATCGGCTTTGCGTCCAGCGCGTACCAGAGCATGCCGACCATGATCGCGCCGGGGACGACATTGACGTAGAAGATGTACTGCCAGCCAAAATTCTCGGTGAGATAACCGCCGATGGTTGGGCCGATCGCGGGCGCGAACGTCGCCGACAGCGCAAACAGCGCAAGCCCGACCGGCTGTTTTCCGCGCGGCAGCAACGTGATGATCAGCGTGAACGCCATCGGGATCAGCACGCCGCCGGTGAAACCTTGCACCGCCCGCAGCACGATCATCTGCGGCAGGTCCTGCGCCAGCGCACAGGCGGCCGACAGGATCAGGAACAGGACCGCGTTGGTGAGGAGATAGATGCGGATCGAAAACACCTGCGCGAGCCAGCCGGACAGCGGGATCACCACGATCTCCGCGATCAGATAGGAGGTCGAGATCCAGCCGCCGTCGTCGATGCCGGCGCCGATCGCGCCCTGGATGTCGGCGAGCGAGGCGTTGACGATCTGGATGTTCAGCACCGCCATGAATGCGCCGAGCGTCGCGCCGATCACGGCGATCCAGGTCTTGGTGGAAACCGCCGGCGTGGCGGGAGCGGCTCGAGCGGGAATGCCGGCGGCGGAAGCGGCGTTCAGGGCGGGTTGGAGAGTGCTCATGGAAGGCCTCGTCTCGGATACGAGACAGGATGCATCAGGCGAGTGTTTTCGATAATCGAGGAAGCGTTGGAAGGATCGTCCGGCAGGACTTGATAATGCTGCCGGAGTTGGCCTTTAGCCGCCGTTGGGTCGCGTCGCATTGTCGGCGAGGCGCTTGGCCGTCTCGCGCTCGGCCAGCACGGTCGCCTTGGTGTCGACTGTCGGCTGCGCCGACATACCGGGGCGCAGCAGCCCGGTCAGGCGGTGGTCGTCGAGCACGATCTTCACCGGCACGCGCTGCACGATCTTGGTGAAATTTCCGGTGGCGTTGTCGGGCGGCAGCAGTGCGAATTCGAGGCCGCTCGCCGGCGACAGGCTGTCGACATGGCCGCGCAGGATCTGGTTGCGGAAACTGTCGACATGCAGTTCGACCGGCTGGCCGGCGCGGACATGGGTGAGCTGGGTCTCCTTGAAATTGGCGACCACATAGACCGCATCGAGCGGCACCACCGCCATCAATTGCGTGCCGGCCTGCACGAACTGTCCCACGCCCAGTGAGCGGGCGCCGACCGTGCCGTCGACCGGCGCGGCAATCTCGGTGTAGGAGAGATTCAGCGTCGCCTGCTCCGCGACCGCGCGCGCGTGTTCGAGCTGGGCTGTGGCCTGCGCGCGCTGGGTGGTGAGTACGTCGATCTTGCGCTGTGCGGCCACGAGGCCCGACTTCGCGTGTTGCAGTTGCGCGTTGCTGGCGCGCAACGCAGCGTCAGTCTGCTGGGCGCGCTGGATCGTGCCGGAGCCCGACTTCATCAAATCGTCGTAGCGGGCGCGCTCCTCCTGCGCGAATTTCAGATTCGCGTACGCGGCAGTCACATCGGCCGTGCTCTGCTCGATGATAGGCTGCTGAAGTTCGAGTTGGGCATCGAGGTTACGCACCGACGCTTCCGCCGCAGCCACATCGGCGCGCGCCTGGTCGAGCGCCGCCTTAAAGTCGCGGCCGTCGATCTTTGCCAGCACCTGGCCCGCTTTGATCTTTTCGTTGTCGCTGACCAGCACCTTGGCGATATAGCCCGAGACTTTTGGCGCGATGATCGTGGAGTCGGCCTTCACATAGGCATCGTCGGTTGTCTCGAGGTAGCGCCCGGTGGTCCAGTAATCGTGTCCGTAATGGACAATCGCTGCCGTGCCCGCGAGAAGGGCGAGCACCAATGCCGCGCGCCGGACGATATTCCGCGCCGGGACCGGAAGCGGAACCTTGGGGTTATCATGAGTGATTTCAGTCGCTTGCTGGAAGTTTTCGGTGCGGGGCATCTCGGACATCGCGATCTCCTATCGGCTGACTGAGAGTATCGGTCTTCCTGACTCGCGCGATAATCGGCAAAATGCCGGAAGGATTATCCATTTTGAGTGGATAGTTGGGGCCATCGCTTGGGTGTGGGGTATACCGAGCCAGGGGGGCGACTGCCCCAGAGCGATTGCCGCGTCTGTCGCGCGATTGCTGCTAATGCATGCGCGAACCGTGGGACGATCGGACGGATAATCCGACTAAATTCCTTGCGATTATCGAACAAGAGCGGATAATCAGCCTGCATGGATCGATTGACCAGCCTTGAAGTCTTCAGCCGGGTGGTCGAGACCGGCGGCTTCTCTGCAGCGGCCCGTAAGCTCAACATGTCGACCACCATGGTGAGCAATCACGTTCAGGCGCTGGAAGACCGGCTCGGCGTGAGGCTGCTCCAGCGCACCACGCGCAAGGTCAACCTCACCGAGATCGGCAGGGCCTATTACGACCGCTGCATCCAGATCCTCGCCGATATCGAACAGGCCGACGATATCGCGAGCGAGTTGCAGTCGGTGCCTCGCGGCACGCTACGGATCCACGTCGCCACGCACATGGTGCCGTTCGTCGCGCCCGTGGTGGCGAAGCTCCTGTCGACCTATCCAGAGCTCAGGATTGATCTGCGCATGGGCGAAGCCGACATCGACCTCATCGAAGAAGGTTATGACGTTGCCCTGCGCATGACCTCACCGCCGGATTCGAGCCTGATCGTCCGCAGCCTCGCCACCTGGCGCCACGTGCTGTGCTGCTCGCACGACTATCTCGAAAGGCACGGTCGCGTGCAGAAGCTCGATGAGCTCACCGCGCACAATTGCGCCCGTCACTTGAACTATCCGTTCGGCGACGATTGGCGCTTCTTCGATCGCAAGGGCACGCCGGCATCGGTGCGAATTTCGGGCAGCTTCATCACCAACAGCGGTGAGGCCTTGCGAAAGGTGGCGCTGGAAAGCGCTGCCGTCTGCCTGATGGCGGGTTTTCTCGTCCAGGACGATCTCGAAGCCGGTCACCTCGTTCGCCTTCTGCCAGAATATCGTCCCGTCGAGATGTCGATGAACGCGGTCTATCCGCACCGGCATCATCTGTCGGCGAAGGTCAGGACCTTCATCGACATGCTCGTGCATCACAGCGCCGAGCAGCAGAAGCTGATCAATCCCTACTCATGACCGGGGCGGCGCCGGCAGCCGCCCGAACACTTTTTCGAGCGCCATGCCGACCGCAAGCAGGCAGCGATCGCTGCCTGCGGGACCATCCAGCTCGAGCCCGATCGGCAGTTTGCTGACCGCGCCGAGCGCAATCGGAATCTGGATTCCGGGAAGCCCGGCATTGCTGCCGGGATCGGTGTTCTGGATGAACAGGCCAAAATTTTCGGGGCTGCTGGCGTCGGGGTTGGAAGCGATCGCAACGCGCGGCGTGGTGGGGAAGGCGATGGCGTCGAGCCGGTTGTCCGCAAAGGTCCTGCCGTAGAGCGCCTGCAGGGCGGGACGCGCGGACTTGATGGCGGCCTCATAGATCGGGCCGGCATCGACCAGGGTAGTGTCGGGACCAGGCAGTTTGCGCGGGATCACGAGGCCGTCATAGGTACCCTTGACGTCGGGGCTCGCGATCTCCCGCGCCAGTGCGTCGATGGTGATGCCGGTGCCGGTGTGCGCGAGATAGGCCACCATGTCGTCATAGGCCTCGTACAGCGCGACGGGAAAGCCGACCTGGCCGTTAAGTTCGGCCAACTGCGGCATCTCGATCTCGACGACCGTGACGCCCTCTGCCTTCACTTTCGCGACCGCCGCCTGGAAGGCGGCATCGGTGTCGGTATCAAGATTGATCAGCATCGACCTGACGATGCCGATTCGTATCTGCTTCAGATCAGCCGGCTGAACGGCGTCGCCGCCCGCAATGACGCGGTCGAGCAGTTCGACATCCGCCATGGTCGCGGCCATCGGGCCCGCGGTGTCGCGGGTGTGCGAGATCGGCGCGATGCCAGCTTGCGGATAGCGTCCGACCGTCGGGCGCAGCGAGGCACATCCATTCAGTGCGGCGGGCACGCGGACCGATCCGCCAGTGTCGGTTCCGAGCCCGCCCGCAACGATCCGCGCGCCGATCGCGGCACCCGTGCCAGACGAGGAGCCGCCCGCGATCAGGGCGCGGTTATAGGCGTTGCGCACGCCGAACTCCGTGCCGGACTTGAACGCAGTGTTGTAGCCGGAGATGCCGAAGGCGAGCTCGTGCATGTTGGTCTTGCCGATGATGATCGCGCCCGCGGCGCGCAGCTTTGCGACAACAGGCGCGTCAGCCTTCGGAACGTATCGCTTCAGCGCCGGCGTTCCTGCGCTACAGGGAAGCCCCGCGACCTCGATATTGTCCTTGATCACGATGGGCACGCCGCCGAGAGGCTTGCTGTCGCCGGTCGCGTCGAATGCGGCCGAGGCCTTCAAGGCACCAGCCTCGTCCAGGGTGACGAAGGCATTGAGATCGGCATTGGCCTTGGCGCGGGCAAGAGCTTCCGTCGTGAGCGCGGTGCTCGTGATTTTTCCGGCGCGGAGGTCGGCCACGGCCTGGGTCAGGGTTAACCGGTCGAAATCCATGATGCGTCACCCGATTGCAGGAGCGCCATCAGGGCGCCCCTCAGGTTCAGAGGCTGAAGCCTCATCGGCGCCCCGTCAACCGTAGGCACGCATCTTTGCAGGTGACGGCGCATCGAGCTCGGCGAACAGCCGTTCGACCTCGGCCTTCACCTTTCCGATCGCGGCATCTTTAACCGGCCCGTAGCCGCGGATATCCATCGGGGCTTTTGCAATGGCGATGAGGTCAGGCAGATGCGCTGCGTCGAGCCCGCCGAGCAGCCGTTCGATGACGCGATCGTACCAGGTGATCAGCTCCCGTTCGGCGCGCCGTTCCGCCGTGTAGCCGAACGGATCGAACGGCGTCCCGCGCAATCCCTTCATCCGCGCGAGCATGGCAAGCGGTGTCTGGATCCATTGCCCGAAGGCGCGTTTGCGCGGACGTCCGCGGGCGTCGCGCCTCGACGGCAGGAACGGCGGGGCGAGGTGATATTGGATGCTGAAGTCGCCTTCGAACTCGCCTTTCAACGCGTCGAGGAAACCACCCTGCATATGCAGCCGCGCCACCTCGTACTCGTCCTTGTAGGCCATCAGCTTGAACAGGGCGCGCGCGACGGCCTCGGTCAACGCCTCGCTATTCAAATTGGCTTCGGCATTGCGAACGTTTGCAACGAGTGTCCGATAATGCGTCGCGTAGGCGCGGTCCTGATAAGCGGTGAGGAAATCGGCGCGGCGGTTGATCAACTGGTCGAGCGTCTCGGCCTTGGACGCCTCGTCCGTCTTCGGCAGAAAGTCCGGATCGGCGGTCGCGATCCGGCCCCAGGCAAAGGCCTGCTTGTTGCGCTGGACCGCGACGCCGTTGAGCTCGATCGCGCGCAACAGCGCCGACAGCGAGACCGGCAGCAGCCCGCGCTGCCAGGCAAAGCCCAGCATGATGATGTTGGCATAGACGGCATCGCCGAGCAGGCGCTCGGCAAGCGCGTTGGCGTTGATGGTGTCGAGATTGCCGTCGCCGATCACCTGGCCGATCGCGCGCAGGCGAGCGGGTGAAGCGAGATCGGCGTCGCGGAAACGGACGACGTCGCCGGTCGGCATCTCCGCGGTGTTGACCGCGGCGCGCGTGCCTTTCCGATAGGTGCCGGACGCCTTTGGCGACGAACTGACGACGAGGTCGCAGCCGATCAGCGCATCGGCCGCGCCCTGGTCGATACGCACCTGATGCAGCGCCTCGGGGGTTGAAGCAAGCCGGATATAGCTCAGCACTGGCCCGAATTTCTGCGCAAAGCCGGTAAAATCCAGCACCGAGACGCCGCTTCGTTCGAGATGCGCCGCCATGCCGATCAGCGCGCCGACTGTGATCACGCCAGTGCCGCCGACGCCCGTGATGAGCAGATCATATGGACGGTCGAGCGTTGCGGGCGCGGGCAGGGGAAGCGTGGCCGCGTGGCCGACCGCGTCGATCTGGCTCGCGCCCTTCTTCCGGCGCGTCGCCCCCTCAACGGTGACGAAGCTCGGGCAGAACCCGTTGAGGCAGGAGAAGTCCTTGTTGCAGGACGAGAGATTGATCTGGCGCTTGCGGCCGAACGGCGTCTCCTTGGGCTCGACGCTGAGACAGTTGGATTCGACCGAGCAGTCGCCGCAGCCTTCGCAGACGAGATCGTTGATATAAGCAAAGCGTTTGGGGTCGGCCATCTCACCACGCTTGCGCCTGCGCCGTTTCTCTGTGGCGCAGGTCTGCTGATAGATCAGCACCGAGACGCCGGAGATTTCGCGCAGCTCGCGCTGCACGCTGTCCATCTCGTTGCGCGGATGGATGGACACGCCGACAGGCAGGTCCCCTGGCGAAAATTGCGTGGGATCGTCCGACACCAACGCGATGCGCGAAACGCCCTCGGCGCGGACGCTGTGCGCGATGGCGTGCACGCTGACCGGGCCGTCAACAGGTTGGCCGCCGGTCATCGCGACCGCATCGTTGAACAGGATCTTGTAGGTGATGTTGGCTTGAGCCGCGATCGCCTGCCGGATCGCCATCGAGCCCGAATGATAATAGGTGCCTTCGCCGAGATTCTGGAAGACGTGCTTTTTGCCGGTGAAGCGTGACGAGGCCGCCCAGTTCACGCCTTCGCCGCCCATCTGGATCAGCGACGATGTCTCGCGGTCCATCCAGCTCGCCATGAAATGGCAGCCGATGCCGGCCAGCGCCTTCGATCCTTCCGGCACTTTTGTCGAAATGTTGTGCGGGCATCCGGAGCAGAAATACGGCGTGCGCGTCGCACCGCTGACATTGATCGTGCGCGCGGCCTCAGGCATCAAGCCGGCTGCGCGTGCGGCGAGATTGAGCCCCGGAAACATCGGATCGAGCCGGCGCGCCAGCACGGACGCCAACGCGCGCGGTGACAATTCGCCGATCCAGGAGATCAGCCGCGCGCCGGTCTCGTCATGCTTTCCGACCATGCGCTCGGGCTTTGCGCCGGGATAGTCGTAAAAATATTCCTTGAACTGGCTCTCGATGATGCCGCGCTTCTCCTCGACCACGAGGATCTCGCGCTTGCCCTTCACGAACGCCATCGCGTCATGCAGCGCCAGCGGCCAGACCATGCCGACCTTGTAGATGTCGATGCCGATGCTGCGGCAGGCCGCTTCGTCCAGGCCCATCAGACGCAGCCCTTCCATCAAATCGAGATGCGCCTTGCCCGTGGTGACGATGCCGTAGGTGGCGCCCGGGATGTCGTAGATGTGACGGTCGATCGGATTGGCCTTTGCGAAGGCGTAGACCGCGTGCTTCTTCGCCTCCAGCCGCTCCTCGATCTGCGGCCCCGGCAGATCGGGCCAACGATAGTGCAGCCCGCCCGGCGGCGGCGCGAAGTCCGGCGTGTGGAAGGCGCGCGGCGGGCGCAGCGCAACGGACGCGCCGGATTCCACGATCTCCGAGATTGCCTTGAAGCCCACCCACATGCCGGAGAAGCGGCTCAGCGCATAGCCATATGCGCCGAACTCGAGATATTCGGCGACGCTGGCGGGGTGCAACGTCGGCATGAACCAGCTCATGAAGGCGACGTCGGACTGGTGCGGCATCGAGGATGAGACGCAGCCATGGTCGTCGCCGGCGACCACCAGAACGCCGCCATGCGGCGAGGAGCCGTAGGCGTTGCCGTGCTTGAGCGCATCGCCGGAGCGGTCGACGCCGGGACCCTTGCCATACCAGAGCCCGAACACGCCATCGACCTCGCGGTCGGCTTGCGTCTCGACCTGCTGCGAGCCCAGCACCGCGGTCGCGGCAAGATCTTCGTTCACTGCGGGGAGGAATTCGATGCGGTCGCGCTTCAGCCGCTCCGGGATGCGCCAGAGCTCGAGATCGACGCCGCCGAGTGGCGAGCCGCGATAGCCTGAGATGAAGCCGGCCGTGTTCAGCCCCGCGGCACGGTCACGCCTGATCTGGTCCAGCGCGATGCGGACGATGGCCTGCGTGCCGGTGAGGAAAACACGGCCCTCGTCGCGATCGTAGCGGTCGGACAGCTCGTAGGCGTCGAGTGACGGAATGGCGTCCATGGCGGACCTCCCGCGGCATCCTTGCCGAATGGGAGAAGAGTAGGCTTGGGTGACTGGTAGGTCTTACCTGATTTTCCCGATGACGGGCCTGTTCTGGTAGAATTATCCGGTACGGTCTATAAGGTGGTTGGATAATCCATCTTAGTGGTTTGCATGATCGAAGACCAGGACGCGCGGATTCTCGCCTACCTTCAGAGGGACGGCCGCGCCACCAACCAGCAGCTCGCCGACGCGGTCGGCATGTCGACCTCGGCGTGCTGGCGCCGGGTGCGTGCGCTGGAGGAGAGCGGAGCCATCCAGGGCTATGCGGCCCTGGTCGCGCGCGAGCAGGCGGGCTTTGCGATGTCCGCGATCCTCCACGTCTCGCTGGAACGACACGACGCCAAATTCGTCGACGAGTTCGTCGCGCGGGTGACCACGCGGCGTGAGGTGCTGGAGTGCTTTGCGACCACGGGCGATGCCGATTATCATTTGCGTGTCGTGGTGCAGGACATGGCGGCCTACAACAGATTCCTCGACGAGTTCATGTTCCGCATCCCCGGCATTCGCTACGTCCGCAGCAACGTGGTGCTGAAGGAAATCAAGACCAGCGTCGCGTTGCCGTTTTGAGGCAACTTCATCCGCGTCGACGCAGTTGGCGCAGCGACAGCATATGCAACACGATCGAGCTTGGCACCACGAAGGCAGGGGTCAGCACATTCGGAAAGATGTCTACAGCCATGGCCGGGCCCTCTGGAATGATGAGCTGGAACGGGCCGGGCGACATGATCATCCCCAAGGTGATCGCGACGGCCAAATCAGCGAGGCCGAAGATGTTCCAAAGCATCGCCGCTTTTCGACCCTCGGCCGTTCCGGTCGCCACGGCAATCGCCGCCGGTACCGCGAACAGGCCGGTCAGCACATCGCCAGTTCCTGCCGGCAGCGCCCATAGGCCCGGCATCACCCCCCACAGCCACTAAACGAGCCATTGGCTGCCAAAGACGCGGTAAAGCTGCAGCGCGATGAGCCACGTCATCGGCATTGCATCGAGCAACTGTCCCACCCGCTTCGACAGCAGCAACACCGGAGCAGCGACGATCACGGGCAGCAGCATCGCCGCCGGAAGCAGCGGCAGGGAGGAGGCACCGGTGCGGAATGCGCCGTTGATGGCTGCCGTCCAGGTGACGGCTGCCCACAGCGTGAAAGGGACCATGACGGCTAGCCAGGTCGCCTGGCGTTGTCTTGGCGTGAACGCTGTGCTTTCGAGACCGATCCACAAGCCAAGCGCTATCAGCCCGTGGGCCATCAGCCGAACGCCAAGGGCCGGAAAGCCGCTCTCCGGAAGCGCGGGTAGCGCGTAGACCAACCAGGTCCATAACGTCGTGAATGCAACGATCCACATCAGGCTGAGCCAGGCGGGCCGCGGGGCCATCACGGCAGCGGAAACAGTATCGGCGTTCATCGGCGTTCCTCCCGCTGCGTCACGGTGCTTTCTTCCGCTGATCCGGCCCTCAAGAGAAGCATGAAGACGAGAATATGGCTGACGAGCAGCAGCGGCACGTAGAGGGCCGGGATATAAATCCCGGCGCCGAACAGGCCCGGATTCTGGATTTTGGTTACGCCCATGTAGTACGCATTTAAAAGGTCCAGCGTGCCCCAGACGTTGAATATCCAGACCATCGGAATGGCGATCGACCATCGCCAGGACAGCGCTGCCATTGACATGAGAGCGAGCGTGGCGGCGATGAGATCTCCCCATCCGACCTCGCTGGCGAAATCCGGGCTCAACTCCGAAGACACGAATCCGGCAACCATGAAGTTCATCCCCAAAAACCTGAACGCATGGAACGCAGCGAGAAGTCTCAGGGCGTCATGGCGCGTCATGGCGCGGAGCGCCGGCCAAACATAGATGGCGGCCACCACCGAGCTTGTCAGGAAAGCCCCGGCGACGCTGAGAACGAACGGAAGATTAAAGCTCGGTGGCACGTTCGGATGTCCTTGTGATTGTCCGTCCGGTCGAGTGAGTCGAAGCCGGTAGTTTCGATCCGGCGTCGACGCGCGCTCAGGGTTTGGTCATGAGCAGGCGGAGCGGCATCAGCGGACCGACTGCAATGTATTCGTGATCGATGAGATCCTGCTTGGCGAGCGGCAGGGCGTCCATGATGGCGTGCCCTTCGATGACATCCTTGACATCCAGCAGGAAGACGGCTCCGCGCCCGTCGGACCGCGAATACCATTCACGAACCTTTCCATTGAGATAGAGCTGTACGGTCTGCCTGATTTCATCGGGCATGACGGCCATGACCTGTTCGCGTGTGACGCCTGGCTTGACGGACAGGATGACCATCACCCCGGTTGTGGGCGATGCGGCTTGTGCTTGGGCAGGGGATGTATCGGCCATGGAAGTCGCACCTATCAATGTGAGGGTGAGTGCCAAGACGGCGTGACGGATTGCTTTCATTGGTCTCATTTCTCCGATCACGGCGGTCGCTGTGGTGTCGCGAGTGTCAGCGCATGCAGCGGTGCTGCTTGCAGGCTGGATGTAAGTCTGCTTTGCACCGGCGACTATTCGCGATAATGTTGACGGGTTATGAAGCAGAACTTCACAGTCAGGCATGGTGCACTCGACGGCGTGGAGGCCTTCCTGAGTGTCGCCCAGCACCGCAGTTTCCGCCGGGCGGCCGCTGAACTCGGGGTCACGCCATCGGCCATCAGTCAGGCGGTACGAGCGCTCGAGGCGCGCGTGGGCGCGGCGCTCTTCATCCGCACGACCCGCAGCGTCGGTCTGACCGAAGCCGGCGAAAGGTTCTTTGCTCGCGCAAGACCAGCCTTCGAAGAGCTCATCGCAGCAAGCGGGGCGGCGCGTGAGCTCGGACAGCGGCCAGCCGGTCTCCTGCGTCTCACCGTACCGCGCTCGGTCGTGCCGATCCTGCTGGAGCCGGTGGTCGCGTCGTTCTGCCGGGCGTTTCCCGAGATTGAGGTGGAGCTTGCTGCGAGCGAAGAGCTGGTCGACCTCGCTGCCGGAGGTTTTGACGCCGGCATCAGGATGGGCCAGTTCATCACCCCAGACATGATCGCGGTGCGGCTGACGAAGCCGCTGCCGCTCATCATCGTGGGCAGCCCGGCTTACCTCGACCGCCGCGGCTGGCCCGAGCGCCCGGACAATCTGCGTGAGCACGCGTGCCTGAGATTGCGGCGATCGAACGGTGCGCTTGCATCATGGTCCCTCAACGACAACGGGCGTTCGATCGAGATCGCCGTTTCGGGACCTTTCATCGCCAACGACTTTCCCACGATGCTCGGCGCTGCCGTCGAGGGTGTAGGTCTTGCGCAAGTGCCCGCACCGCTCGCCGCCGGTGCCTTGACGACGGGAAAACTCGTCCACGTGCTGGAGCAATTCGCGCCGATGACGCCGGGGGTGTTCCTCTACTATCCCGGCCATCGACAAATCATGCCGAAGTTGCGAGCCTTTATCGATCATGTGAAGGGCCGCTCAGGAGCCACAAGCTGATCCGAGTCCGGATCTAACGAACTGACGCTGCCGTTTTGATCGAGCTGCGGGGTGCGCAAAAGTGTTCCTGCGCCGTGCCCCACCACGCAAGCAGCCTACCGCTCCTCCCGCACGAACCTGTTCCGCAGCGTCCCGACACCGGTGATGTCGATCTCCACGACATCGCCGTGCTTGATGTCCGGCGACGCACCGTCGGTGCCCATCCAGATCACATCGCCGGGCCATAGCGTGAAGTATTTCGTCAGCTCCACCAGGAACGCCACCACGCCGAAGATCATGTCGTTGGTGTGGAAGCGGTTGGTCTCCTTGCCATTGACCCGGACGACGGTTTCCATTTTCGCAAGATCGGCCTCGGTTTCGATCCATGGGCCCATCGGCTTGAACGTGTCGGCGTTCTTCGACCGCCACAGGCTGCGGTCGGCCTTCTGCCAGCTCCGCTCGCTGACGTCGTTGCCGATGGTGTAGCCGAACACGCAATCCATCGCGTTCTGTTTGGTGAGATGCTTCACCTTCTTGCCGATGACGACGACGAGCTCGCCTTCATAGTGGATCTTGTCCGTCGCAAAAGACGGGATCACCACCTCCTCGTCATGGGCGATCAGCGCGTTCTGTGCGCGATAGCCGATCTCGGGCCGATCAGGCACGGCCGGCACCTCGCCGCGCTTGTCGGCGGCCTCTTTCAGGTGTTTCAGGTAGTTCAGGCCGACGCAGTAAAACGTGCGCGGGATCAGCGGCAGCTCGATCTTGACCTGCGACAGCGGATGCGTGCGCGAGGTGCGCTGCCATTCGCCAAAGGGATCGCCGGTGACCGCGATCACCTGGTCGCCCTCGACGATTCCCCATGAAGCCTTGTCCGAGGCGGTGAATTTCAGCCAGCGCATGCCGTGTCTCCGTTGCTATTCCGCGGCATGGCGCGGCTGCATTTTCCAGGCGCCGGCAGCCGGCCGCTTGAGCCCGAGATTTTCCCGCAGCGTCTTGCCGCGATACTCCTTCTGGAATAAGCCGCGCCGCTGCAATTCCGGTACGATATGTTGCACGAAGTCGGCATAGGACCCGGGCACATAGGTGGCGGCGATGACAAACCCGTCGCAGCCGCGCTCGACGAACATCTCTTCGAGCTTGTCCGCGATCTCCTTGGGACCGCCGACCATCGCATCCTGGACCTGACCGCGGCCGGAAAAGGTGACGAAGTCGCGCGCGCTCGGATTGCACTTTCCGGAGTTCTTGAGCACACCGTCGCGAATGCCCAGAATGCCCTGCATGCTCTTCAGCTCTTCCGTCGTCAGCGGCTCGTCGAGATCCTTGGAGGCGAAATCGTAGTTGAGCGCTTCGGCCAGCAGCGACAGCGCGTCGATCTGCAGCGGCAGCTTGTTGATCAGCGCCATCTTGTCTTCAGCCTCGGCTTTGGTTGCGGCGCAGACCGGCGTCGTCAGGTTGCAGAGGAACATCGCTTCCGGATCGCGGCCGGCTTTCGCGGCCTCGTTACGCACCGCCGCATAGCCTTCCTTGGCGGCGGCGAGGTTGCGCGCGGCGGTGAAGATCACCTCACCCCATCGTCCTGCAAAGCGCTGGCCGCGGCCGGACGCGCCGGCCTGGATGATCACGGGATGGCCCTGGTCCGAACGCGGCACGGTGAACGGACCGCGGGACTTGAACGCCGGTCCCCTGTGATCGAGCCGCTTTACTTTGGCCGGATCGGCAAAGCGGCCGCTCGTCTTGTCCATGATGAGCGCGCCGTCTTCCCAGGTATCCCAATGGCCGAGCACCACCTCCATGAACTCGTCGGCCTTGTCGTACCGCGAATCATGTTCGGGATGAGAGGCGCGCCCCATATTGTGTGCCTCGCCGTCGTTGAGCGAGGTGACCACGTTCCACCCGGCGCGTCCACCGGACATCAGATCGAGCGTTGCGAAGCGGCGGGCGATGTCGAAAGGTTCGAAATAAGTCGTCGAGCCGGTCGCCCCCAACCCGAGCTTCTCTGTAACCATACCCATCGTGGTCAGCACGATCAGCGGGTCCATCTTCACGCAGCGGATGCCGTATTCGACGGTGTGGGCGTGATCGTTGCCGTAGCGGTCCGGCATCGCCAGGCGATCGTCGAAGAACGCCATGTGGAACTTGCCGGCTTCGAGGATCCTGGCGATCTCTTGATAATAGTCCGCCGACATCGAATCGTCGCGCGAGTCCGGATGCCGCCACGAGCTCGGCAGATTCGTGCAGTTTTGCGCCTGGAGGAAGCCGACCAGTACCATCTGCCGCGCCATGCTGCTGTTCTCCAAAATACCGTCAGGCCAGATCGAGGACCGTATCGAGTCTGTATTCGCGCGCCAGCGCTCGCAGTTTTTCCCAGGTCGCATCCTCGATCTCGATGCCGTCGCGCAGGCGCTGCTGCTCGCGCACGCCTTCGATCTCACCGGGATAGTAGACGCCCTTGCTGCCCTCGGACGGCGGAGTCGATTTCAGGTATCGCGCGAAATCCGCGACCTCACGCTTGAACGCCTTCAGCGGGCGGAACGCTGCGACGTTGAACACCGCCATGAAGCAGCCGTCATTGTGCCGGCCCGTCGGCTCGACGCCGAAGCCGAGGCCGGTGAGCAGGCCACAAAGGACCTCGACCATGGCGGCGAGGCCGCTGCCCTTGTAGCCCTCGGTGCCGCCGAGCGGCAGCAGGGCGCCGCCCTTGCGGTATTGGGTCGGATCGGTGGTGTGTCGTCCTTCGGCATCGATGATCCATCCCGTCGGAATCTCCTCGCCGCGGGCGACCGCGAGCTGGATCTTGCCGGCCGCGACCGCAGAGGTCGCCATGTCCAGGTAGAAGGGCGCATCGAGATCGGACGGCACCGCGATCGAGATCGGATTGGTGCCAAGCCGTGCCTCCTTGCCGCCGAACGGCGCCACGTGTTTCGGCGAGCGGCCGGAATCTGCCGTTGCGATCCCGATCATGCCTTCGCGCATCGCCATCAGCGGATAGGCGGCGAGGCGGCCGACATGGCTTTGCCGGAACACGGTGCAAGCGGCGACATTCGCCGTCTTCGCCTTCTCGATCGTCAGCGCCATCGCCTTGGCGTTGACGTGGAAGCCGAAACCCCAATGGCCGTCGATCACGGTCGTCGTCGGCGATTCCTGGACGATGCTCCATTTGGCGCCGGGCACGATGTGGCCAGCCTTGATACGGTCGATGTAGGTGGGAACAGCGATCACGCCGTGGGAATCATGGCCGGCGAGATTGGCGTTGACGCAGCCGATCGCGACCGCGTCGGCCTCTTCCTCGGAAGCTCCGGCGGCACGGAGCAGCGCGGCGCTGACGCGCGTGAGGCGGCTGGCCTTGACGATGGGCATCGCGTTTCCTCGGTCATCGCCCTTGGCGGGCGGTTGCTGAGAGCCATCGTCTCAAAGCGTGGGAGCGATATCAATCTCCCGTAAACCAATACAGGGCTGCAAATTCGTAGAGAGCACGCGCCTTTGGTCGAAGATTCGTCCCGTGCGGCGGTATTTTCGACAGTTTCCCGCCGGCTGTTCGCAGCTCGTTCACTTTGATCGAGGGTTTGCGGCGCGCAATAACGACCACTTAGGCGATCGCCGGTCATAACGTCATCCGGGAAAAAAGGCAGAAATGCCCGGGGAGTTGAGATCGTGCCGACGACACTCGCGCGCACCTTTGCGGCGTTGAGCGCCATAAACGAAGCGATCCTCTACGCGAAATCGCCCGACGAGCTGTACCAGAAGGTCTGCGACGCCGGGTTTTCGAGCGGGGATTTCATGGCGGTCGCCGTGTTCCTCGTGGATTCGGACGGCCGTCTGCTGCGCTTTGCCGCCGGTCGCGGCGACGACGTCGCGCGGCTGAGCGCAATCGAGATCACCACGGAAGCCGGAAGTGCCGAGGGATCGGGCGTCAGCGGGGAGGCCTTCCGCAGCCGGAAGCTCTGCATCAGCAACGATTTTCTGAACGATCCGCGCTCGCTCGCGTGGCGCGAGGGCGCGTTTAAGGCGCATGTCGGCGCCGCGGCGGCGTTGCCGCTTCTGTGCAGCGGCAAGAGCGTCGGCGTGCTGCTCGTGACCCGCAGTGAGGCCGGTTCGCTAAGCGATCAGATGGTATCGCTGTTCGAGCGCATGTCGGCCAACATTTCCTATGCTCTGGACAATTTCGCGCGCGAGACTGCACGGCAGACCGGCGTGCGGGCGATGCGCCGGCTCAACCGCATGTACGGCGCGATCAGCGCAACCAACGAGGCCATCCTGCGCGCCAAGAGCGAGCAGGAGCTGTATCAGCTCGTGTGCGACGCATCCGTGCACAGCGGCGAATCGCTGGCGACTATCGTGTTGCTTCGCGAGCCGGATTCTCACTGGATGAAGCCGGTCGCCTCCACCGGGCAGAACCTCGAGCTGGTCACCCAGGCACGCTATTCGATCGATCCGGAAAATCCCTGCGGCAAGGGCATATCCGGCGAGGTGTTCCGGACGCAAAAGCCGATCGTCGAGGACGATCTCGCTCGCCGCACCAGGGGCACTCCGTGGGAGCGCGCCAACGTCAACACTGGCGTTGCCGCCTGCGTGGTCGCGCCGCTGATCAGGCACGGTGAAAGTGTCGGCGTGCTCTTGTTCTTCATCAGCCGATCCTGGGCCAAGGACGAGGAGATCGTTGCGCTCCTCTTGCGGATGGCTGAGAACGTCTCGTTCGCGCTCGATAATTTCGGGCGCGAGGCTGAAAAAGCCAAGATCGCCAGAGAAGAAGAGCGCCTGGCACGCATGTATGCGGCGCTCAGCGCCACCAACGAGGCGATCTTGCGCGCGCGGTCGCGCTCCGAGCTGTTCGACCTTGTCTGCGAGGCGACGGCGAAGGGAGCCAAGTTCACTTCGGTCACCATTGCGCTCGCCGATCGTCACGCCGAACTGCTGCGTGTCGTCTCCTGCTACGGACCGAACGCGGATCAGGTTCGCAACTTCAAATTCTCGATCTCCGACGATGTGCCCGAAGGCCGCGGGCTGACCGGCACCTCATTCCGCACGCTCCAGCCCGCCGTCAGCAACGACGTGCTCGCCGACGACCGCATTGCGCCGTGGCAGGCCAGCGCCCGCCGCAACGGGATCGCGTCCTCCGCGGCGTTGCCGCTCTTCAACGGCGACCAGGTCGAAGGCGTGTTCCTGTTCAACTCTCCGGAGCGCGACACCTTTACGGGCGAATTCATCGAGCTGCTGCGCAAGCTCCAGGCCAATGTCGCCTTCGCGCTGGAGAATTTCGACCGCGCCGACGAGAAGGCCAGGGCCGATATGCAGCGCAACCGTCTGCGCGGCATGCTTGAGGCGCTGAGCGCGACCAACGAAGCGATCATGCGGGTGAAGACCCGCGCCGAACTGTTCGAGGTGGTCTGCGAGGCGGCGGTGCTCGGCGGCACCTTCTCCTCCGCGACCATCGCACTCGTGGACGACACCGGGCACTACCTCGACATTGCCATGACCAAGGGCGAGAGCTGCTATCAGGTCAAGCAATGGCGGTTCTCGACGTCGGCTGGCGATCCGGAAGGCCGGGGGCTGGCCGGCACGACGTTCCGTACGCGCGCCCCTTGCGTCGCCAACGAGCTTCTTACCGACATCCGTACGGCCCATTGGCATCAGATCGCTCGCATCCAGGGCACGAAATCGGGCGCCTGCTTCCCGTTGCTCAGCAATGGCTGTGAGGCGATCGGCGTGCTGCTGTTCCTCTCGCCGGACGAGGGCACGTTCACGCCGGATCTCATCCAGCTGCTGGGACGGCTTGCCGAGAACGTGTCGTTCGCGCTCGACAATTTCGAGCGCGCCGAGGAAAAGGCACGCACCGAGGCGCAGAAGGAGCGCCTGACGCGCATGTTCGCGGCGCTGAGCGCGACTAACGAAGCGATCATGCGGGCGAAGTCGCGGGCCGAGCTGTTCGGCCTCGTTTGCCTGGCAGCGTCGAACGGCGCTAAGTTCACCTCGACCACGATTGCGCTGGCTAGGTCAGGCAGCGACCAGCTCGAGATCGTGTCGGCGGCCGGGCCGTCCGCCGACACCACGCGCAACGTCCGTCTCTCCGTCGACCCCGAGCGACCCGAGGGGCGCGGAATGAGCGGCACGGCGTTCCGCACCCGCCAGCCCTGCATCAGCAACGACTATCTGAACGACGACCGCGTCCGCGTCTTCCACGCTATCGTCCGCAACGATGGCGCGCGGTCTGGCGCGGCGTTTCCGCTCGTCGTGCACGATCAGGCCGTCGGTGTCATGATCTACATGTCGACCGAACCGGGTACCTTCACGATCGAGTTCGTCGAGCTGCTGCAGCGCCTCGCCGACAACGTCTCCTTCGCGATGGAGAATTTCGATCGCGCGGACGAGAAGGACGAGGCGGACGAGCGGATCGAGTACCTCGCCTCTCACGACAGCCTGACCGACCTGCCGAACCGAGAGACGTTCAACGGGCTGCTGCGCGAGGCGATCGACGCGGCGCAGCGCCACGATCACCGCTTCGCGGTGCTTTTCATCGACCTCGACCGCTTCAAGGTCATCAACGATTCACTGGGACACGAGGCCGGCGACCTGCTCCTGCTCGAAGTGGCGAACCGGCTGCGCGGTGCGCTGCGGGCAAGCGACGTCGTGGCGCGGCTCGGCGGCGACGAGTTCGTGGTGATTCTCGACCAGTGCGGTGAGATCGACGACGTCCAGCGCATCGCGACCGGGTTGCTGAAGGCGCTCGCCGAGCCCATGGAGCTGGCCGGGCACGAGTGCCACACCACGGCCTCGATCGGCATCGCGATGTATCCGGCCAACGGCGCCGACGTGCAGACGCTGACCAAGAACGCCGATATGGCGATGTATCTCGCCAAGGAAGACGGCAAGAACGGTCACCGCTTCTTCTCCAAGGAAGTGAAGACCCAGTCGATAGAACGGCTGTCGCTGGAGAGCGCGTTGCGCCGGGCGCTGGAGCGCGAACAGTTTTCGCTGAACTATCAGCCCAAGGTGGACATGGAGACCGGCCAGATCACCGGCGTGGAAGCGCTGCTGCGCTGGACACATCCTGATCTCGGCAGCATCTCGCCGGCGCAGTTCATTCCGCTTGCGGAAGAGACCGGGCTGATCGTGCCGATCGGCCGCTGGGTGGTAAGGGAGGCCTGCGCGCAGGCCATGGCTTGGCAGCGCCGCGGCTTGTTGCCGGTGTCTATGGCAGTCAACCTGTCGCCGCGCCAGTTTGTCGACGAACATCTGTTGCAGGACGTCGACGAGGCGCTGGCCGCCAGCGGCATGTCGCCGGTGCTGCTCCAGTTGGAAGTCACCGAGAGCATGATGATGCGTAACGTCGGGCGCGCGCTGAAGGTGCTCGACGCCATCCAGAGTCGCGGCATTCGCCTCGCCATCGACGATTTCGGCACCGGCTATTCGTCGATGTCGCTGATGAAGCATTTCCCGATCGACACCATCAAGATCGACCGCTCATTCGTGCGGGACCTGCCGCAGGATTCGGAAGACCAGGCGATCGCACAGGCGATCATCAGCATGGGCAAGGCGCTCGGCATGACCGTCGTCGCGGAAGGCGTCGAGAACGTCGAACAGGAAGCTTTCTTGCGCGCCCATGGCTGCGACGAAATGCAGGGTTTCCTGATCGCCAAGCCGTTGCCGGCGCGCCAGATGGCGGAGTTGCTGCGACCGATTGAGCTGGCTGTCGCACCGCCGCTCCAGCCGGAGCCGGACCAGGCCGCCACCGAAGCCGCTGTGCTACGGTTGAAACGAGCTGTCGTCTAACGGCTGCGGGTGCAGCTCGCGGACGTCGTCTTCCTTGATTTCCGCCTTGCGCGGAAAATCATCCGGCCAGGTCAGCGAGGTCTGCTTGGCGAACAGGGCGAGCAGGGCATGCGCGCCTTCGGCAAAGCTCGAGTCGTGGCTCAGACCGAGTTCAGAACACCACGCGTGTGGCATCGGCTCGTGCGCGTCGAACAACGCCATTGCCGGACCCCACCACCAGGCCGGCGCCGGCGATCGTTCGTCCTCCGGCACGGCATGCCAGAGGACGAGTTCATCCATCACGCGCTCGAATTGCAGGCTTGCAGCCTGATGCATTCGTTCCGTGCTCCCTCGGGTCGCGCCTGAAAGCAGGCCGACGGATAGTCCGTCGCTCGGCCATCTCGACGTCTCTCAGCGATTGAAGGGCCGTTTGCGGCTGAAGAGAAGATAGATCGCGCGGGGATTGGTGGTCAAATAGCGCCAGAACAGGCGTCGCGGCTCCAGCAAGGTGCGCCAGACCCATTCGAGTCCGATCTTCTGCATCCATTGCGGGGCGCGCGACCGGCTGCCCGACAAGAAGTTGAACAGGCCGCCGGATGTCTTGATGACGCCGACATTGGTGAGATGCGGGGTGAATTCCTCAACGAATGCCTGCTCGTTGGGCACGCCGAACGCGACCCACAGATAGTCCGGCGCGAGCGCGTTGATCTCCTCGACCTTCGCGCGCAGCGTCTCGCCCCGGAGGTAGCCGTGGCTGTGTCCGACGATCTTGAGGTCCGGATACAGGCGACGAACATTCTCGACCGCTGCGGCGTTCTCTGCCTCGCTGGCACCGAACATGTAGAAGGTGCGGCCCAGCGCTTCCGCCTTGCGTGCGACGACGTGAAACAGGTCGGTGGTCGCGACGCGCTCGGGCAGCGGAAACCAGGATTGCAGTTTTGAGGCCGCCACCAGCGGCTGGCCGTCGGCGTTGATCAGGTCGGCGGCACGGAACAGGCGCTCGGTCTGCGGTTCTGTCGAACACCGCGCCAGCACCTCGCCATTCGCCGAAGTCAGGAACAGCGGGCGGCCGATGCGATGACGCGGATCGGTTGCCTCGATCATGAAGTCGGCGGTCGCTTCCAGGTCGAGTGCGGCCATGCGAAGGCCGCCGACCGTGATCCGCGGCACGTCGGCGGTTGCGGCCCGGCCCTCCAGATTGATGCGACGCTCAAGCATATTGTCTGCCTCGTTGGCGCGCTTGGGTTGCGGGGGTGAGCTCGTCGAGCACGACGCCGACGAGCTTGCGCTCCGCGCGGCCGAGCGTGTTCAATATCTCTTCGAGGCCATCGTTGATGTCGAGGCTGGTCGGCAGCACCGCCACCAGCGCGTCGGCATCATCGAGCAGTTTGCGGCTGGCGCCCGTGAGTGGCGCCGCGGGGCCGTCGAGGATCACGAGGTCATAGCCGCCGGCGGAGCGCGCCTGCTCGATGGCCTTGCGGATGGCGTCAGTGGCCTTGCCGGCGTCGCTTTCGGCGGCCGGCAATACCGAGATGCCGTTGAGTGTCTTGATCTCGCGCGCGGCCTTGCTGCCGATCGAAAGCCAGCCGAGCTTGCTCGGCTCGCTCTTGCCGGCACGGTTGACCTTGTTCGAGAGCGAGTGTGCCTGATGGTCGGCATCGATCATCAGCACGCGAGCGCCGTCGCGCGCCGCCGCGAGCGCGAAATTCAGCGCGGTTACGCTGCGCCCGGTGGTCTCACTGGCACCGACGAGCGCGATGACCGGCATCGCCTTGCCGTCCGTACGGCGTGCCACCGCGGCGCGCATGTCGCGCCAGGCGTTGAGCAGCGTCGTCAGCGGAAAACCCGGGCGCAGCGTCGGCCAGCCCAGACGGGTGAGGTCGACGCCGCTGCCGGTGGCAAGAATGGCGCCGAGCGTGTGGATGACGTCGGCCTCCTGGAGGCGGGCGATCAGCGGCTTTTCGATCAAGGGCTTTTCAGCCGTCGATGGTTGCAGCGGTGGTGCGGCAAGCTCCGGGAGGGCCTGCGCGACTTCCGGGGTTCGCGAAACCTGCTGAGGTCGTGCAGTCTCCTGAGCCCGCGAAGGCTCTGGAACTCGGGGAGCTTGCGGCACCGGAGCACGATGGGGACGGGCCGGCGCGGGTGCCGGCACGGACGCACCGGCGAGCAACAGTTCGGCCGCGACGAACCAGCTCGATGCAGCGATCGCGCCGAAGACGAAGCCGATCATGGAGAACAGGCTCATCGCCGGTGGGAACGAACGCCGCTGCGGCACCGTCGCTTCGCCGATGACGCGGGCCGCCGAAGTGTTCAGCGTCTCCTGCTCCTCGGTCTCGCGCGAGCGCTTGAGGAAGGATTGATAGACGTCGCGGCTGGCATCGACTTCGCGCTCGAGCTCGCGCAGACGCACGGCGGCCTGGCTGAGCTGGACGCTCTGCCGCTTCTGCGCCTCCAGCGCCCGGTTGAGCGAGGCTTCAAAGTCGCGGGCGCGCGTCAAATCGTTCTTGGCGGACTGGGCGAAGCGGTCGATCTCTTCGTTGATGGTGCGCTTGAGATCCTCGACCTGCTTCTCGGTCTGGCGCAGCGCCGGATGACGGGGGCCGAGCTCGCCGGTCTGCTCCGCATATTTCTTGCGCGCGTCGGCGTATTGTGCGCGCAGGTTCGCGATGGTCGGCGATTGCAGCGCCTCGGAATTCGCCCCCGCATCCGCTGTCGTGCGCCGGCTCGCCTCGATTTGGTCGAGACGCGCCTGCGCATCCATCGTCGCCGCGCGGGCGGCGGAAAGCCGCTGGTTGCTGGCGGAGAGCTGCTGGTCGCTGATCAGGGCGTCCTGGGTGCCGACGAAATTGTTCTGGGCCTTGTAAGTCGCAAGCCCGGTCTCAGCGTTGCGCAGCCGCTCGCGCAACTCCTTCAGGCGGCCGGAGAGATCGTTGGTGGCGCGCCGCGCTGCCGAAGCCTGCGAGTTGCGGGATTCCGCCAGGTAGGTGCTGGTCAGCGCGTTGGCGAGCATCGCTGCTTTCGCCGGATCGGTCGACCAGACCTCGATGTCGACAATGAAACTCTTCTCGGTCTTGCGGATCGTGATGTGCCGGTTCAGCGCCTCGAGGGCCGCGAGCTGCACTTCCTTCTTCTCCGCGGTCGAGGGCGTGCGGGGCTGAAGGCCGATCAGGCTGAGCAGTGACGAGATCAGGCTCTTGCCGTCACCGCCGCCACCGAATTCGGGGTCCTTGTCCAGATCGGCCTGTTGGATGACTTTGAGCAGCACGCTGTTGGAGGTGATCAGGCGCGCCTGGCTCTCGATCACCATCGCCATGCCGGAGACGTCCTGCGCGCGGGGCGTGAGCTCACGATCGACGAGCTGGAGCTCGCGCGGGTCGACATAGAGCTGGGCGGTGGCGGTGTAGTGGGGCGTCAGGCTCTTGCCCAAGGTGACGGCAAGGGTCGCGCCGAGCAGGGCTGCAGCGGCAATCGCGATCTTCCGCCGCCAGAGTAAATTGACAAGCTCCAGCACGTTGAAGCCGGCCTGAGGCCGCTGTTGCGGGACCTCTGGTCTGGCCGGGTCTATCGGCTGGTTATAGTCTAGCATGATCCCCAGCTTTCATTCCAACTGTCGCGTGCTGAGGGGTTACTCTTCGCTCTACGCAACGCACCTGAGATATAGGTGCCCAATCAACGCAACAGGGAAAATTAACCATACTCATTGAGGGACTATTCACCGAAATGGCAAACAAAGCGTTTAAACGCATGCCACCCTTCGACGCGTCGCTGCGACGCGTGCGACGGCGCGGTCCTTCAGAGATTAACGGTTCGTTACCGCGTGCGGCGTGGCCACGAGGCTTCGCTCGTCGTGCGATCGGCCGCGCGCTCACCATGGCCGTCAATTTTTCCGCAGGATGACGTGATAGTCGCCGCGGCGGACGTCGGTCCCGCGCGGAAGCACGGCGTTCAGCACGGCGGCGCCGGCGTCCACCAGGGTTGCGAACAGCGGCTTGCTCCGGCGCATCTCGGGATAGCGCGGGCTCTCGACCTCACGGCGGTAGACCATCTCAAGGCCATTGGCGACCGCGAACGCTTCGAGCCTCGGCAGCGTCACCAGGGGATGGAAGAAAGTCGGGAACGGTGGCTCGCCCGGCAGGCCGGCATCCTTGATGCCGCGGATGTGCCGGTAGAACCAGACGTGGAACCAGTGCGGCGAGTATTTGGTGACGACGCCGGACAGCGAGCGTGGATTGGGCGCGCCGATCAGGATCATCCCACCGCGCTTGAGCGCATCGCGGAAATTAAGGAGCGCGGCGTCGACATGGGGCAGATGCTCGATCACATTGTAGCAGATCACCAGATCGAAGGTTTCGCGCCCGAAGCGGTAGGTCTGGACGTCGCCGAGGATCGCTTCGTCCGCGTAGCTGTTGTTGCGGACCTGGTCCTCGTCAATGTCGACGACGGTGACCTTGCTGCGGCTCAGCAATTCCGGTGGCAGAACGCTGCACGAGCCGCCGCCGGCTTCGTAGGTCGCGAGCTGGCCCTGCGGCAATATGCGGCGCAGTACGTCGTGGACGGCGAGCAGGCTGTCGCGCGCCTCTCCGGGAACGAGATCGTGCAGCGCCTGAGGGGGTGCAATGGCCGCGGGAATTTGGACCGCCGTGGCTGTCGCGAAATCGATCGTGGCTGGCTTGTTCATATTTTCTGACCGCGCTTGTTCGACTTAAATTTACAGGAGAAATCTCGCATGCCCGAAGAGCAAATCGGATGCCGCGCAGCTTCACCGGTCTTGGTGCTTACGGTCGAGTTAACGCGCATGGGCGTTAACTACGGCATCATCCATGTCGGGCCGCCGCCCGCGCGATGGACCGCGAATTGCACTACCACGTGCGCAAGGTTTTGCAGCAGAAACACGCGATGGCGGTTAAGCGAATGGTATTGCACCGTGATGGCCGGAGATTTGCGCCGTCGCGAGCCCCATGCCAGCCGTTCATTCTGGGGCGGATCTGTGCCGCGGCGCTGTGCCGTTGCGAAACGGCGCCGATCCGCGGGATCGAAGCAGGGCTTTTTCAATCTATATCGGACATCTAGAACGTCATGACATTAATCCCGACAGACTTGTCTGCCGCGCGTATCTCGGATGCCGTGCGCGATCCCAACCGGGAGATCGCGGCGAGCTCCCGAATTATCGACCTGTCGGTCGGCATCGTCGTCTGCATCCCCTGCTTCCGCCGTCCGCAGCATCTGCGGCTGACGCTGGACTCGCTCGTCAGCCAGCGTACCCCGCGCTCCTTCGCCGTCGTCATGGTCGAGAACGACGCGCTACGGCGCGAAAGCGCACCGGTGGCCGCGGAGTATCTCGCCGGCGGAAGGCTCCAGGGCGTCTGCCTGGTCGAAAAACGGCAAGGCAACGTCCAGGCGATCAACGCCGCGTTCGAGACGGCGCAGGCGCTGTTTCCCGCCGCGACCCGCTTCCTGATGATCGACGACGACGAGATCGCTTCGCCCGACTGGCTCGAACTGATGGTTCGCACCGCGGATGCGACCGGCGCCGATGTTGTCGGCGGGCCGGTGCTGCCGGTCTTCGAAGACGACAGCAAGCCCTGGCTTTCGCGCCATCCCGCCTTCTGCCCCGCCTATGATTACAGCGGCGCGGTGCCGCTGATCTATGGCTGCGGCAATTGCCTGATCACGCGCGCGGCGTTCGAGCGGTTCGACCGTCCCGCCTTCGACCTGCGCTTCAACTTCCTCGGCGGCGGCGATTGCGATTTCTTCGTGCGATGCCGCGATGCCGGCATGACGTTCCACTGGACTGCGGAGGCAGTCATCTCCGAGACGGTGCCGCAAAACCGCACCAGCCCCGGCTGGATCGCCAAGCGTGGTCTGCGTATCGGTGCAATCAATTATCGTGTGCAGTCGAAGGCCGCGCAGGGCGCGGGAGCGCGGGCGCGGGTGTTCGCGCAGATGCTCGGGAGGTTGCCGCTGTCGCTGGTCCGATCCGCTCGCCTGCTCGTGACGTCAAAGCCCGTCGTCGCGATGCATCCCGCGCTGGTCGCGCTCGGCTCCATGCTTGCGGCGTTCGGCATCGAGCCGAAGCCCTATGAAGCCTCGAAGATCGTATCCTGACGCCGGAGTGAGGGATTAGATGCCGATGCAGGCGAGGGCGACCCTGACCGCGGCGCGTGGCAGCGATTTGAGCGAGCGGCGGCCGACCATCCCGAGATAGGCGAAGGCCTGGCGATATCTGCCGAAGCGGACCGCTTGCATCGCCGAATATGTGACGAGATGAACCTCGGCGGCCTGGCGCAGCCCGGCTGCCATGCCCGCGGGCAGTCGCGCCATGATCAGCCCGTCGTCGAACACCCGCGCGATGGCCGGGAAGAAATCCTGCGGCGTCCGCGCCGCCGCATTCATGGTGTTGGCCGTGTGCAGGCGGTAGTCGAGCAGAAGGTTTGGCGCAAACTCGAATTCACCGATCGCGGCAAGACGGCACCAGCAGTGCCAGTCCTCGCAATATCTGAGTGAGACGTCGAAGCCGCCGATGGCGCGAAACGCCTCCGCACGCGCGAGCGCGATGCCGCCATTGACGATGAAGTTGCCGGCCGCGAGTCGCGCCAGCACATCACCGGATGGTTTGCGGCGTCCTTTCAGCAGATCCCGTCGACCGATCTGCCGTCCGTCGCTGTCGATCGTGTTGTAGTCACCGTAAACGAGAACCGCGCGCGGAGCACCACGCGCGGCCGCCAGCAGCGCGGCGACCGCGCCGGGCCGCAGGCGATCGTCGGCATCGAGGAAGAGCAGCCATTGGCCGCTCGCATGCCGCGCGCCGAGATTGCGCGCCGCCGATACGCCGGCGGCGTCGTTGGTCAACAGGCGCAGCCGCGGGTCACGGATGGCACGAACGATGGCCGTGGTGTCGTCGGTCGAACCGTCGTCCACGACGATCACTTCGGTGATTTCGGCTTGCGCCAGTGCGCTGGCGAGGGTTTCGCCGACATAGGCCGCGACGTTCTTGGCCGGAATGACGACGGACACCGATGTAGTGGAGCTGATCTGCAGCGGCAAGCGCGCCGCCGGAGCGACGCGTGATGTGGCCGGTAGTTCGAGAATTTCTTCGGCGGTAATCAAGCTACGGCTCGCCTTTAAGGGTCTGTTAACCAGGGTGCGTCTGCGCATTGGCAATGCGATTGATCGCAACCTTGGGCGCCGCAAATGATACTCGCATTCCGGTGAAATCGTTGCCGCGAAGGCCGGCGCGGCGCTGGTTTTGTAGAATAGCGTTAAGCCGGCGGCATTAAGCCTGTGGCAAATTTGGAAGAGTGCGACAGCCGGTCCCATGCGAGAATGCGCACCGAACTTCCCGCGGATGGACCCAGTGCCCGCAAAGACATTCGACTACGATCCCGACGACATGGTTCTCAACCTCTTCTACGAGGACAAGGACGATCGCTGGTTTTCCGGCGACCGGCATCTGCGGCGCATGGCGCGCCGCATGCTGCTCGGCGAGCCGCGTATGAGCGGGCAGCTCCGCGTGTTCCTCAATCTCCGTGCGGGGCTCGATCGGCTCGGCATCCGCTATCGCGTCAACGATTATGGCTACATCGCGCAGCATCCGGACGAACTCGCCTGCATCATCGGTCGCACCTTCCTGCTCGACAAGTTTGCGTGGAAGAATCCGATCCTGCTCGGCGTCGCCGCCCATAATCATCCGCTCGACGATCCCGACCTGTTCAAGCGCCTGCCGGTCAAGAAGGTGGTGGTGCCCGGCCCGTGGTACGCCGACATGTACCGGCCGCATTGGCCCGAAACGGAGGCCTGGCCGGTCGGTATCGACACGGATCTCTGGGCGCCGTCGCTGACGTCGCAAAAGACCGTCGACGTCCTGATCTACGACAAGGTCAACTGGGACCGCGAGCGCTATGCTTCGGAGCTGATCGAGCCGGTTCGCGCCCGGCTCACCAGAGAGGGCCGCTCGTTCACGGAACTGCGTTACGGCAGTTACAAGGAGGACGACTATCAGGCCGCGCTCGCGCGCTCGCGTGCGATGATCTTCCTGTGCCAGAACGAGAGCCAGGGCATCGCTTATCAGCAGGCGTTGTCCTGCGGCGTGCCGGTGCTCGCCTGGGATCCCGGTGGCCCCTGGCGGGACGCCGATTATTATCCGCATCGTGTCCAGTTCGCGCCTGTGTCGTCGGTGCCGTATTGGGACGATCGTTGCGGCGCCAAGTTCGTCGACGTCGCGGGGTTCGAGGCGGGTTGGGACGATTTCTGGACCGGGTGCGCCGCTGATACGTTCGATCCGCGCGGCTTCGTGCTCGACAATCTCACGTTGGAACAGCGCGCGCTGCAATATTACGAGATCGCGCGGAGCATCGTGCGGCAGCAGGCTGTGCCGCAGAGCTCCGGTGTACTGGTTGACGGATGCTTAACAGGGATCGGCTAAGACTTGGAGCTTCCCCAGTTTCCCGAGCAGCCTTGAGCCATGGATCGCAGCGTCGCTGACATGACTGACGTCGAGGCCCGATCGTTCGGCTACGTCCTGCGCGATGGGCTTGCGGGGGTCAACGCCGTGCGGGCGGGGCGTTGCCTCGTCGCAGTCGCGGCGCTGCTCCTTGTGCTGGTAACGCTCGATCCGTTTCCGGATCTGCGCAGCGAGGATGTCATCACCGTCGTCGGCGGACGGATGGCGCTCACCTATGTCTCCTGGGGCCTGATGGCTGCAGTCGCGGTGCTGTTCGTCGCCGCAACGGATGCGCCCGCGCTGAAGACCCTGGTGACACCGCTGCATCTCTGCCTGGTCGGCTGGCTGTTGATCAATATCGTCTTTTCCGAGAGCCGCGGCGTTTCGATTCAGCGCCTCGTGCTTGCGGCCAGCGTGATGTCGCTTGCCGTGCTGTTGCCATTGCTGCCGCCGACGCAGCGCAGCTTCAACCTGTGTCTTGGTGGCGCCGCGCTCGTCCTGCTCGCACTCTGCTATCTCGGCGTCTTCCTCGCGCCGCAATATTCGATCCACACCGCACTCGACGTCACGGAGCCGCAGCTGGCCGGCGACTGGCGCGGCAGCTTTGGCCACAAGAACATCGCCTCGCCGGTGATGACCATCCTGGTTTATGTCGGCATTTACCTGTCCGCCGTCGGATCGTTCGTGATGGGCCCGGCGATCGCCGCGCTGGCCGGAATCTTCCTGATCTTCACCGGCGGCAAGACGTCCTCGGTGCTATGCCTGGCAATCTACGCGCTCGCGTCGCTGGTCTGCGTCACGCCAAGCTTGTGGCTGAAGCGGATCATCTGTTTCGTGCCGCTGATCATGATGAATTTGCTGACGGTCGGCAGTGTCTTGAGCCCGGCGCTCGGGGCGATGACGCGGCTGCTTCCGCTCGACCCCACCTTCACCGGCCGCTCCGCCATCTGGGATTTCGCGCTCGCAGCCGTCGCCGAAAAGCCGATCACCGGCCACGGCTATGCGGCCTTCTGGGACGACGTCACCGCACGGCAGACTGCCCAGGGCGCCGAATGGGCGACGACCGCGGCGCATAGTCACAACAGCTATCTCGACCTCGCGGTCACCATCGGCCTGCCGGGTCTTGTGCTCGTGGTCCTCGTCTTCGTGCTCGCGCCGCTCGGCAATTTCCAGTCGGCCCGGACACACAATCGTAGTCGCGCGCTGGCAAAGCTGTTCCTGACCGTGTGGCTGTTCGGCCTGTACTACGGAGCGACCGAGACCTTCCTGCTCGAACGGCAGAATCCGATCTGGTTCATGTTCGCTGTTGCTACGGCCGGCCTGCACTTCCTGGCCAGGTTCCAATGTGTGATGCAAAAGGAACCTGAAACCTGACAGCTTGTCGCAACCGGTGCGGCAGTGGCATTGGCTTAACGATAAGCAGTGACGTCGCTTGTGGTCTGCGACAAAACACAATCTATCTGGAAACATTCTGTAATCGTAAGCACCGCGGATGACGTTCCTCAGCGTCGAGCAACCAAATGGTCTTGTGTCCAGCACGTCGGGAATCGCGGTCGATTTCGTGCGTGACTGGCGGCACGCCGCATCGCGCCTGAACGCTGGTCATCGCACTGCGTTTCAGCATGGTTATTGGCTCGGCGCCTGGTACAAAGCATTCCACGACCTCGCGCCGCTGATTGCATTGATCTCCGATGCCGCGACCGGCAGGGACATTGCGGTGGTGCCAATGATCAGCCACCTCAGGCGCGGCATCCGCATCGTCGAATTCGCGGATTTCGGCGTCTCCGACAACAACGCGCCGATCCTGGCGCTCGATGCCGCGTTGGACGCGGCGGCAACGGATGCGATCGGCAAGGCGCTGATCGACGCATTGCGCGCATTGCCCGATCGATTCGATCTGCTGCGCTTGAAGAAGATGCCAGCCCATATCGGCGGCAACCCGAATCCGCTGGTGTCGCTCGGCCGGATCGGGTCCTGCTCGCTCAACGGCAACCTCGTGCTGACCGGCGACGACTATGAAGACTACCAGGCTTCGATCAAGCGCATGCAGATGCCGCGCTGCTGGCGCGTCTTCTGCCGTCATGCCGGCGCGCGATTCGAGGTCGCCACCGATGTCGCGCGTGCGCGCGAGCTACTGGACGTGATGGATGTCCAGCAGCAGGCGCGCATGCAAAAGCTCGGCTCGCGCTTCGTCCTCAACGACGAAACCCATGCGCAGTTCTATCGCGAAATCGCCCGCCAGGGTGTCGCGGACGGTTACGCCGTCATCTCGGCGCTGGTGTGCGACGAGGCCATCGTCGCCACCACGCTCGGCGTCAGGTTTGGTGCGACCTATTTTCTCCTGCGCATCAGCCACGCCAGCAATTCATGGTCGAGCTGCTCGCCGGGGCTGCTGGTAACCGAGCGCACCATGGCAGCGCTGCATGCAGAAGGCGTGCGCCGTTTCGACCTCAGCATCGGCAACCAGGACTACAAGCGCCGCTTCGGCGCCGAGCCGGTGCGGCTGACCGATGTCAGCGTCGCGCTGTCCTGGCGCGGCCTGCCCTTCGCGTTGCGCGATCATGCCGCGCAGGGCCTGCGCCGTCACCCCAGGCTCGCCGCCCTTGCCGCGCGGGCCATGGGCAAGGGGAGGCGCTGACGCCGCCCCCTCGCATCAGCCGTGAAGCCTAGCCATGTAGCTTCTTGGCGGTCTCCGCGATCTGGCGTCCCTGATAGCGTGCGCCGGCGAGTTCGTTGGCGCTGGGCTGGCGGCTGCCGTCGCCGCCGGTGATCGTGGTGGCGCCGTAGGGCGCGCCGCCGGTGACCTCGTCGAGCCTCATCTGGCCGGCGAAGCCGTAGTTCATGCCGACCACGACCATGCCGAAATGGAGGAGGTTGGTGATGATCGAGAACAGCGTCGTCTCCTGACCGCCGTGCTGGGTCGCGCTCGACGTGAAGGCGCCGCCGACCTTGCCGTGCAACGCGCCCTTGGCCCAGAGCCCGCCGGCCTGGTCGAGGAAGTTCGCCATCTGCGAGGCCATGCGACCGAAGCGGGTGCCGGTGCCGACGATGATCGCGTCGTAGTTGGCGAGGTCTTCGATTTTGGCGACGGGTGCAGCCTGATCGACCTTGTAATAGGACGCTTTGGCGACCTCGGCCGGCACGAGTTCCGGCACGCGCTTGATGTCGACAGTGACGCCGGCTTCGCGCGCGCCTTCGGCAACCGCGTTGGCCATTGCTTCGATGTGGCCATAGGCGGAGTAATAGAGGACGAGAACTTTGGTCATGATGGTCTCCGTTGAAGGGTGATTTGAGGTGTTCCGTGTGAGTGGCGCTTACGCCGCGTCGACGAGCACGAGCTCGGTGTCTTCCAGAGCCGTGATCTTCAATCTGTCCTCGTCGCGGATCGCGGCGCCGTCGCGAGCATTGACGCGGACGCCGTTGACCTCGATTGAACCCGCCGCGGGCACAAGATAGAGGTGCCGCGACTTTTGCGGTTGGTATTCCGCGCTCTCGCCGGCTTTCAGCGTGGTGGCGAGCACCCGCGCATCGGCGCGGATCGGGAGCGCGTCCGTGTCACCCTCGAAGCCGCTCGCGATGGTGACGAGGTTGCCCGAGCGGTCTCCTTTCGGAAACGGCTTCGAGCCCCAGGTCGGTTGTCCGCCGCGCGCGGTCGGCTCGATCCAGATCTGGAAGATCCGTGTCTTGGTCGGCTCGAGATTGTACTCGGAATGTCGGATGCCGCTGCCGGCGCTCATCACCTGCACGTCGCCCGCTTCAGTGCGGCCCTCGTTGCCGAGGCTGTCCTGATGGGTGATCGCGCCCTCGCGCACATAGGTGATGATTTCCATGTTGGCGTGGGGATGGGCGGGAAAGCCCGTGTTCGGCGCGATCTCGTCGTCGTTCCACACCCGCAAGGCGCCGTGACCCATGTTGTTGGGGTCGTAGTGACTCGCGAAGGAGAAATGGTGCTTGGCGTTGAGCCAGCCGTGATCGGCGCCGCCGAGCTTTGCGAAGGGTCTGAGTTCGATCATCTGCGTAATTCCTTATATTGGGATATTGGGGCGCCTAGGCGCCGAAACCGCCGTCGACGTTGAGGACGGTGCCGGTGACGAAGGAGGCTTCCGGGCTTGCGAGGAAGACGACGCCGGCCGCCACCTCCTCGGGGCGGCCGAAGCGCTGCAGCGCGTGCTGCTTGCGCTGGGTCTCGGCGAACTCGCCGCCGTCCTTCGGATTCATATCGGTGTCGATCGAGCCGGGCTGCACCACATTCACGGTGATGCCGCGCGGGCCGAGGTCGCGCGCCGCGCCCTTGGTGTAGCCGACGACGGCCGCCTTGGTGGCGACGTAGTCGGCAAGGCCCGGGAACGAGGCGCGGTCGGCAAGCATCGAACCAACAGTGACGATGCGGCCGCCTTCACCCATCAACTGCGAGGCGGCGCGGATCGCCGCGATCACGCCATGCACGTTGATCGCATCCTGGCGGGCCAGCGCCTCGGTGTCGGCATTGGCATCGTCGATCGCACCGCCGCTCGCTACGCCAGCATTGTTGACGAGAATGTCGAGATGGCCAAACTCCTTCGCCACGTCGTTGACGAGCTGCGTCACGTCCTTGGCCGAGGCCTGGTCCGCCCTGAAGGCGCGGGCCCTGACGCCCTTTGCCTTCAGTTCAGTGACGACCGCTTCGGCCTTTTCGGGTGACGCGACATAGCTGATGGCGACGTCCGCACCTTGATCGGCGAGTGCGCGGGCAGAGGCCGCGCCGATACCGCGCGAGCCACCGGTGACGAGGGCAATCTTGCCTGAGAGCTTCTTGGTCATTGGATTTCTCCATTCCTGAATTTCTGATGACCCTTGGATAAGCCTCCGCTTGTGGTATAGAAATAGAAACTGTTGAAACACATTGTTTCCATTAATAACCCAATTGGACCGGTTCCATGGCAAAACTCCCCGATTTCGAGGCGCTCGCGATTTTCGCAAAAGTCGTGGAATTACGGTCGTTTGCGGGTGCCGCGGGCGAGCTCGCGATGTCCAAGGCGACGGTGTCCAAGGCGGTCACGCGCCTCGAAGAGCGGCTCGGCGCCCGGCTATTCAACCGCACCTCACGCCGGCTCGCGTTGACCGATGCCGGGCATAAGCTCGCCGAGCGTGCGACGCGCCTTTTGTCCGACGGCGAGGCGGCGGAGAACGAGGCGCTGGCGCAATCGGTAGCGCCCCGCGGGCTGGTGCGGCTCGCCGTGCCCATGACGTTCGGGATCAAGGCGGTGGCGCCGTTGCTACCGGAGTTCTTCGAAGTCTATCCGGAAGTCTCCGTCGATTTGCATCTGAGTGATGCGACCGTCGATTTGATCGGCGAAGGTTTCGACATGGCAGTGCGGATCGCGCGGTTGCCGGATTCCTCGCTGATCGCGCGACGGCTGTTCACCATGCCGCGCTTCACGGTGGCGGCGCCGACCTATCTCAAACGCCAGGGACGGCCGACGCATCCCATGCATCTCGCCGAGCACAAGTGCTTCAGCTACGCCTACCTCTCGACGCCGAATGTCTGGCACTACACCAATTCGGCCGGCGAACAGGCCAGTGTACGTCCGGGCGGACAGCTTCGCGTCAACAATGGCGAAGCCGTGATGCCGGCGCTGATCGCGGGTCTCGGCATCGCCGAACTGCCGGAGTTCATCGTCGGCGAGGCCATCGCCTCCGGCGAGGTCGAAGTCATCCTGAAAGACTGGAAGCAGGCCGAAGGCGCCGTTCATCTGGTGACGCCACCCGGCGGCCCGCGCCCCGCACGTGTCGAAGCGCTCGGCGATTTTCTCGCGGCGAAGCTGCCGGGGACGTGCAAGCGGCAGGCGCGCGGAAAGGCAAAGCCGTCGTAGCAAAGTCGTCGTAGAGCGAGCGGCTTCAACACCCTCGTCATTGCGAGCGCAGCGAAGCAATCCAGACTCCCTCCGCGGTGACACTCTGGATTGCTTCGCTGCGCTCGCAATGACGGAGTCTGAGCTACGACACCTTCACGCCATCCTTCGCGATAATTCGCAAGCTCGGCTTCAACGTTTGTTCCAGCCGCGACTTCAATTCATGAACATGCGGATCGCTCGAGCGCTTCGCGCAGACCGCGTATTGATGCACCGATTGCGCCAATGCGCGCCGTGCCTGCGGCGTTCGCGTCATTTCGGGCTTTGAAAGCCGCAACACGATAGCGGCGAGATTCACCAGCATCTCGTCCAACGCCACGTCGATGGTTCGAAGTCTGTTCATCGCTCGACTCCCTGGGAGGCAACGGTGGGTCCAGGGGGGCGTTCCTGACCGGGCGAAACATGGATAATGCTTCGTAAATCCCGCCGCACGGCTTGTTCTTGCGGGCGGTCACGGACGCGCCGGCGTTTGCCGAGTTCGTCGCCACCGACAGCATGCGGCTGATCGCGGCGGTGAAGAAGATCGGCAAGGTGGAGTAAGTTCCAATCGCGCTTTCACGTTTTTTTGTTGGTCCAGAACCTCCCCGCGTCTCATTGATTGAAGACAATTCAAGAAACTCGAGAAGGATCGGGACATGCGGACAGAGCGGATTGTGCTGGGTGTAGCGCTCGCGATCGGCGGCATCGTCGCACATAGTGCCGCGTCCGCCGAAGAATATCGCGGAACCATGGAACAGCAGATGGCCTGTACGCCGGATGTGTGGCGGCTGTGCAGCGACCAGATCCCGGACGTGAGCCGCATCACGGCCTGCTTGCGGCAGAACACACCACAGCTTTCCAGCGGCTGCCGTGCGGTGTTCCAGTCCAACAACCAGATGCAGCCGCAGCAGCGGGTCCCGAGCAATCGAGCTGCAGCGCCGCCGCGCTATAACAATGCGCCGCCACCACCTCCGCAAGCGCAGCCGCGGCCTTATGATCCTTATGATGATGACAATGATTAGCGCACGATCGGAGCGCGGTTGGCGCTAGGCGCAAAGATGCTGCCGGTGCCGCCTCGTTCAGCGCTCCCCCTTGCTGTCCGACTCAGGTCGATGTCGGAGCGCCGTCCGCAGGATGGCGCCGAAGAGCAAAGCCGCGACCGGCCAATGGAACCAGATCCTGTGCATGCCGGTGAAAATATTGATCAGAATCAGAAAGGCCGACACCGTGAGGGCCGCTGCAACCGGGCGGGGAAGCTTCGCTAGCCCATCTGAAACGAAGCCCATCCACGTGGACGACTCGTATCGGTCGCGGTGTACGGCGTCAGTTTGCGAGCCCGCAATTGCGTCCTGAGAAGTCAGGCGTTCGCCAGGCGGAAGGCTCCGTGCTTGAGCGGTTTGGCCGCTCATGGTCACACGATAACTGGTCACGGGAGCAATGTTTTTCATTGGACGCTGGCCGAGGCAGTCGAAGCCAACAGACAATTTGTTGTGCACCTGATCATAGGTGGAGCTGGAGATCACGATGCCCCCGGGTTCGGCAAGCTCTTGCAGACGCGCCGCGATATTGACCCCGTCTCCATAAAGATCGGAACCATCCACCATCACATCGCCGAGATTGATGCCGATGCGAAAACGCATCGGGGGAGGTGGGTCCGAATCCTGGTTGGAAATTTCCTGCTGAATCTCGACCGCACATTGCACGGCCTCGACGACGCTGGCGAATTCGGCGATGACAGCATCACCCCAGGTATTCACGATCCGCCCGTCATGGCGCTCCACCAATCCCGCAATGGCCGTGCGGTAGCGGCGGAGTGTCTCCAGCGTTCCCGCCTCGTCGGCTTCCATGAGGCGAGAATAGCCGTGCACATCAGCGCACAGCACGGTGGTCAGCCGTCGTTTTACCTTATCGTCGGGCATGGTTCATACATTAGCCTCCTTGACTGGCAAATGCATCAGGCATCCCGCAGCTGCCTTACGGCCTGACCTCGCAGACATCGACCCATTCGGCCGCCGTCAGCTCGGCCATGCGGTCCGGCGTGATGCGCACCGCGCTATGGGTCGAGCCTGCGGCCGGCACCACCATGTCGAACGCCTTTAAGGACACATCGCAGTAAATCGGCAGCGGCGACTTCAGCCCGAACGGACAGACGCCGCCGACCTCGTGCCCGGTGATCTCGGCGACCTCTTCCAGACCGAGCATCTTCGGCTTGCCGCCGAACGCCGCCTTCACCTTCTTGTTGTCCATGCGTGAGGTGCCGGCCGCGACGATCAGGAGCACGCGCTCGCCGATCCGCAACGACAGCGTCTTGGCGATCATTCCAGGCTCGACGCCATAGGCCTCGGCGGCCAGCGGCACAGTCGCGGAGCTGATCGGGGATTCGATGACGGTGATGTCGGGGGCTTTTTCAGCGAAGAAATCGCGAACGGATTGAAGGCTCATTCAGGTCTCACGGGCGGGCGGCGATCCTTGGGCGATCCTTCGGCGATCCTTGGCAGCTCGGAGAGCGAACGGACGCGGTGGTCCGGCGCGAAGCCGAGCTCATCCATCTGGGTGCGGATCGCCTTGAACATTGTCAGCGGTGCCACGAGTTCATTCTCGACGCAAGCCAGCGCCATCGCTTCGGGTGTCACCCGTTCGATCCAGGCGACGTTCAGCCCGAACGCCTTCGCGCCCGCGACGTCCCAGGGGTTGGACGAGACGAACAGCACCTCGTCGGGCGCGGTGCCGAGTACCTCGCCGATCAGCACGTAAGCTTCCGGGCTCGGCTTGAAGATCTTCTTCGCATCGACGCTGATCGTGGCATCAAGCAGGGCGTCGAGCCCGGAATTGCGCACGAGCGCACCCAGCATGTTCGGACTGCCATTGGAGAGGATCGCGAGTTTTCGCGGTTTCAACGCCGCGAGCGTGGCTGCCGCATCCGGATAGAGATCGAGATGCAGGTATTTCTCGATCACCCGCTCGAACGCATCGCTTTCATAGGCGAGCCCGAGCACGCGCAGCGTATAGGCAAGCGAGTCGCGCGTGACGGCGTTAAAATCCTGGTAGCGCCGCATCAGCGAGCGCAACCAGGTGTATTCGAGCTGCTTGATGCGCCAGATCTGCGTGATGATCTCGCCGTAGCCCGGAAACGCATCCTCGGTGGTCTCCGCGACCGACTGGATGTCGTAAAGCGTTCCGTAGGCGTCGAAGATAACGGCTTTCAGGCTCAATTGACCGGTCCTCCGGATCGCTGCGGGCGCATGGACTATACTCGGCGCAGCTGCATCGATCCAAGGGGGAAACGCGAATCGGGGCGTCGGCTTCTAAAGCTTTACAACGATCTTGCCGAAGTGTGAGCCGGTCCGGAGGTGAGCATATGCTTCGGGGACCTCGTCGCGTGAACTGATCGCACGCAACGCGGCCATCGGATTCACCGCGCCAAGGCCGCCATCCGCCGTCTGAGGCCTTGAGGGCCTGAGCGTGAGGGCTTCGATAGCAGCGCCGAAGCCCTCAATGCGCTGACGAATACGCGCCTAGATCCCTAGCAGCTTGCGCGCGTTGGCCTTCAACACCTTCGGCCGGATGTCGTCGCGGATGTCGATCTTGGCGAAGTCCGACAGCCAGCGGTCCGGCGTGATCACCGGCCAGTCCGAGCCGAACAGCATCTTGTCCTGCAGGATCGAGTTGATGTAGCGGACCAGGATCGGCGGGAAATATTTCGGCGACCAGCCGGACAGGTCGATATAGACGTTCGGCTTGTGGGTCGCGACCGACAGCGCCTCTTCCTGCCAGGGGAAGGATGGGTGGGCGAGGATGATCTTGAGGTCCGGGAAGTCAGCCGCGACGTCGTCCATGTACATCGGGTTGGAAAATTTCAGCCGCATGCCCATGCCGCCGGGCATGCCCGATCCGACGCCGGTCTGGCCGGTGTGGAACAGCGCGATCGCGCCGCCATTGTTGATCTCTTCGTAGAGCGGATAGGCCATGCGGTCGTTGGCGTAGAAGCCCTGCATGGTCGGGTGGAATTTGAAGCCGCGCACCCCGTATTCCTCGATCAGCTTGCGCGCCTCGCGGACGCCGAGCTTGCCCTTGTGCGGATCGATCGAGACGAAGGGGATCAGGACGTCGAGATGGTCGGAGGCGATCTCCAGCATCTCCTCATTCTTGTAGCGGCGGAAGCCGGTCTCGCGCTCGGCGTCGACCGGGAAGATTACGGCCGCGATGTTCTTCGAGCGGTAATACGCCGCCGTCTCCGGCACGGTCGGTGGATGCTTGTGCGGCGACTTGAAGTAATCCGCCATCTGAGCCTGAAAATCGTCATAGCCGTCATCGGGATGGGTGCCGCAGGGCTCCTCGGCATGGGTGTGGATGTCGATGGCGACGACGTCGTCGATGTTCGGCAGCTTCAGCTTCGGCATTGGTTTCCTCCCGAGGGGTTGCCGAATTGATTATATGATATAACGAAATTGGCAAGGCATCGTGGAAAGCGAGGCCGGCAAGCGACTAGATTGAGGCCGATCCGGCAGTTTCTACTTTGCATGGGGTTGTTTTCCAGAATTTCCTGGTTCGCAACATGGCAGTTAACATTGACATCCACTCCCGCGATGCCTTAGAAATCGCCCCGTCCCGGGCGGTCGTCCGCCAGCGGGAAAGATCTCATTTTGCCACATTCGCGCGTGCCGAAACGGTAGTGCCGAACACGGCCTTTCGAACGTTCAGGATTCTGCCATGAAGGTCCGTAACTCGCTGAAATCACTGCGCGGTCGCCATCGCGCCAACCGCCTGGTCCGCCGCAAGGGCCGGGTCTATGTGATCAACAAGGTGCAGCGCCGCTTCAAGGCTCGCCAAGGCTGATCTGGGCGGCTGATATTGCCCTGCCGGACGCCCGAGCGCGCGCCCCGCAAGACCACGGCCTCACACGAGTTTGACGCCGCCCCTGCTATGCAAGGGCGGCCTTGCGCGTTTACACTTCGATCATGGCAGTGAGATTCCTCTTCGCGCGCACCCTTTGTCTGGCTCTTGTGCTGGGAGCCGCCGGCCTCGCTCCGGCGCTGGCGCAGCAGATTGATCGACCGCCTCCGCCCGGCAAGCAGAAAAAGCTTCCGGAAGCGCCGGCCAAGCTGCCCAAGGTCGACCGCACCAAGAATCTCGATTTCCTGTTCGGCGCGCTGAAAGCTGCGCCCGACGATGCCAGCGCCAAGCATGTCGAGGCACGGATCTGGGCGATCTGGATCCAGACCCCGAGCGACACCGCGGCGCTGCTGATGGCGCGGGCCAAGACCGCGGTCGACGCAAAGAAGATCGAGGTCGCGATCAAGCTGCTGGATTCGGTCGTCAAACTCAGGCCCGACTACATCGAGGCCTGGAACCGGCGCGCGACGCTCTATTACATGCAGAACGACTATGGCCGCTCGCTCGCCGACATCCGCGAGGTACTGATCCGCGAGCCCCGCCATTTCGGCGCGCTCGCAGGCCTCGGCATGATCATGCAGGAGGTCGGCGACGAGAAGCGCGCGCTCGAGGCCTACCGCAAGGCGCTCGCCGTCAATCCGCATCTCGAGAAGATCCCCGATCAGGTCAAGGCGCTAACCGAGAAGGTCGAAGGCCGCGATATTTAGCGGACAAGTCGATCATTGCTCGAGCGAATTCGGCGCAGGCGGATTAACCACGATGACACGCGCGGCGATACGAGGGGTATGGGTGACACCGCCGCGGGCCTACCTTCACGGCGGGAGCACAGCCATGAAGCGTTTGATCTTTGCAGGTATATTGCTGCTGGCGTCGGGGACGATGAGCCTCGCCGACGGGCTGTTCTGGGTGGTCGGCAACAACGCCACCGGAAAATGCAGCATTGTCACCAGTAATCCCGTGATCATCGGCGACGTCTGGTTCGGTGATGGCCCCTACAAGTCCAAGGCCGATGCCAAGCTTGCCCGTTCGACGATCCGCGCTTGTCCCGCGCTCACATCAGACGAGCAAAAGGACGAGGACAGCACGAACTAGGTCGACAGCGACCTAGTGCAAAACGCTGCCTTCGCGCTCGGCGAGGCCGTGATCGACCGCTGCGGCGTAGGCCTTTGCAAGCTCCGACTCGAGGTGCTCGTTGATCAGCAGCAGCGCGCGCACGGCACCGCGCAGGTCGCCGTTGCAGCTTGCCACGATCTCATCGATCGGAGTGTCTTTGGATCTCAAGCTCATCGAAATTCTCCGGTTCAAATCAGGACAAATCCTGCCGGTCTTTCCCGCATCCCCCTCGGGTTGCGAGCAGGATCGGCGCCCACCCGCGTCCAAATGGCGGAACCGACCGTGGCGATTATATGGAAGCCGCGATGACGAGTGCATGAAGCTGTTTCGAAGCTTGCGCGCTGCGGGGAGTAGCATTGATTTCGTTGCGTTTTTCCCGCCGGAATTATGCACATATCCACAGCCCCGGCATTTCAAGTGGAGCGCGGGGTCTCCCTGGGCGAAACTGCCGTCCCCAAGCCCCGTAACTGCCCTGTGCCCTCGATCGCCCGGATTCTCTCCATGATCGTGATGTCAGTCGTGACCGCGCTGGTTCTGCTGGCGCTGGTCACGCAGGCCGGCGTCCGCGTCCTGCAACGCGCCTTCCCACCGCAAGGCCGGATGATCGAGGTCGATGGTGCTGTGCTTCACGTCGTCGATATCGGCCCGCGCGATTCGGGCCTGCCGATCGTGATGTTGCACGGCGCGAGCTCCAACCTGGAAGTGATGCGGCGGCCGCTCGGCGATCTCCTCGCCCAGAACCATCGCGTCATCCTGATCGACCGTCCCGGCCATGGCTGGAGCACCCGCGCGCGGCGGCAGGATTCGACGCCGGAAGTCCAGGCGCGGATGATCGATGAGGCGCTCGGCAAGCTCGGGATCGATCGCGCGGTCTTCGTGGTGCATTCCTGGAGCGGCGCGCTCGGCGCGCGGTTGGCGCTCGATCATCCCGCCCGCGTTGCCGGCCTCGTGATGCTCGCGCCCGTCACCCATCCCTGGCGCGGCGGCGTCGGGCGCTACAACGAGATCATCTCAACGCCCGTGATCGGCCCGCTGCTCGCCTACACCGTCACGCTGCCGCTGGGGTATTTCGTTGCCGAGGCCGGCGCGCGCAGCGTCTTCCTGCCACAGACGATGCCGGATGGTTTCGTGCATGACTCCGCGACGCCACTGCTGCTGCGCCCGCGCGAGTTCATCGCCAATGCCTATGATCTGGTGACGCTGAAGGAAGCGGTCGCCGCGCAAGTCGCCCGCTACGGCGAGATATCGGCGCCGGTCACGATCATCGCCGGCGAAACCGACAAGACGGTGAAGACCAACATCCACGCGCGCCCGTTCGCCGCGACTGTCCAGAATGCGAAGCTGATCGTGCTGCCTGATCTTGGCCACATGGTGCAGAACGCGGTGCCGGATCTCGTGAAGACCGAGATCGAGACGATGATCGGAAAAATCGTCCCGGCGCCGGCGGTCGCCGATTAGAGCGTTTTCGAGCGAAGTGGATACCGGTTCGCGTGAAGAAAACGCGTCAAAACAAGACGGTGGAGCTTCGGTTCTGATTCAATCAGAACCGAAGCTCCAGCGACCGCCGTTCACGGGCTTACTGCTTGATCTTCCCGTCCTTGTCGAACTGCGACACATAGGTCCAGAGATTGTTGATCTCGGTCTGGTTCTTGATGCCGGCGAACGCCATCTTGGTACCTGGGATCTTGGCCTTGGGGTCCTTGATGTATTCCTTGAACTGGGCCTCGTTCCAGGTAATGCCCGAATTCTTGTTCGCGTCGGAGTAATTGTAGTCCGGCGCGGTACCGGACTTGCGGCCGTCGAGGCCGTTGAGCTCGGGGCCGACCTTGTTCTTGGCGCCTTCGCCGATCGCGTGGCAGGCCAGGCATTTGTTGAACGACGACTTGCCGGCCGCGGCATCCTGCGCCATCGCGGCAGGTGCGGTGGCAATCGCGGTGAGGATGGTCAGTGCGCCAAAAATCAGTTTTGTCATCGGGTGCTCTTCGTCTCTTCCCTGGGGGTCTGGTCAGTTACTTGCCTGATCGGCAATCGTCGGACCTGCCGGTTTTGGCAGGCCTGCCCGGCTTGGACAAGCCGCCAAACCATGACAGGTTTCACGATTTCCTACTTGTCCCAGAGCGAACTCGCGCAAGATCGTCGATCCGACTTTCGGATGGCCTACCCAAACCACCGCGGACGTGGTTGATTTGTCGCGACAAATCGATCGTGCGGCGTCAGCGGGAAGGATACGCCATGAAGGATGTGATATGGCCATCATGATGCCTGCGAGCGACCAGGCCGTGCTCGCGCGCCGCGCTGAGATCGTGGCTGCATTGCGCGCAATCGTCCCAGGCGAAGGCGTGATCGACAGCGCCGCCGAGATGCGGGCCTATGAATCCGACGGGCTGACGGCCTATCGGCAGCCGCCGATGGTCGTGGTGCTGCCCGACACGACCGAGCAGGTTTCGCTCGTCCTGAAATATTGTGCAGGGCGGGGCATCAAGGTGGTGCCGCGCGGTTCCGGCACCTCACTGTCCGGCGGCGCGCTGCCGCTGGAAGACGGCGTGCTCTTGGGCCTCGGCAAGTTCAAGCGCATCCGCGAGATTGATTTCGACAACCGCGCCGTCGTCACCGAACCCGGCGTCACCAACCTCGCGATCAGCCAGGCCGTCGCCCATGCCGGGTTCTACTACGCGCCGGATCCGTCCTCGCAGATCGCCTGCTCGATCGGCGGCAATGTCGCGGAGAATTCCGGCGGCGTGCACTGCCTGAAATACGGCATGACCACCAACAACGTGCTCGGTTGCGAGATCGTGCTGATGAGCGGCGAGATCCTGCGCATCGGCGGCAAATCGGCGGAGAACGCCGGCTATGACCTGATGGGCGTCATCACCGGCTCGGAAGGGCTGCTCGGGGTCATCACCGAGATCACGGTGCGCATCCTGCAAAAACCGGAGACGGCGCGCGCGCTGATGGTCGGGTTCGCGCAAGTCGAGGCGGCCGGCGAATGCGTGGCGCGCATCATCGGCGCGGGCATCATTCCCGGCGGCATGGAGATGATGGACAAGCCTGCGATCCACGCCGCGGAGGCCTTCGTCCATGCCGGCTATCCGCTCGATGTCGAGGCGCTCCTCATCATCGAGCTCGACGGTCCCAGGATCGAGGTCGACGAGCTGATCACGCGCGTCGAGACGATTGCGAATGCTTGCGGCTCGACCACCTGCCAGATCTCGACCTCGGAGGCCGAGCGCAATCTGTTCTGGGCCGGTCGGAAAGCTGCGTTCCCCGCCGTCGGCCGCATCTCCCCGGACTATCTCTGCATGGACGGCACCATCCCGCGCGGTGCGCTGCCGAAGGCGCTGGCGCGCATCCGCGAGCTATCGGAAAAATACCAGCTTGGCTGCGCCAATGTGTTCCATGCCGGTGACGGCAATCTGCATCCGCTGATCCTCTATGACGCCAACAAGCCCGGCGAGATCGAGCGCGCCGAAGCCTTCGGCGCCGACATCCTGCGCGCCTGCGTCGAGTTCGGCGGCGTGCTCACCGGCGAGCACGGCGTCGGCATCGAGAAGCGCGATCTGATGCCGGAGATGTTCAGCGAGATCGATCTCAACCAGCAGCAGCGCCTGAAATGCGCCTTCGACGCGCAGGGCCTGCTTAATCCCGGAAAGGTGTTTCCGACCCTGCACCGCTGCGCCGAGCTCGGCCGCATGCATGTCCACGCCGGCAAGCTGGCGTTTCCGGACATCCCGCGGTTCTAGCGTCGCCCCGCAGCAACGCGCCAAATTTGATTTCCGCTGCAAACTTGGATACCGGCTCAGTCGTGGATACGCTCAGGGTTAGAGACGCCAAAGACGTCGAAGAGGTGGTGCGCGCGGCGATTGCCAATGAGCAGCCGCTCGAGATCATCGGTCATGGCAGCAAGCGCAGCATCGGTCATGCGATGGCGACCAACGCCGTGCTCGACGTCTCCGCGCTGAATGCCATCACCGCCTACGAGCCCAACGAACTCATTGTCACGCTCCAGGCCGGGGCGCCGCTGGCCGACGTGCTGTCGCTGATCGATGCCAAGAACCAGCAATTCGCCTTCGAGCCGATGAACACGGCGCCGCTGCTCGGCACGCCCGCGCTCGGCACCATTGGTGGCATGATCGCGGCTGGCCTGGCCGGTCCGCGCCGGATCAGGGCGGGCGGGGCGCGCGACCATCTGCTCGGGGCGCATGCCGTCTCCGGTTTCGGCGACAGCTTCAAGACCGGCGGCAAGGTGGTGAAGAACGTCACCGGCTACGACCTCTGCAAGCTTCTCGCCGGTTCCTGGGGCACGCTGTCGGTCATGACCGAGGTCACGCTGAAGGTGATGCCGAAGCCGGAGGCCGAGCGGACGCTGCTGCTGCGCGGGCTCGACGATGCCGCCGCCAACAAGGCGATGACCGCGGCGCTCGGCTCGCCCTTCGACGTTTCCGGTGCCGCGCACCTGCCAAAATCGGCGTTCCGGACCAGGACCGAAGGTCTCGGCGATATAGCGGGCCAGGGCGAGGCGCTGACCGTGCTGCGGCTCGAAGGCATTACTGCCTCCGCCGCCCACCGAGCTGGCTCGCTGCGCGAATTGCTGGCCCCGTTCGGAACCGCGACGCTGGTCGAGGACGTCGCGTCCGCGGCGCTGTGGGCCACGATCCGGGACGTCGTGCCGTTCGCTGCCAGTGGCGCGCTGGGGGCCTGGCCGGTCTGGCGGATCGTCTGTCCGCCGGCGTCGGGCGCAGCGCTCGGGACGCTGCTGGCGCGCGAGATCGGCGGCGACGTGATCTACGATTGGGGCGGCGGACTGATCTGGGCGGCGTTGCCACCGAAATCGGACGCCCACGCCCCGGCCGTGCGCGAACGTACGAAAGCGGTCGGCGGGCACGCCACGCTGATCCGGGCCGCTGAGGACATCAGGCGCGGTGTCGACGTGTTCCATCCGCAAGCCGTTGGCATTGTCGCGTTGAGCGAACGAGTCCGCGCGAGTTTCGATCCGAAGACCATCCTCAACCGGGGCCGGCTGACGCGGGGCGCTACGGCATGAAGACCGAATTCTCACTCGCGCAGCTCGCCGACCCCGACATCGCGGAAGCCGACAAGATCCTGCGCGCCTGCGTCCATTGCGGCTTCTGCACCGCGACCTGTCCGACCTATGTGCTGCTTGGCGACGAGCTCGATAGCCCGCGCGGCCGCATCTATCTGATCAAGGAGATGCTGGAGAAGGACCTGACGCCGACGGCTGAAGTGGTCAAGCATGTCGACCGCTGCCTGTCGTGCCTGTCCTGCATGACGACCTGCCCCTCGGGGGTCAATTACATGCACCTTGTCGACCAGGCCCGGGTCAGGATCGAGCAGCGTTATGAGCGGCCGCTGACGGAGCGGCTGCTGCGCCGGTTGCTGGCCTTCGTCCTGCCGGACCCGCGGCGTTTCCGCGTGAGCATGGTGCTGGCGCGGCTAGCCCGCCCGCTGGCGGTGCTCCTGCCGACGCCCCGGCCATCGGCCACGCCCGGCCTGATCCAACGCCTCAAGGCGATGCTGGCACTGGCGCCGAACCGGCTGCCGCCGCCGGGGCCCGCCGCCGGCAGTGTGTTCGCAGCGCTCGGCAAGAAGCGTGGCCGGGTCGCGCTGCTCCAGGGCTGCGCCCAGCAGGTGCTGGCGCCGCGCATCAATCAGGCCGCCATCAGTCTCCTCACGCGCCACGGCATCGAGGTCGTCCTTGTCAGGGACGAGCAGTGCTGCGGCGCGCTGACCCACCACCTTGGTAACGACCAGGACGCACTGGCCCGGGCTCGCGCCAATATCGCGGCGTGGCGTGCGGAAGCGGCCGGCGAGGGGCTCGACGCCATCCTGGTGACGGCGTCCGGATGCGGCACCGTGATCAAGGACTACGGCTATCTTCTGCGAGAGGACGCTGCGTTTGCCGCCGATGCGGCGATGGTCTCCGCACTCGCCAAGGACATCACCGAATACGTCGCCGGCCTCGGACTCGCGGCCACCGCGCGACAGGACAACATCGTCGTCGCCTATCACTCAGCGTGTTCGCTGCAGCACGGGCAGAAAATCACGGGCCTTCCGAAAGAATTGCTTTCCAAGAATGGATTCGTGGTGAAAGATGTGCCGGAGAGCCATTTGTGTTGCGGTTCGGCGGGGACCTACAACATTCTCCAGCCCGAGCTTGCGGGCCGGTTGCGTGATCGCAAGGTCGCCAACATCGCGAGCGTCAAGCCGGACATGATTGCCACAGGCAATATCGGCTGCATGGTGCAGATTGCCAGTGGCACGTCAGTTCCGGTCGTACACACGATTGAGCTTCTCGATTGGGCTACGGGCGGATCGCGGCCGGCATTGAACGCGCAAGTTTGAGCTTTCAAAGGCCTGAGCTTTCGTCCGGAGGTGACGGCTGAAGACGCCCGATCGACCATTGTTCGGCGGCAACAGGAGGACCACGATGGCGAAAGCGAAGAAGAAGAAAAGCAAGAAGGCCAAAAAGGCCAAGAAGGCTGTAGCGGCGAAGAAGTCCGCAAAGAAGGCAGCCAAGAAGTCCGCGAAGAAGTCTGCCAAGAAGTCTGCCAAGAAAGCCACCAAGAAATCAGCGAAGAAGGCCGCGCCGAAGAAGGCCGCAAAGAAGTCGGCCAAGAAGGCAGCTAAGCCGGCTGCGCCTAAGAAGGCCGCCAAGAAGGCTGCCAAGAAAGCGGCACCGAAGAAGGCGAAGGCAGCTCCCGCGCCGAAGCCGTCAACGCCAGCAGCTCCGGCTCCCGAGCCTGCCGCCGAGACAAGCTGGGCGATGCCTTCGTCTTCTGCGGAAGCGACGCCGGCCGAGGGACAAGGTTAGGCCAAAGGCTGGATCCAATCCGACGACCATGATCGACAACAGGAAGGCCGCAGCGGTGATGCTGCGGCCTTTTTGCATCGGCGCGACGGCGCGCGGAGATTGTCTTGTCCGGGAGCAGCCTGATTCGTAGCGCGGACAGCACGGTACCGCGGGTCCCGTACTAACCCGGGCATGTCTGTGCGCTTTGCAATGCAAATGATGTGATCGGGAAGACACACAGGCTGACAACCTTTCGTGGAATCGTCAGAACGCCCAAAAAGTCGGCAGATGCCTGCGATATTTGCTTCACGGTTCACGTCACCCCATCCAAATTGCCGCGGTTACGAAATTTGCAATCAGGTCGTGCGTTCCGGGGGGCTTCCGGGATCCGACTAGGGTCTTAGAACTGGTGATGGGGATCGAAATGAAAAAAGTGGCTTTGTTGGCAACGGCGCTGGCAATGGTGACGGGTTCGGCTTTCGCGGCAGACATGGCGGTGAAGGCCAAGAAGGCCCCGCCGGTGGTTGCGTTTGACCCCTGGGATATCGCCTTCGGCGGCGCCATCATGAGCGACTACATCTTCCGCGGCGTCACGCAGTCGAACCACAAGCCGTCAGTCGCGGCCTATTTCGAGCCGCGCTACAACGTCAACAAGGACCTCCAGCTCTACGTCGGCGTGTCCGCGGAGAGCATTTCGTTCGCCAATCGCGCCGCTGCTGAAGTCGATATTTACGGCGGTATCCGCCCGACCTTCGGCGCCTTCGCCTTCGACATTGGTGTCTGGGGCTACCTGTATCCGGGCGGCAGCTGCGCCGACAACGTGCTCACCGGCGGCATTCCCGGCGGCAACGTCTGCGGCGTCAGCACGACCACGATCTTCCTCGCCGACGGCAACGTCATGAAGAAGGACGTCAGCTTCGTCGAAGTCTACGGCAAGGTGAACTACACCATCAACGACAGCTTCACGGTCGGCGCGACCGAGTATTACTCGCCGAACTTCCTGAACTCGGGTGCCTGGGGCAACTACGCTTCGTTGACCGCCAAGTACACGGCGCCCAGCACAGCCTTCGGCGCCTCCGGTATGGGCATGTACGTGTCGGGTGAATTCGGCCGGCAGTGGTTCGGTACCTCGGACGCCTTCTACGGCACCGGTGTCGGCACCGTTTTCGCCAACGGTATCCCCTACAAGGACTACAACACTTGGAATATCGGCATCGGCTTCACCTACAAGGTGTTCACGCTGGACTTGCGTTACTCCGACACCGACCTGAACAAGGGTGACTGCAACGCCTTCACCAGCGCCTTCAACGCCACCGGCACCACCAACGTCACCGCGATCAACCCGGGCGGCGCCGGCTCCAACTGGTGCGGCGCGGCCGGCATTGCCAAGCTGTCGTTCGACCTGACGGCGATGAGCAACCTGAAGTAAGCTTCTTCTCGAAGCGACTAGATAAGGGCGGCAGGGCAACCTGCCGCCCTTATGCTTTGGGCGCGGGGGCATGGCCGGACTAAACAGTCGTCCGTGAAGAATTCCCAAGTCGTTGATTTAGAATCTGGAAACGGCGCACTGGGCTAATTGAGCTTGCCGGGAATCGGGTGCAACGAAGGGGATT
>NZ_JADPJJ010000135.1:0-61753 GCF_023073375.1 Bradyrhizobium sp. 197 | reverse complement strand
GATGCCGCCATTTGTACATCTCCTTGTCGATGGCGAGAGGCTGTGCACGGCGCGGATGCTGGGAGATGACGACTTTGGCGCCACGCGCTTCGAGCTCGGCGATGATGGCGTTGCTATCGAAGGCCTTATCAGCGATCAGCGCGTTGAAGGCCAATCCCTCGATGAGCGGCGGCACGCCCACCGTATCGAAACGCTGTCCCGGCAGGAGCACGAAGCGCACGAGATTGCCGAGCGCATCGGTGAGCGCCAGAATTTTGGTGGTCATGCCGCCTTTCGAGCGGCCGATCGCCTGGCTTTGCGTCCCCCTTTTGCGCCCTGACCGTGGCGGTGGACCTTGACGATGGTGGCGTCGACCATGGCGTATTCCATGTCGGGATCGTCGGAGATGGCCTCGAACAGCCGCTTCCAGACATCCGCCTTCACCCAGTCGCGAAAGCGCGTGAATGTGCTATTCCAGTGGCCGAACATCGCCGGCAGATCCCGCCAGGGACTGCCGGTTCGGGCGATCCACAGAACGGCCTCGACAAACAGTCGGTTGTCCTTGCCGCTGCGGCCCGGATCTCCCGGCTTGCCAAGACAATGCGGCTCCATCTTCGCCCATTGGGCGTCAGTCAAAACGAATCGGTCCATCCCAAGCTTGAATCACAACCAAGCCCCGATGAGAATCCTGAATCCCAACAGACCCTAGTCGATCGCGCGGATGGCGTGGAAGGGGGAGCGCGTGCGTTGGTCGGGTTCGGGTGTCTCGTCCATCGTCATGCCTTTCATTCCAAACGTCCGCACGCAGATCGTATGGAGCGTAGCGGAATATGAGGAGCCACAAGCGAGAATCCCGGCTTACGCTACAGCGCAATCCGGGCCCCGAATTTCTCACTCCACCAATTCCGGCCACGGCACGATGGTCGACTTCACCGTCTTCATCGCCATGGCGTCCCTGACCGCCTGCGCGACGCCTTCTTCCGTGAAGGGGTAGATCGTCTGCATCTTCAGCCAGGGATATTTGTCGCGGGTGCGATAGAGCATGTCGACGCCGAGCGGAAGATCATTACCGGTAAAGCCCCAGGATCCCAGTACGTTGAGGTCTTTGGTGCAGATGCGGTGCCAGGACGTCTCGATCGAGCCGGCGTCGGTGAACTGGCCCATCTCGACATAGGTGCCGCCGTCGCGCAGCATCTCGATGCCTTCGGGGCCGGCGATCGGATGGCCCGAACAATCCATCACGAGATCGGCGCCGAAGCCCCCGACAATCTCGCGCACGCGCGCGATACGATCTTGCGGCGATTTGATCTCCTCGATGTTCACAGTCGCCTCCGCGCCGAATTCGCGCGCGAGCTTGAGCCGCGGCTCCTCCGGCGCACCGACGCAGATCACGCGCCCTGCTCCCATCTCCTTTGCGGCCGCGACGGCGAGAATGCCGATCGGACCCGAGCCCTGGATCACCACCGTGTCGCCCCAGGTGAAACCGCCGGCTCGGCCAGCGCGGTTGAAGGCGCGAATGCAGGAGGTCAGCGGCTCCGACAACGCGCCCAGCCGCAGCGACATGTCGTCGGGCAATTTGTAGATCTTGGTGCCCGGCAGCATGTCGAGATCGACATAGACATATTCGGCCCAGCCGCCCCACATGTGAGGCGCTTTGTCGAAGCCGAGATATCGGCCGTAATAGACCGGCGTCAGGCACTTGTTGGCTACTTGCGGATAATGGATGCAGTAATAGCAGCGGCCGCAGGGCATCAGCGGCGGGATCATCACTTTCGATCCCACCTTGAGCGGCTTGCTCATGAAGTCCTCGGTGAATTCTTCGCCGCATTCGACGATCACGCCGCCGATTTCATGACCGAGCGTGAACGGCCAAGGCAGCGGCTTCGGCCAATGTCCCTTCAGAATGTGCAGGTCCGTGCCGCAGACGCCGCACGCGCCGACCTTGATCAGCGCGGCCTTTTTGCCGACCTTTGGCCATGGCACGCTGCGGATGACAGGCTCGCTGCCCGGTCCCGCGTGGGTGCAGACGCGGATCTGTTCCATGGCTGTTTCCTCGCTGCCCGCTTTTGTTATGGTTGGTGGTGCGGGCTAACGGGAAGCGTATGTGAGATGCGCGGTTGTGCCAAGGTGCGGTCTCGTAGCCCGCATGAGCGAAGCGGAATGCGCGACCGGCGCTCCCGGATTTCACTGCGCTCCGTCCGGGCTACGGCGCCTGCCACATTCACCGCCGTCATCCTGAGGTGCGAACCTTGCGATGCATTTGCATCGCAAGGTGAAGCCTCGAAGGATGGGCCACAGGCGCTCGCGGCCTATCCTTCGAGGCGCGCAAGGGCGCGCACCTCAGGATGACGGTTGCGCTTGTGGCAGCAGCGCATGGCTGATGTCCAAGCACACCCAAGTATCTTGAGCGCTTACCGGCGAACGTGTAAGGCCCAAGAGTCCCACCCAGGTGCCCTCTTGAACCCCCTTCCCCAAAATCCTGTCGCTGCGTCCGGATCGTTCGCGGCGATGAAGTCGGTGCCGTACCGGCTCCAGTTCATGGCTTACGTGCTGGCGATGATGGCTGACAATATCGAGCATGTGATCAGCTATTGGGTGGTGTTCCAGAAATTCCATTCGCCGGCGCTCGCGGGCTTTGCCGTGCTGTCGCACTGGCTGCCGTTCCTGTTGTTCTCGGTCGCGGTCGGGGGGCTCGCCGACCGCTTCGATCCGCGCCGCATCATCCAGTGCGGCATGCTGCTGTTCATCGTGGCGTCGAGCGGATGGGGCTTCTTCTTCATCACCGATACGATCCAGATGTGGCACGCGATGCTGCTGCTGGTGGTCCATGGCTGCGCCGGCGTGCTGTGGCAGACGCCGAACCAGCTCCTGCTCTACGACCTCGTCGGCCCGGCGGATCTTCCGAGCGCGGTGCGGTTGAACGCGATGGCGCGCTATCTCGGCATTTTGGTCGGACCTGCCGTCGGCGGCATCATCATGCTCACGCTCGGCACCTCGCATGGCATCATCTTCAACACGCTGTTCTACTTGCCGATGCTGCTGTGGCTGTTCTGGGCGCCGGTGCGCGACAACAGCGTGGCCGTGCGGCGCTTCGCCGTGCGCGGCCTTGCCGACATCATGCTGACGATGCGCGCGATCGGCACGGAGCCGGTGCTGACGGCGATGACATCGCTTGCCGGCCTCACCTCCTTCATGATCGGCAACGCCTATCACGCGCAGATGCCGGGCTTTGCCGGCGATCTCGGCCACGGCGATCCCGGAATCTCCTACAGCGTGCTGCTCGCGGCCGATGCTGCCGGCGCGCTGCTCGCGGGCATCGCGCTGGAATCCTGGGGACGGCTCAAGGGCACGCCGCGCACCGCGATCATGCTCGCGATGTTGTGGAGCGTGGCGCTGCTCGGCTTCGCCTCGGTGCGGATCTATCCGGTTGCGATCGTGCTGTTGTTCTTTGCAGGCTTCTTCGAGCTGTCGTTCAACACCATGGCGCAAGCGCTGGTGCAGTTGAACGCGCCGTCCGACATTCGCGGTCGCGTCGTCGGCCTCTACAACATGGCGGGGCTCGGGATGCGGGCGTTCAGCGGCATCACCGTCGGGATATCAGGTGCGGCGATCGGCATTCACTGGTCGCTCGGCCTGTCGGCCGCGGTGCTGCTGGCGCTGCTGTGTCTCCTGTACCAGAGCGCGGTGAGGAAGGCAGCCGGTTGACTCCGACCTCGCTCCACCGCACCCTCGATACAGGGCTGGGGAGATGAGGCGTTGCGCAATCGCTGGGGCATTCTTGCTATCCTGTTCGTCGTTCGCCTCACCATTGCGTTCCAGTTCCAGAGCGTGGCTGCGGTCGCGCCGCTGCTGCAACAGACTTTTGGAGTCGGGCTCGCCGATATCGGCATCCTGATCGGGCTGTATTTCACACCCGGCATCGTGCTGGCGCTGCCGGGCGGCGCGATCGGCCGGACCCTTGGCGACAAGCCCACGACCATCGCGGCACTGCTGCTGATGACGGCCGGCAGCCTCGTCATGGCCGCCACCGATGTCTGGGGCTGGCAGATGGCGGGCCGGCTTGCCTCCGGCGCCGGCGGCGTGCTGCTGACCGTGCAGCTCACCAAGATGGGCACCGACTGGTTTGCCGGCAAGGAGATCGCCACCGCGATGGCGATCTTCGTCAACTCCTGGCCGGCGGGCGTTGCGATCTCGCTCCTGGTGCTGCCGGCGATCGGCACCGCCTATGGCGCGGGCGCCGTGTTCCTCGTGGCCGGTGCGCTGACCGCGATCGGCATTGTGCTGATCACGTTTTATCAACCGCCGCCGGGAGCCACTGCCATCGCAGCCGGCTCCGGGCGGCTTGATCCGCTTGCTCTCTTGGCGGTGATCGTCGCGGGCGCGATCTGGGGCCTCTATAATGTGGGCTTCGCCATGATCTTCTCGTTCGGCCCGTCATTGCTCGCCGAGCGCGGCTGGAGCATTGCCGCGGCGGGATCGGCGATCAGCCTCGTGATGTGGCTGTCGGTGATCTCGGTGCCGGCAGGCGGCTATCTCGCCGATCGCTTCAAGCGGCCGCTCGTGCTTGCGATCGCGGCCAGCCTCGTGGTGGCGGGAATGCTGGCTTGGCTGACCCGGTCCGACGCCGTGATCACGATCCTGGTCCTGATCGGCCTGATCGGCGGCCATCCGGCCGGCCCGATCATGAGCCTGACCGCCCGCGTGCTCGTGCCGGAAACGAGAGCGATCGGGATGGGCGTGTTCTACACTCTCTTCTATGCCGCGATGATGCTGGGACCGGCGGTGGCGGGCCGGCTCGCCAAATCGGCCGGGACCGCCGCGGTCGCGCTCGACCTCGGCGCACTGACGGTGCTGGCGTGCCCGCCGCTGATGTGGCTTTTCGAGCGCATCGTGTCTGTCCGTAATCGACGCGCCCAATCCTAACGCGGCATTAACCCTGTGCACCTTAGGGTCGTCCCGGACTCCGCCAGGCGGGGGGTCGGGTTGTGAAAATGGCGTTGGCGAACAAAAAATTTCTTCCGGCCGCCGAGGAACGTCGGCGTTTCCAGCGGGTAAAGGTTCACCTGCTCGGCCGCTACATGCTGCCGGACCGCCGTGAATTCCCCTGCCAGGTAATCAACATGTCGCCGGGCGGGCTGGCACTGCTGGCCCCCGGCATCGGCAATGTCGGCGATCGCGTGGTCGCCTATCTCGATCATATCGGCCGCGTCGAGGGCAAGATCACCCGCATCATCGACAATGGCTTCGCCATGACAGTGGGTGCGACGCCGCGCAAGCGCGACAAGCTCGCCGCACAGCTCACCTGGCTCGCCAACCGCGACATCCTCAATCTGCCGGAAGACCGCCGCCACGACCGTATCGTGCCGCGCAACCCGATCGCGGTGCTGACGCTCGAGGACGGCACCAAGATGACCTGCCGCATCATCGACCTCTCGCTGTCAGGCGCCGCCATTGCCGCCGAGAACCGGCCGCCGCTGAACTCGACGGTTCTGCTCGGCCGGGTGCAGGGCCGCGTGGTCCGAAACCTCGAAGATGGCTTCGCGCTCGAGTTCATGCATTCGCAGCCGATCGAGACACTCGAAGAGAGCGTTACCGCACGGTAAAGCGCGAAGGCGCCAAAACCACTGTATTTCAAGCCCTGAAGGCGGCCTCCGCGATGCGGACGCCGCCTTTTTCATGGGTCGTGACGAGCCTGGCGCGGGTTAACGCGAGGGCTGCGAACGCGTGCAAACAACAGTTCCGGCAGCGTTTCCGCGTTAATCGATAAAATTTGAATCAATTGCAGTCATATCGAATTTTATTCGAACTTTAGTCAAGTATAGTTTGAATTCGTCGCGCCTTTTACTTGTATTCGTCTCGACTTTACTTGGCCGATTTAGCGGCAACTCAAAAGCTGCGTGCGCAATGTGGTCCCAACAAGAAACGGGGGCCGCAATGTTTGATTTCAGGGGACAGGGGAAGGGAATGGCGCTGGCCGCCATCCTCTTCGGGATGAGCACGGCAGCGCAGGCCGGCGAAGGCCGTCTGCTCTATGCAAGCCTGGGCGACACCACGCGTTCGCCGATCGGCTGGGTCGAATTCTGTGCGGATAATGCCGCTCAGTGCCAGGGCGCGCCGACGCAACCGCGCGACATCGTGATGTCGCAGGCCGCATGGCGCGACCTCGTCAAGGTCAATCGCTGGGTCAACGAGACCGTCAAGCCTTTGACCGACCAGGAGCACTGGGGCGTGATCGAGAAGTGGTCGCTGCCGTCGGACGGTTACGGCGACTGTGAAGACTACGTGCTGTTGAAGCGCAAGATGCTGATCGATGCCGGATGGCCGCGCGAGGCCCTGCTCATCACCGTCGTGCGCGACAAGAAGGGTGAAGGACACGCGGTGCTGACGGTGAAGACCGACAAGGGCGAGTTCGTTCTCGACAATCAGAACGAGAACGTCGTTGCCTGGACGGAGACCGGCTACCGCTTCGTCAAGCGACAATCGCAGAGCGATCCCAACGTCTGGGTTTCGCTGGGCGATACCAGGCCGGCGGTCTCCACCGCCAGCGCAAGAGACCAGTAAGAACGAGACAAGGAGTTACGCGACCCGGTCACATCCCCACCCCTCCCCGTCCCAGACCGGTTCGCGCGCGGCCAGGCTTCCCCCAAAGCCTGGCCGCAACTTTTTTGGGGATGTCGCTTTCGTTCAGTCCTGCTGCGTCTGCCGCGACCAGGGCACGCGCGCGGCGGTGAAATCGCGCCACGTGCTTTGCAGGGCGGGCTGCACCCCGACCGACGCGCGCGCCTGCCAGCCGGCGATCGCCGCCGCGGCGGTGGCGCTGTCAGGCTCGGCACCGAGCCCTTCGAGCAATGATGCCGTGACCGCCATGTCATTGAAGGCGCCGAGTTGCTCCTGCAAGCCGGCGAGCCTGCGCGAGAATTTTCGCGCGGATTTGCGGTCCTCGTAGAGCGGCAGCAGGAACTCGCTGAGATAGCGCAGCCGCTTGGTCGCGAGCCGCACCCGGTGCAGATCTTCCGCCGCAAGCGACTTGAAGCGGCGGCCGCGCTTGAGCAGCTTCGCATGTTGCTCCGACAGAATGCGCTGCGCGAAGTTGACGGCGGGCTCGGCGAGCCGGCCGGGGTCTCCGGCGGCGACGTCGTTACGCCAGCCCCGCGTCTCGATCCAGTTTCCGAGGCCGATCAGGAACGCGGTGCAGCGGCAATCGTCAAGCGCGTGATGCGCCTTGCGATAGGCGTCGGACCGACGCGCGGCCGCAACCCGGCCCAGCGCATCGAAGCCTGCGACCGACGGACAGGCCTTTGCGATGGTCGGCAAGGTCTCGAGCCGGAACACGTCCCAGTCACGCGCGGCGGAGAGGTCTTGCGCCAGCCATCTGGCTTCCGACCGCAGCGCATCGAGATTGCTGAGCGCGCCGACCGATCGCATCAGGTCCAGCGCCGATCGAAGCCTGCGCAGCGAGACGCGAAGCTGATGCACCCCTTCCGGATTGCGACCGTCCTCGGCCGCGGGCAGTGATTGAAGCAAATGGAGGAAGCAGGAGCGCAGGATCGTCGCGAACGCCTCGTCGAGCGTAACCGACGCATCGAGGCGAAGTTTTCGCGGACGTCGCGCCGAGGGCGGTTTGTTGGCGGCAAGATCGAAGCCGCGCGCCGATTTGGTGCGAACCGACGGCTTCACCGCCCCGTGCTCGGCAAGCCGCAATGCGATCTCGTAGATCGCGCTCGCGCTGCCGCTCTTCAGCTCAAGTTCGATCTCGCTCACCGGTAACGTCCGGTCGCCGGCCGTGAGGACGCCCCGGTCAAACGCGATTTCGACCGTGCCGGACGGCAGGTCAATCATCCGCGCATGACGATGAACGTCGGCCGTGAACACCGCTTCGAGCGGCTGCGCTTCGAGATGGCTGGGAAGCTTCTCCGCAATGAAGGGCATCGCCAGAGCCAGGTCGGGCGCAAGCGACGACACCCTCGCCTCCCACTCGCCGCGGCGCAGTGGATCATCCACCGCATCGGTTTTCACGGTTTGCACGAAGCGTGCGCCGCTCTGACGAACGCGCAAGCTCAAGCCGTTGCGACGCAGCGTCCGTTCCGGCGTGTCATAATAGACCGACTTGAGATGTTTGCGCGCGCCCTTGTTGCGCGCGTTCGCCGCGATGACCGGCGCTGCGTTGAAATGCGCCATGCGATCGGCATCGACGAGAAGCTTGAGCTCGATTTCACCGGCGTGCCGCGCGGCGGCGTTCGACTGGGTTGGCCCGGGTGCGGGCGTCGTCTCTTGCGATGGCGTCTGGTCGATCACAGCGCCCTCGATGATCCCTGGTTCCGCGCCGGGCTCGGCCGGTTCACGCTGCCTGAAGAAGCCGGCGACGACTTGCATTCTCTTGTCGTCTTTCGAGACAGGATTCCCGTCCGGCGCGCTCGAAGTCTTGCGAGCCGGCTTAGCGTCTGATTGAGCATTCCCGGTGACATGACACTTCAATGACAGAGCGCCATTCTATAGCCGGTACCGTCCGCAAGGAATAGTCACGTTACGCCGCGGTGTGTGGCCGTCGACACGATGTCACGCGCAAAAATCGGGCAACGCCTGTCACAATCCGGGGTAATGATGCGAATTAAATTGCTGCACTGCGCGTGCGCGTCAGCGCGCCAGACTGTTCTTGTAGATCCTGCCGCCCTTCATGATCAGCACAAAATTCTTCGCGGGATCTTCGACGAGATTGATGTTGTCGAGCGGATTGCCGTCGACCAGCAAGAGATCGGCAAGCGCGCCCTCCTCCACCACGCCGAGCTTACCTGGGTAAGGATTGCGCAGGCCTGACAGATTCAGCAGCTCCGCATTGGTCGACGTCGCCATCGCCAGCGCTTCGGCCGGTGTGTACCAGCGCGTCAGCGCGGCCAACATCGAGCCCTGCTTGTCCGCCAAAGCCTTCGAGAACAGCACGTCAGTGCCGAACGCGGTCTTGATGCCGTACTTCTTCGCCAGCGCGTAGACGCGATCGGTGCCGGCAACCACCTGCCGCATCTTGTCCTGCTCTGCTGGCCCCAACCCCGCCGCCGCGGAGAGGTCGAGGAATGGCTGCGTGCTGAGCCAGACGCCCTTCTCCGCGATCAGCTGCGCGCTCGCCTCGTCCATGAGATGACCGTGCTCGATGCATCTGACGCCGGCTGCGATCGAACGCTGGATCGCGACCGGTGTGTAGGCGTGCGTGGCGACATAGGTGCCCCAATTCTCCGCGGCTTCGACTGCCGCGCGCAGCTCCGGCTCGGTGAAGGTGGAGACGTCGAGCGGGCTGAAGGGCGACGCAACGCCGCCGCCCGCGGTGAGCTTGACCTGCGAAGCACCCTGCATGAGCTGCTCGCGCGCGCGCACGCGCACCTCGTCGGGACTGTCGGCGACCATGCTGCCGCCGATCCGCTCCATGCGGCTGAGCATGCCGCCGATGGTGCGCGGCAGATCGGAGAGCTGGCGGAAATCGCCATGACCGCTGGTGATGGTGATGATGGCGCCCGAGGGATAGATGCGGGGACCGGCGACAAGATCCTCGTCGATGGCCTGCTTGAGGCCGAAGCTCGGCCCGCCCATGTCGCGCACGGTGGTGAAGCCGCGCATCAGCGTCGCGGTCGCCTCGCTGGCCGCAAGCAGGTTGTTGTAGCCGATATCGCCTGCGAGCGCGGCCATCGGCGTCGGGCGCACCAGCATCGTGTGCCAATGCGCATCGATCAGCCCCGGCATCAGCACGCGGCCGCCGCCGTCGATCACCTGACCGGTGGCTGCGATGTCGGCAGTCGATATCTTCTCGATCTTCCTGTCCCTGACCAGAACATTGGACGCAACCGAGAGCGTCGCGTTCTTTCCGTCGAAAATCCTGACGTTACGGAACAGGACGGCAGCGTCCTGCTGGGCCGCCGCAGGCGACGCATTGCAGAGAAGCACTGCAAGCAGCATCGCGAGCCCGCCCCGCACTTTCAATCCCGGCATGATCTCCCGCTCCAGAACCCAACCGCGCGATGGTAGTTGATGCCTCGTGCCCCGTGGAGTCAATTTGCAACCCTAGAGAGATTCTGCAGTTCAGCCATCCAGCTGCGGCAAAGGTGCACCGCGAACTTTACTCGGGAAGATCAGGAAACTGAGTAAGCGCGGCTGTCTCACATACATCGAACTCAAATCAAATGCAGACGCTGCAAAAGTCCACGATCAACGCCAGATTGCAATTTGCGCATTCGAGAGTACGATCGTGCCGGCCTGCTCGACTGGGGAGAGAAGTAACAGGGGCCGCGAGCGCAGGCGCGAAATGACGAGGCGCAACATGGTGGCACAAACAACTGACGGACACGTCATGCTGGTCAAGAAACTCGGCGGACTCCTCGCAATCATCATCGGATGTCTGCTGACGGGAATCGGCGTGACCTTCGAATACGGCGGCACGACGTTCGCCGGCGTTCTCTTCCTGATCCTCGGCGCGATCCTGCTCGTGCTGAAGATCATGAAGCGCAACGAAGGGTCTTCGCTGCCGTAGCCAAACGATGCGGTTCGTTAGGCGCCCAGCACGTCCGCGAGCCGCAACTCGTCGGCGGCGGGATCTTTCAGAAACAGCTCGGCCTCGATCTCGTTCAGATGCGACAACATCTGTGCGCGGGCGACCGCTCTGTCGCGTTTGCGGATCGCGGCGACGATGCCGGCGTGATGATCAGTGCCGCAGGCCGGCGTGTCGTGGCGGCGATAGAGCAGGATGATGAGCGAGGAGCGCGCGATCAGCTCCTTCAGGAAACCGAGATAGATGCTGTGACCACTCATCTCGGCGACGAGGCGATGAAAGTCGCCGGAGAGCCGGACCGAGGCGCGCGCGTCGCCGCGTGATTCCGCCTCGCGTTCCTCGGCAAGATGCCGCTGGAGACGATGGATCCAAGCCGGTGACACCGCGTCAACGGCGTGATCGACGATCGTCGGCTCGACCAGGCGGCGCGCCTCGAACACTTCGCGGGCATCCGCAGGCGTCGGGCGTGCGATGAAGGCGCCGCGGTTCTTCTCGATGTTGACGATGCCCTCGTGCGCGAGCTGCTGGAGCGCGGTGCGAACCAGCGTGCGGCTTGAGCCGTAGATCTCGCCGATCTCGTCCTCGCCGAGTTTCGTACCCGGCAGCAGACGATGCTCGAGGATCGCCGCGGTCACGCCTTCCCGGATGCGGCTGACGCGATCGTTCGCATCTGGCGCGTCGGATTTCGGTCGGGACTTGGCGGCCATGGGTGTGAGGACTCGATCGGCAACGTTCGGCCTCGAAATGGTAGTCGACGAGCTGTATCCAATCACAGGCGAAACTTTATACAATCCGCGCCTGTTTTGTGTGCACGCAATTGCGAAGGCAAGCGAGCCACCGAGACGCACGAGATTCGATCTAACGATCTGACTCCGCTGCACTGTTTTGCAATTCGGCCAGCCCAGGACGATTCAAGCGCGCTTGGCACGGACCTTGCGGAGAGAGGCGAAGCATCGCCCTCTTCCCGGACACGCTATGGCCACTCCCGCCGCTCTCGAACTGGTCGCCGTCACCAAGCGTTACGACACGACGCTGGCGGTCGACACCGTCAATCTGAAGATCCCGGCAGGCACCTATTGCTGCCTGCTCGGCCCCTCCGGCTGCGGCAAGACTTCGACCTTGCGCATGATCGCGGGCCACGAGCCGGTCAGCGAAGGCGACATCATCCTTGGCCCGCAAAACGTCACCGACCTCGAGCCCGCCAAGCGCGGTACAGCGATGATGTTCCAGTCGTACGCGCTGTTTCCGCACCTGACCGTGCTCGACAATGTTGCGTTTGCCCTGAAAATGCGCCGCGTCGACCGCGCTATCAGGCACAAGCGTGCCGGCGAACTGCTCGAGCTCGTCGCAATGAGCTCCTATGCCGGCCGACTGCCGGCCCAGCTCTCCGGCGGCCAGCAGCAGCGCGTGGCGCTCGCCCGCGCGCTGATCACCGAGCCGCAGATCCTCTTGCTCGACGAGCCGCTCTCCGCGCTCGATCCGTTCCTGCGGGTCAGGATGCGCGGCGAGCTGAAGCGGCTGCAGCGCGAGCTCGGCATCAGTTTCATCCAGGTCACCCACGGCCAGGAAGAGGCAATGGCGCTTGCCGACCACATCGTGGTGATGAACCAGGGCAAGATCGAGCAGCAGGGCTCGGCCCGCGACATCTTCCATCACCCCAGCACCGAATTCGTGGCGCGCTTCATCGGCGGTCACAACGTCCTCAGCGACGCCGGCAAACTCATTGCCGTGCGCGCCGATCAACTCGGCATCAGGCCGTTTGTTGAGGGTGCGTTCGGCGCACCGGCGCTGCTGGCCCAGACCGAGTACCAGGGCTCCTATGTCGCCGTCTCGCTTACGCTCGACGACGGCACTGCCTTGTTCGCCCACGTTCCCGAGACCGTGTTCGACGCCCGCCCTTTCCGTCCGGGCGATCGCGTGCTGGTCACCTGGGATCCCGCCAAGGCGCAGCGCCTGCAATAGCGGCCATCGATCAAAAATGCGCAACAGAGGAGTGACTGGTATGACCGAGACGACCAAAAAGACCGGCGTCAGCCGCCGCACGCTATTGAAGAGCACCGCTGGTCTCGCCGGCCTTGCCGCCGGCTCCGGCGCCATCACCGGCTTCCCCTACGTGATGTCGGCCGAGCCGAAGGTGCTGCGCTATCTCGGCACCGCCGTGAACGAGGGCGACGACATCTCCAAGCAGTGCCTGAAGGACACCGGCATCAAGATCGAATACATCACCGCGACCACCGACGACGTCACCAAGCGCGTCATGACCCAGCCGAACTCCTTCGACGTGCTGGACACCGAATATTTCTCGCTGAAGAAGATCGTGCCGTCGGGCAACATCCTTGCCCTCGACTCCAGGAAGATCAAGGAATTCGACAACATCACGCCCGTCTTCACCAAGGGCCAGACGCCCGGCGGCAAGAAGATCGGCGGCCAGGGCACCGCGCCCTGGAAGGTGCTGTATCTCGAAGGCAAGGACTCCAAGAAGTTCGCGACGTCGGCGACCGAATTCGTCACGCTGATTCCGACCGTCTACAACGCCGACACGCTCGGCGTCCGTCCCGACTTGATCAAGCGGCCGATCAGCTCGTGGGCCGAGCTGCTCAATCCCGAGTTCAAGGGCAAGGCCTCGATCCTCAACATCCCCTCGATCGGCATAATGGATGCCGCGATGGTCGTGGAAGCCTCCGGCAAATACAAATATGCCGACAAGGGCAACATGACCAAGGAAGAGATCGATCTCACCATGAAGGTGATGATCGAAGCGAAGAAGGCCGGCCAGTTCCGCGCGTTCTGGAAGGACTTCAACGAGAGCGTCAACCTGATGGCGTCGGGCGAGACCGTGATCCAGTCGATGTGGTCGCCGGCGGTGACGAAGGTGCGCTCGATGGGGATCGCCTGCACCTTCCAGCCGCTTAAGGAAGGCTATCGTTCCTGGGCTTCCGGCTTCTGCGTCTCCAAGGGCGTGTCGGGCGCCAAGCTCGAATGGGCCTACGAGTTCGTCAACTGGTTCCTGGCCGGCTATGCCGGCGCCTATCTCAACCGCCAGGGCTATTACTCCGCCGTGCTCTCCACCGCGAAAGCGCATATGGAGCCCTACGAGTGGGCCTACTGGATGGAAGGCAAGGCAGCCGAGAAGGACATCAAGGCGCCCGACGGCTCGCTGCTCGAAAAGGCCGGCGCCGTGCGCGACGGCGGCTCCTACGAGGACCGCATGGGCGGCGTTGCCTGCTGGAACGCGGTGATGGACGAGAACGACTACATGGTCCGCAAGTGGAACGAGTTCATCGCGGCGTAATTTGATGGACACGTCGGAGGACATCCTGCAACAGGCATCCCCGGACCTCGTCCGGGGATCAGGCACAGCGCGCGCCGCGAAAGCGCCGCGCCTGTCGCCATCCTTCGTCTCCTGGCTCCAGGCCGGGCCGATGATGTTGGTGTTTCTCGCCTTCTTCTTGATCCCGCTGGTCTTCGTCGTCATCGTCTCCTTCTGGGACTACAACGAATACCAGTTGCTGCCGGCCTTCTCGGGCCGCGGCTACACCGACACGTTCGAGGGCTGCATCGCGCAGCTTCCCGATCTCTGCACCATCGCCAAGACCTATTTGAAAACGCTGAAGCTGTGCTTTCTGGTCTGGGCAATCACGCTGTTCATCGGCTTCTGGGTCGCCTATTTCCTGGCCTTCCACGTCAAGTCCAGGACCTGGCAGATGGGATTGTCGCTGCTCTGCACGATCCCGTTCTGGACCTCCAACGTGATCCGCATGATCGCCTGGATCCCGCTGCTCGGGCGCAACGGCCTGGTCAATTCCGGTCTGGTCAAGACCGGTGCGATCAATCAGCCGCTGGAATGGCTGCTGTTCTCCGAATTCTCCGTGGTGCTGGCGCTGGTCCACCTCTTCACCTTCTTCATGGTGGTGCCGATCTTCAATTCGATGGTGCGCATCGACAAGTCGCTGATCGAGGCCGCCTATGACGCCGGCGCCACCGGCTTCCAGACGCTCGTCAACGTCATCATCCCGCTGGCCAAACCCGGCATCGTGATCGGCTCGATCTTCGTCATCACCATCGTGATGGGCGACTTCATCACCATCGGCGTGATGGGCGGCCAGCAGATCGCGGCCGCCGGCAAGATCATCGAGACGCGGGTGAACGCGCTGCAATTCCCGGCAGCGGCCGCAAACGCCGTGATCCTGCTCATCATCACCTTCCTGATCATCACCATGATGTCGCGCATCGTCGACATCAAGAAGGAGCTATAGGCGATGAAGGAGGGACGCCCGCGCAGCTTCTACGTGCTCGCGATCTTCTTCGCGGCCTACACGCTGTTCCTCTACGGCCCGATGATCGCGATCTACGTCCTGTCGTTCCAGGGGCCGCAGGGCGGCCTCACCTTCCCCATGAACGGCGTCTCGACCTTCTGGATCGCAAAACTGTTCCAGGGAACTGGCATCGTCGATCTCGGCGCGGCCTTTCGCCGTTCGCTGCTGCTTGGCATCATCGTGATGATCGTTACCGTCGTGCTGTCGGTTGCGGCCGGCATGGCGTTCCGCAGGAAGTTCAAGGCGCAAAGCATCTTGTTCTATTCGGCGATCGCGAGCCTCATCGTTCCCTCGATCATCACCTCACTCGGCATCTCGCTTGAATTCCGCATCATCGACGATCTGATCAAGGCGCATTGGAACGAGAACTTCGAAACCTCGATGGGCCTGCTGACCTCGGGCCTTGGCGCACATCTGACCTGGACGCTGCCATTCGGCCTGCTCATCATGTTCGCGATCTTCAACCGCTTTGATCCCCGGCTCGAAGAAGCCGCACGCGACCTCGGTGCGACGCCGTGGCAGGCCTTCCGTCATGTCGTGCTGCCGATCATCCTGCCGTCGGTGATCGGCATCGGTCTGTTCGGATTCACGCTGTCCTGGGACGAGCTGGCGCGCTCGAGTCAGGCGATCGGCGCGGTGAATACATTGCCGCTCGATCTCCAGGGCCTTACCACGACGGTGACGAACCCGGATATCTATGCGCTCGGCACTATCATCTCCGCGGTGTCGTTTGCGGTGATCACGGTTGCGCTCGGCACCATCCACATGCTCAACAAGCGGCAGGCGGCGAAGGGCTCGGACGCCGGCAAGGGACTTGTCTGATGCGGCTTCACGTCGTCAATCCCAACACGACGGCGTCGATGACGACGAAGATCGCCGCTGCCGCGCGCGCGATCGCCCTGCCCGACACATTGATCGATGCGCGCCAGCCGGCGATGGGCCCGGTCTCGATCGAGGGATTTTACGACGAGGCCTTTGCGGTGCCCGGCATGCTCGGCTGCATCCGCGACGCCGATCGCGACGGCGCGGACGCCCACATCATCGCCTGCTTCGACGACACCGGCCTCGACGCCGCGCGCGCGATCGCGACGGCACCGGTGATCGGCATTGGCGAAGCGGGCTTCCACATGGCGAGCCTGATCGCTGCGCGCTTCGCCGTGGTGACGACGCTCGGTGTCTCCATCGTGCCGATCGAGCATAATCTGAAGAAGTACGGTCTCATCGAGCGCTGTGCCCGCGTCCGCGCTGCCGAGGTGCCGGTGCTCGCGCTTGAGGAGCGCAATACTGATGCGCTCGCAAAAATCTCCGCGGAGATCACAGCCGCGATCCGCGACGACCGCGCGGAGGCCATCGTGCTCGGTTGCGCCGGCATGGCCGATCTCGCTGCAGAACTCGCCGCCACGCACGGCCTGCCCGTGATCGACGGCGTCGCCGCAGCAGTGACCTTGGCGGAATCACTGGTGCGCCTGGCGCTGAAGACCTCCCGGCTCGGGCCCTATGCGGCGCCGCGATCGAAGACCTATGCCGGGCCGCTTTCTCTGTTTCAGCCCTGATCCCTACCCTGATGAGACCTTCGGATGTCTCAAGGCCTGTGTTTGCTGGCTTTTTTTGCTCTTAGCCTCTTTTTGGTCCCATTCCTTGCCGAAACGTAACGTTTTCGGGACACCCCGGTGATCTCAGGGTTGCCGGTTTCGCCACTCGCCAAGTTTCAATTTGGGTTTGTCAGCGATGATCGATCTCGCAGAGGACGCACCGTCCAACCCCCTTCTTCGTCTCGGTGCCCAGCCCATCGCGCTGACCGCCGCCGCCCTCTTCCTGCTGATCGCCGGCATGACCTCGATCGCGATCTGGCGCGCCTATACCGGCTCAGCTCCTGAGACCGACCGGGTGGTGGCGTCGCGGCAGCTTCAGGCCCGCACCGCACAGGCCTCCGAGCAGCTGTTCGAGAAGACCAAGGGACTGGAGGCGACCCAGCAGGAATCGATCGACCAGCTCCAGGTCGTGCAGGACCAGCTCCAAACGGTGAAGCGGTTGCTCGCATTCCAGCAGGCCGACACCAAGCGCCTGTCCGAGCAGGTCGCAACGCTGAACGAGTCGATCGACGGCCTGCGGCAGTCCTTTGCCAGCGTCCGGACGACCGAGGTGGAGACCCCCTCGGTTACCCGCAGGAAACCGGTGCGGCAGCGCGTCCACGCCAGCGCGCGCAAGCGCTCGCGCGGCTGAGCTGCTCGCGACGCGGCTTTAAATTTTTTGACTTGTGAACTGGATCACATTCGCCAGTATGAATCTGAGCGATGCTAGCCGTTACCGGATGGCGTGAGCCGATTTCAATGTCCGGGGCTGGCAAGGTCGTTGACGGTATACTGCGTCGACGACCTTGTTTTTTGATGGGTACAGCGCCTATTCGCAGACATCCACACGGCGGATACGCCAGCCTGACGGCGTCATGACGCGCTTCCGCACGACGTAGCAGCCGCCATAGCCACCATCGTCGTAGCCGGTACCATAGTAATACGAATTGCCGTAATAGGGTTGGCCGTAGCCGTAATAGCCGCCGTAGTAGCCGGCTCCGGCGATACCCGCCCCGATCGCGATTCCCGGCCAGAAGCCGCCGCCACGCCAGCCGCCGCCATGACTCCAGCCACCGCCATGGCCCCAGCCACCGCCATGGCCCCAACCGCCGCCGTGGCCCCAGCCGCCGCCGCCGTGACCGAAACCGCCGCGCGCCTGGGCCGCCTCCGGGGCCGACAGCCCGACTATCGCGACGGCCAGCGCCGCCATCATCATCTTGCGTAACATCACTCGATCCTCCGCGTGGACGCGCTCCACGCCTCAAAGCAGGACCAAGCTAGCGTCCCTTGGGCATTCCGGACAGCTATACTGCCTCACTTCCGCGCGAGCATCAGCAGCCGCGGCAGATGCTCTTGAGCTTCTTGTCGAGCAGCCGGTTCTCGGTGTTGACGGTGGCATCAGCCTCACCTGCGCCTGTGCCGGTGCCGGTGGTGACGCCGGGCGAACCACCAGATGATTGCGCCGTACCCAGGCTGTTGGTGCCGGGTGGCGAGGCGGGAGAGTTTGAGACACCACCACTACCCGTGCCGGTCGATCCAGCGGAGCCGGTTGCGCCGCCGGTCGCTTGCGCGAACGATACGGCCGGCATCGCCGCAAGGACAAAGATCACGAGGACGGTCTTGAGGAGGACTGTGGACAATCTGGCCATCGGAAATTCTCCTTCGCCGGTCAACGGCCGCAGCCAAGGCCGGTTCCGGAACAAAGGCCGTTGCATCAACTTGAAAGCGGCAAGGCAGGCACGATCATGCCCAAACCAAACGCGTTCGACGCGGCAAAACCGACAGGCGAAATCACGATGACGGATCGCGATCCTCTTGCAGAGGGCGAACGTTCCGCGCGCGAGAACATCCCGGCAGCAGCCAATCCATACCGGGACGGCAGCAACGAGCATGCGTTGTGGGCCGCCGGGCACGAGAAGGTCGCCGGCGCGATCGAAGCGAGCGAGTCCGAGGGAAGCTGACGCGCGGGTGTTTCTACGGTACGAAACCAAATGCCGGCCGCGCACGGCCTGCGTGCATCTCAGCCGATCCGTTTCAGGCCCTTGGCGAACCGCGGACCGTTTGCGGCATAGAATCTGGCTGCGCTCCCCATCTTCTGGACCTGGCTGTCGTCGAGCGTGCGGATCACGCGCGCCGGCGAGCCGATGATCAGGGACCGTTCGGGGAATTCCTTGCCCTCGGTGATGACGGACCCGGCGCCAACGATGCTGTTGCGGCCGATCCTGGCGCCGTTCATCACGATCGAGCCCATGCCGATGAGCGCGCCCTCCTCGATGGTGCAGCCGTGCAGGATGACATTGTGGCCGACCGTGCAGTTGCTGCCGATGACGAGGGGAAAGCCGAGGTCGGTGTGGCAGGTCGAGCCGTCCTGTACGTTGGCACCCTCGCCGATCTCGATCCACTCATTGTCGCCGCGCAGCACGGCACCGAACCAGACGCTCGCACCCGGCTTCAGCCGCACGCGGCCGATCACGGTGGCGGTCTCCGCGATGTAGTAATTGCCGTCGGCGGGAAGGTCGGGCGCCTGCCCGTCGAGCTCGTAGATCGCCATGAGGGTCTCCTGTCACGCTAAGACTGGCATAGCGAAACGGAGGCCTCGACGCAAAGGGCCGCCGCGCCGGCAGCTCTTAAAGCGCGCGCATCAGACCAGAACGCCGGCCGCGCGCAGCGTCATCAGGAAGAAGGTGCCGCTCATCATGCTCCAGAAGCCGGCGATGACGGTCGCCATCATCACGAACTCGACTCGGCGGCTTTCCACCTGCATGCCGCGCAGGGTGTTGCGCATGATGATGAAGGGCGCCGCGAACACCAGGAACGGAACCGCCGCGAAGGTCTTCGGCGCCACGCCGTCCTGCAGCAGGCCGAAGCCGGCAGGCCGCTGTGCGACCGCCTGGTATCCGCTCACGAGTGCGCCCGCGAGCGCAAAACCGATGAAGATGGAGAAGAAAGTGTTGAGAGCTTCAGGTGTCATCGGAACGGTCCGCCTTACGCAACGCCGGAGCCTTCCTGTGACAAATAGGGCTGGTTAACGCTACATTATCCTTAAGGGAAGGTTAACGCCGCCGGCTATCCCGCGCAGGCCCCTCTCCCTTTCCCGCAGCCGGCGAACGCTCCGCGAAATCGCCGCCGCGTGGCATATTCGCGGCTGATTCGTCGGCCATCGGCCGACTTCGGACTCATTCGCGCGGCTCATGACGGTGTTTTCGGCAACCTCTCCTCAGTCCCCCCGAACGCGAACCCGGGCGCATGTCGTCCCGATCTTGCTCGGCGGCGCGGCCGCGGTGTGCGCGGTCGCGCTCGTCGCCTATTTGTTGTGGCCGACCTGGGGCAGTAGCGGCGCGAACGCCCCGGACAAGCTGCCGGTGAGCGTCGGCGGTACGCTGTTCAACCTGCCGATGACAGCGATCCGCATGAAGATCCAGCGCCACTCCGGGCCGCAGGAGCGGATCGATCTCGACTTCCTGTACCCTTCGCTGGAACCGCCGGGCGCGCCGAAGCACGTCACCGCCGATAGCGTGGATGCGGCAATGCAGCCGATCGACCGCATCTTCCTGTCGATCGCCGCGCATCGCGATGCGCTCTCGCCCGAGCAGCGTACCGCCACGATATATCCGCGCTATCTCGACCAGGCTGCGGCGATGCCCGCGGACGGGCTGACGATGCGGATGTTCCGCGCCGATACGCCTTACGGCAGCGAGGATTTCTATTCTGCTGCAAGTCCCGCGCTGACCGCGCGCTGTACGCGCGATGCAGCGACGCCCGGCATGTGCCTGTCCGAACGCCGCGTCGGCGGCGCCGACCTCACCTTCCGCTTTCCGAGGAGTTGGCTCTCGCAATGGCGCGATGCGGCGGAAGCGATGGACCGGCTCGCCGCGCAGTTGCGCGGGCCGCGGCTCTAACACTCGTGGTGACGATTATTCCTGATCGACGAGATCGTCCTCGAGGATCGCCATCTGGAATTGGAACGAGCGATCGTCGTCCTCGTCGTCGACGAAGAGCACGCCGATGAATTCCTCGCCGATATAAACCTCGGCGGAATCATCCTTCTTCGGCCGCGGCACGACGCGGATCTTGGAATTGCCGAATACGCGCTTCAAGTACGCGTCGAGCTTCCTAACTTCCTTGACGTCCACGGTAAGTCTCCAATCGAAATCTGGGTTGGCGGGGTTTTAGGACGAGACGCGACCAACCGCCAGCATGAATTGCCAAAGAATTTGGGGACCAAACGGCGGGAAAATCCGGCCCTTCTGACAAGCTCAAAGCCCCGTCTCAGAGTCCCGTCTCAGAGTCCCATGGCGTTGATCATCTGATCCATGGTGCGCGACGGCTCGGCGCAGCCGGCTTCGCCGACGACCTTGGCGGGCACGCCCGCGACCGTGACGTTGTGCGGCACGGGCTTGACCACGACCGAGCCGGCCGCGATGCGCGCGCAATGGCCGATCTCGATGTTGCCGAGGATTTTTGCGCCGGCGCCGATCAGGACGCCGTGACGGATTTTCGGATGGCGGTCCTCGTTCTCCTTGCCGGTGCCGCCGAGCGTGACGCCGTGCAGGATCGAGACGTCGTCCTCGATCACGGCGGTCTCACCGCAGACGAAGCCGGTGGCGTGGTCGAGGAAGATGCCGCGGCCGATGCGCGCGGCAGGATTGATGTCGGTCTGGAACACCGCAGACGCGCGGCTCTGGAGATAATACGCAAAATCCTTGCGGCCCTTCAGCCAGAGCCAGTGCGCGAGGCGATGGGTCTGGATGGCGTGAAAGCCCTTGAAGTAGAGCAAGGGATCGATGAAGCGCGAGGTCGCGGGGTCGCGGTCGTAGACGGCGACGAGGTCGGCGCGGAAGGCGTTGCCGAGATCGGGATCGTCGCGCAGCGCCTCGTCATAGGTCTGGCGCACGAGATCGCCCGACAGCGCGGAGTGATCGAGCCGGTCGGCGACACGATGGATCACCGCATCTTCCAGGCGGCTGTGGTGCAGCACCGTCGAATAGATGAAGGTCGCAAGCTCCGGCTCGCGGTGGACGATGTCCTCAGCTTCGCCGCGGATCCGATCCCAGATCGGATCAAGCGTTGCGAGCTTCCCTCCCGGATTGACCTGATGCACTGCCATGGGATCTGTTCTTTCGAATTGGCTAGTTTTGCTGGCTCTATAACACAGTCTAGGCGACAAAGTCCCGACGGGCTTGCCTGAGAGTGAACAGTGCGTTGTCCCGCGAAAGTATGCCAACGCGTTGAATCACAACTACTTATTCTGACGCCCCAAGCGGCAAGGTCGGCTCAAAATGGTCAGGGTTTCGTCAAATTCAAGCCGGGCGGCGTCAAACTATTGGTGAATTCCGCCTCAACCGTGATTGCGGGCATGGTCCGCGCGAGGACGGAGCGGATTTGACCACCACCACCACCGATCATTTGCGCGCGGGGGCCGCGGGCTCATTCTGGCTGCGGTTGGCCGCGATGGCCCTGCCGCTCATGATGATCGCACCGGCGTTCTGGAACGGCTATCCGCTGTTGCAGTGGGATACCGGCGGCTATCTGGCGCGCTGGTACGAGGGCTACCTCGTCCCGAGCCGCTCCACCGTGTTCGGCCTCTATCTGCATTATGGCGAGAGTTTTGGTTTCTGGATCAACCTCGCGGTGCAGTCGGTGGCAACGCTGTGGCTGCTGCAGCTCACCTTGCGCGTGCTCGGCCTGATGCAGACGTTCCGCTTCGTCGCGATCAGCCTGCTCTTGATCCTGTCGACCGCGCTGCCCTGGCTTGCCAGCATGCTGCTCACCGACATCTTTGCAGGGCTGTCCGTGCTATCGCTGTTCCTGCTGGTCGTCGCTGGACCGCGGACCTTCGTGCTCGAGAAAATCTCGCTGTTCGTCTTCACCGCCTTTGCTGCCGCGACCCACAGCGCCACGCTCGGCGTGCTGCTCGGGCTCTGCGTCGCCGGCTGGATGGCGCGACCATTGCTGGGGCGCCGGCTTCCGATCGCCGCATTGGCTCAAGCGAGTATGACGATCGTCGCCGGCGGCCTGATGCTGGTGTCGGCGAACCATGCCTTGTCGGGCAAATGGGCCTGGACCCCCGGCGGCTACGGCGTCGCGTTCGGCCGCATGATGCAGGACGGCATCGTCGCGCGCTACCTCAACGACCATTGCCCGCGCGAGCGCTACAAGCTCTGTCCCTATCGCAACGAATTGCCGGCGACCGCCGACGAATTCCTGTGGGGCAAGAGCATGTTCAACACGCTCGGCCGCTTCGAAGGCATGAACGACGAGATGGGCACCATCGTCGTGCATTCGCTCACCGACTATCCGGCGTGGCAGGCCGGCGCAGCCTTGAAAGCCATGGGCCAGCAATTGCTGCATGTGGCGACCGGCGAAGGCACCAATGGCTGGATCCCGCACACCTATGGCGTCATCGAGCGCTACATCCCCGCGCAGGTCGCGCAGATGCGCGCGGCGCGCCAGCAGCACTGGGCTGTCAATTTCGACGACGTCAACTGGCTGCACGTTCCCGTCGCGCTGGCCTCGATGCTGGCGCTGGTCGTGTTGCTCGCGCTTTCGCTCAGGAACCGCCGGCTCGACGATCTGACATTGCTGGCGGCAACCGTCGGGCTGGCACTGCTCGGCAACGCCTTCATCTGCGGCGTGATTTCCGGACCACACGACCGCTATGGCGCGCGGATGGTGTGGGTTGCTACCTTCGTGGTGTTGATGGCACTGGCGCGGCGCTTCAGCAACGACGAACCGGCGGCCGAGACCTCAGCTGCGGCGTGACAGGAAATCGAGCACGCCGGTCTTGTAGACCTTGTCGCCGACCGCACGCATGTGATCGCGGTTCGGAATGTCGAGCACTTCCGAACCCGGGATGATGGCACCGAGTGCGCTGGCCGAGCCCGCGACGTCGTCGGTGCTGCCAACCGCGATCAGCACGGGCAAATCGATCCGCGCGGCCTCGTCCTTCGTCATGAGGTCGCGCGTGCCGCGCAGGCAGGCGGCGAGTGCCTTGCGGTCGGAACGGGTTTGGTCTGCAAAAGCGCGAAAAGTGCGCCCGACGGGATCGGTGACGTCGTCGAGCGAGGGCGCTTCCAACGCCTTCGCCACGTTCTCGCCGGGCCCGGTGCCCTCGATCAGGCCGCCGATGCCGATGCCGCCGAGGATTGCCGAACGCAGGCGCTGCGGCTCGTTGAGGGAGAGCCAGGCCGTCATCCGTCCACCCATCGAATAGCCCATGAGATCGGCCTGCGGGATGGCGAGATGATCCATCAGCGCGACCACGTCGCCGCCCATGGTGGGGATCGAGTACTGCGAGGGCTCGTAGAGCTTTGCGCTTTCGCCATGGCCGCGATTGTCGAGCGCAATGACGCGGCGGCCGTTCTTGCGCAGCTCCGAAACCCAGGTCGGATAGACCCAGTTCACGTTCTTGCTGGAGGCAAAGCCGTGCACCAGGATGATCGGATCGCCCTCGCCTTCGTCGAGATAGGCGATTTCAACGGCGCCGTTGTGAAAGCTCGGCATCATCAGTTCCGCAATCTTGAGGGGAAGAAGTCGATCTTAGGCCGTGACGGCAGCGCTTGCCAGAGCGGCTTCGGCTGCGATTTGGGCCCGGCGAAGTCGCCGCGTCCGTCTGCGATCGCACCAGGCCTGGGTCAGGCGCTCCGTCGTCGCCTTGATCGACGACAACAGGCCGAACAGCGTCAGGGCCGCACCAAACAGCCAGAGTGCGAGATTGAACGCGCCGCCGATCAGCAGCAGCGCGCCGCGGCCGAACAGCTTCATGATCGCGCGCGTCTTGCCGCCCTGCGCTTCCGCGAGCCGGGCCGCGCGTGCGACATCCTTGGGGCCTTCGGCGATGCGCAGGCTATCCATTGCGCCGCGCGTGCCGGTCTTCTCGACGACGCGCGTGACATCCTTGCCGAGCCGAACCAGTGCGCCGGCCTTCTCGGCGTGGAACGCGGCTTTGATCGCACTCGCGGTCTGACCCGGCCGCAGCACCGAGCCGGAGGCGACCGCGTTCTGGAGCATCGGGGTATCGACGACCTCGCGCGCGGACCGGCCGGCCCATGCCGCGAGTCCTTCGCCGAGTCGCCCCACCTTGCGCGCGTCCTTCAGCAGCGTCAGCCCGGCGCGCACCGGCGCGGCGCCGCCGACGGAGACATAGGTCACGGCCGTGACCGCGAGACCAGCGGCCGCAAGGCCCAGCACCAGGCGATCGGTCTCCTCGCCCATGGCGAGATGCTTGCCCTCGCGGACGACGTCCCTGATGTCGCCGATCACGAAGAGATCGCCGGCCACGGTTCCCGACAGGCTCGCAACATCGTCCGCGTTGCCGGTGACGAGCCCGGCGGCAAACCGTTTTGCGAAATGCGAGGTGGAATTTTCGTCTTTGACCGCGTCGCTGACGCGGCTCAGGAGGTCGTCAGGCAGCGCGACGTTGCGGTCGTGCGCCAACGCGACAAAACTGTCCGCGAGATCGGCGTCGCCCGATGCGAGCGCGGCCTCGATGTTGTTCTGAATCAGACGATCGGTTTGCCGCAGCAGCGCATCGAGCTTGAGTTCGGAGAGCGCGGCGGGATCCTCCTGGGCGGCCAAAATCGCGCCGGCCTCGCGCGCATGCGGTGCTACCTGCGCGAGCATGAAGCCGCATGCCGCAATACCGGTCAACGCTGTGCTGATTCGCAGCCATTTCATGCGGAAAACCTGGACGGTCCTGAGATCGTTGACGCCTTGACGGTTCGTCTTTCGTCGCAATTGCGCTCGCCCACCGACATAGTATGCCAAAGTTGCGACACAACGTCCCCGACGAAAGAAGGGCTTCTCTCAAGCCGCAAGATTGTGTCGAATTTGCATGAGCAAAACGAGCATGGGGCAATTGCGGACTTTCGGTTCCGCTGGACTAGCAATCATCTTGACCCGCCAGTATGGTCCGCCGCGCCATAATGATGCCGCGTCTGTCGTGATTGTATCTGCTGCCATTGCCACTCCAGGATGAACTACGATGTCCGACCATGTCGTCCCGCACTTCCATAACGATGCCGGTGTCCCCGTCATCGAAATCGGCTCGCAAGAGTTCATGTGCGTGGGCGCCAACCCTCCGTTCGACCATCCGCACGTCTTCCTCGACCTCGGCAACGACAACGAGATCATCTGTCCCTACTGCTCGACGCTGTACCGCTTCGCCGCCGACCTGAAGGCGGGCGAAGCCCGCCCGCCGGAATGCGTCCTGAAGGACAAGGTGGCCTGACCGCTGCCATCGGTCAGGGGTGGCGCTCTCCCGAACCATTGTCATTGCCGGTGCCGGCATAGGTGGACTGACGGCTGCGCTTGCGCTCGCGGCCCGCGGCTTCCGCATCGTCGTGCTGGAAAAGGTCGAGCGGCTCGAGGAAGTCGGCGCCGGTCTGCAACTCTCCCCCAATGCCAGCCGCGTGCTGGTCGAGCTCGGCCTCACCGAGCGGCTCAAGCTGCGCGCCGTGACCCCGGAGGCGGTCTCGATCATGAGCGCGCGGGCCGGCGGCGAACTTTTGCGCATGCCGCTGGGAGAAGCTGCCGCCGCGCGCGCCGGCGCCCCCTATTGGGTGGTGCACCGCGCCGACCTGCAATCCGCCCTCGCCGGCGCAGTCGCCGACCATCCCGATATCGACCTGAAACTCGGCGCGACCTTCGAAGACGTCGCGCCTCACGCCAAGGGGCTGACGGTCGTCCATCGCAGCGGCACGATCCGCCGCAGCGATCTCGCCAGTGCGCTGATCGGCGCCGACGGCATCTGGTCGACGGTGCGCCAGCATCTGTTTCCCGAGGTGCAGCCGCGCTTCTCCGGGTTGATCGCCTGGCGCGGCACGCTCGATGCCACGCAACTGCCGAAGGACTACACCGCGCGCCGGGTCCAGCTCTGGATGGGGCCGAACGCCCATCTCGTCGCCTACCCGATCGCGGGCGGACGCCAGATCAACGTGGTCGCGGTGCTGCCGGGCACCTGGAACAGGCCGGGCTGGAGCACGCCCGGCGATCCCCTCGAGGTGATGGAGGCCTTCGGCGCGCCGCGCTGGCCGCCGGCGGCGCGGATGATGCTCGCCACGGTCGATAGCTGGCGGAAATGGGCACTGTTCGGCGTGCCTGACGACTGCCCCTGGAGCAAAGGCCCGGTCGCACTGCTCGGCGACGCCGTGCATGCGATGCTGCCGTTTGCGGCCCAGGGCGCCGGCATGGCGATCGAGGATGCCGCCGTGCTCGCGCAGCATTTGACCCTTGAGGCCGCCGAGGGCACCGCGGGCATCGCTGCTGCACTGAGACAATACGCCGGTGCGCGCCAGACGCGTGTGCGGCGGGTGCAGCGGACGGCGCAGCAGCAGGGCCGCATCTATCATTTCAGGGGGCCGCTCGCGTTCGCACGCGATCTTGCGATCCGCACGCTCGGCCCGGACCGCATGCTGGCGCGGCAGGACTGGATCTACGACTGGCGTCCCTGATGCGAGGCACCGTCGGCGCGATGTCTCAGCGCACCGATCTTGCGGATTTCGAGGCAGGCTTGGCGCCAGGCGCGGGCGCGGCGGCCGGTGTCGCCTCGGGTGGCGTTTCCCGGCACTTGTTGCGACGCCAGGCGTCTTCGGCTAGCTGCGCCTGCCCGCGCACCGAGATGTATTCGTTGCGATAGGCGAGCTCTGACACGACGGCGCCGCCGGTGCCCGTCTGCGCCTTGTCCATCAATCTCTGCAAGTCCGCGGTGCGGGTGGCGAGCGTCTTGCGCTCCGACTCGAGCTGCTTGCACTCGTATAATTCGTATTTGGCAGGATCGGCAAAGGCCGGAGCGACCGTCTCGCTCATGCCGGCACAACCAGACAGCGCCAAGCCGGCCGCGACCAGTGCGACGGCCATGCAGCACGCGCGCAGGCGATATTGGATCAAAGCTGACATGCCGGATGAATAGTCCCAGTGGATTGAGAATGCCTAAAGCAGCAACAGATGTCCGCATTGAGGCTTTGCCTTGTGCGGCCGGCTCGCTTAAGGAAGAACCGCCCAACCGGCCCACCAGGCGCCAATTCCAGACGGCCGGAAGGGACTTAAGTGTTTGATCTCTTTGGATCAAGCGGGCATGGCGGAATTGGTAGACGCAAGGGACTTAAAATCCCTCGGCGCGCAAGCGCTGTGCCGGTTCGACCCCGGCTGCCCGCACCACGAGAGCTGACGGCGCGAACGTGCAGCAGCATGATCCCAAAATGCACTGATGCCGACCTCCCGCGTTCAATCCTTCAGCGTGCAGGCGATGACGCAATCATCGTGCACTCGCAGGTGCCGTTCCGGCTCTGCCTGCCAGCCATCCCGAAACATAGCTTGTGCAATGCAGCATGGGTGTTGGATAAAGCCTCTGAAATCAGAGGTGAGCTTCCTTGTCCGACGTCAATGCCGACGATTGGGTGTCCGCGGGACATCGTCCGATGGGTTTTCCCGAATTCGTCATCGTGATCGCGTCGATCATGGCGCTGAATCCGCTTGCGATGGACATGATGCTCCCGGCGCTGCCCAATATCGGGTCAGCCTTCAATATCCCCGTCGCCAACCATCTTCAGTTGGTGCTGTCGACCTTCCTGATCGGCTTCGGCGCCGGCCAGTTCGTCATGGGCCCATTGTCGGACCGCTTCGGGCGCCGCCCAGTGCTGCTCGGCGGCATGGCGGTCTATGCGGTGGCGAGCGTGCTGGCGGTCGCGGCGCCTTCGTTCGAGACGCTGCTGCTGGCGCGTGCGCTGCAAGGGCTCGGCACCTCGGCAACGCGCGTGATCGCAACCTCGATCGTGCGCGACTGCTATGTCGGCCGCCGGATGGCGAGCGTGATGTCGCTCGCCATGATGGTGTTCATCGCGGTGCCCGTGATCGCGCCCTCGTTCGGTCAGGCGGTTCTGCTGGTGACGGCGTGGCGCGGCATCTTCGTCGTGCTCATGCTCTACGGCCTGCTCGCGCTCGCATGGAGCGTGCTGCGACTGCCTGAAACCCTTCCCGAGTCCCAACGGAGATCGCTGGCGCCTGCCGACGTGCTCTCGGCGTTCCGGCAGACTGTGACCAACCGCCAGACCATTGGCTATGCGACGGCTGCCGGCAGCGTCATAGGCGCGCTATTTGCCTATGTCTTCTCGGCCCAGCAGGTCTTCACCGGCATCTATCACCTCGGCCATTACTTCCCGATCGCCTTCGCTGCGATCGCGGCCGGTACGGCCATTGCCGGCTTCCTCAATGCAAAGCTGGTCGGAACCCTCGGCATGCGCGTGATCTCGCACGGCGCGCTGACGCTTTACACCGCGGTCGCGGCTGTGATGCTGCTGACGGAAAGCCTCGGCATGCTGCCGCTTCCCGTGTTCATGGTGCTCTCGGCGCTGATGATGTTCTCGTTCGGAATGATGGTCGCCAACTTCACCGCACTCGCCATGGAGCCGCAGGGCCACATCGCCGGCACGGCGTCCTCGCTCTACGGCTCGATCACGACGTTGATCGGCATCGTCGTCGGCATGGCGATCGGACAAAGTTTCGACGGCACGCTGATGCCGTTCTCGGTCGGCTTCTTCGTGTCGTCACTCGCAGCTCTCGCGATCGTGCTGGTGGTGGAAAAGGGACGGCTGTTTAAGCCGCATCATCGCTCTATCGCGTGAGGAACTTCGCGGCATTCTCGATGTTGTACTGCAGCAATTTGAAAGGCTGCTCCATGGAACCGGAACACCGTAAAGATCACGATGCCGCGGAACAAGCCAAGACGGAACGCACGCCGTCGAACGCCGAGAAGCCCGCCTTTACCGTACCATTCGCGAGCGAAGGGCTCGAGCGGGTCCGCGACAGCCACTGTTGAGCGCGACGCCTATTCCGCCGCGCGTCTGCTGGCGCTGAAATCGTCTGCGGCGCTCTCGGGCGTTCCACGGGGCGGCACCATCATCACTATCACTTCCCGCGAGATACCGGGCCGGCCCCATAGCTGCGCCTGCGCGGTGAACTCCCGCCTGACGAAGTGCCCGGCGCGCCCGGACACCAACTCCATCCACCGGCTGCAATCATCCTGATCGCGGAAACAGAGCGCGGCCCAGCCGCGGTCCAGCGTCGTCTTGCGCGGCAAGCCCGAGGCATCTTGATACGCGAACGGCCGCGCGTAGTGCGGGTGGTCCGGGCTGTAGAACGCCGTCGCGAAGGCCAGCGAATCGTCGCCACTGACGGCGGCGAGCGGCTCGCCGGTCAGTTCGCGCCACTGGCGTGTCAGTTCGCTGGCCGCCTGCGCGTAAAGATTGCGTCCCTCCTCGTAACCGTGATCGTTGCGATAGACGGCATGGATCGGCGCAGCGACGAGGACGGCCGCGAGCGCGACGCCGGCCACGATCACGGTGAGGTTGACGGTGTAGAAGCGCTGGATCGGGTAGCTTGTGCCGCAGACCACGAGAACGGCGAACAGGAACAACCCCTGCAACGCCCACAGCGACGGCAGATCAGTGCCGATCACCAGCGAGATCAGGACCGGCAGCGCAATCGTGCCGATGGCAACATAGAAGAGAAGCCGCAGGCCCGGATTCATCGCGGCGAAATCGGCCGGAAACTGCTTCAGCCGCGTACCGGCGATCAGGACCCAGAGCACGACCGACGCACTCATCGCCGCCGCCAGCCCCAGCAGGAAGTTCCTGACCTCACCGAGCGAGCTCGCAGCATTGCCGTTGGCATGGTTCAGCGCATAGGCGAAGGTCGATGCCCCCGTCGTCGCGAGCCAATAAAGATGCGGTGACAGAGCAGCAAGCCCAACAACCACCGAGATCCAGGGCGAAGCCGACGTGAAATAGGGACGTCGCGCCGGATGCGCCAGCGCGGCAAACGCGAAGCTCGCGATCAGGAAGATCGAATAATATTTGCCGACCATTGCCAGCGCCGTCGTCCATCCCACCGCGACGGCCCACAGTGGCGCGCGCGTCTCGAACGCGCGCAGGAAGCACCAGGTCGCCAGCGGCCAGGTCGCGAGCAGCACGGCATTGGCGTTGAAGCGTTGGGCGTGGAATTGATAGGCCGGCGTCAGCATCAGGAGCAAGAGCACCAGGATACGTTTATGCCCGCTCACGAATTGACGCGCGACCAGATCGACGAAGACCAGCGCGAGCCCGGCATTGGCCATCGCCATCAATTGCAGCGACCAGTCGCTGAGCGGAAAGACGGAGGTCCAGCTCGCGGCAACCCAGCCGGTCAACGGCGGGTGCTTGTCATAACCCCACGCGAAATGCCGCCCCAGCGTCCAGGCCTCCAGCGTATCAGGATGCAGGCCGCCGCCGGCATAGGCGACGGCGAGATAGAGCGTCCAGATCGCAACGAAGCAAGCGATGAGAAGCGGCACGGCCCAGCCCGCCTCGACGCCGTCGAGCCAACGCAGGAATGGCAGGCGCCATCGCGCCGGCGTGCGATCGGACCGCTCGGCCATCGCCTGGAATGCAAAATCGATCGGCACGGGAATCAAATGGAGGAAGGAAGGTGATGCGCGAGAACGACACATCTACTTCAGAACAGAAACAAATAGCAATGATTGGAAACTGGAAGATTTTGAAAGTGTCCGCCTTCTCAGCTTGCGCAAGATCGACGAAAGAAAACGGCGCCGCTGATGACAGCGGCGCCGCATGATGATGCGGACGAAATGTGCCGAGGAGGCGCCTTCGCCTTACTCCGACTTGTCGATGTTCCAGAACAGCGGCGTCGCGGGACCGTCGAGCACGCCGGTCAGCGATTTACGCCAGCCGCTCGGCAGGAGATACTGCCCCAGCGGGATGTAGATCACCTGCTCATAGGCTTCCTTCTGGATGTCCGCCGCGATCTTCTTCTGCTCGTCGAGCGAGGGCGCGCGGACGAAAGCGTCCTTGAGCTGCTCGATCTTGGCGTCTTCCGCCCAGCCGAACCAGCCGCCCTTCTTGCCCTGGCCGCCGATCGAGAGATTGGCGATCGGGTTGGAGACGTCGGCCGCGACCCAGTTCGTGAAAAACATGTTCCAGCCGCCCTCCTTCGGCGGCTTCTGGCTGGCGCGGCGGCTCACCACCGTCTGCCAATCTGTCGCTTGCAGGTCGACCTTGAAGCCGGCCTCGCGCAGCAACTGAGCCGCAACGATCGGCTGCGCCTTCAGCGTCGTGACGTCACCGGGCGCCATGATCACGACCGGGGTGCCGTCATAGCCGGACTCGGCGAGCGCCTTCTTGGCTTCCGCCATGCCGTTGCCCTTGATCAAGGTCTCGGCACCGACCTCGGTCGCGAATGGCGTATCGCACACGAAGAAGGCGCCGCAGATCTTCTGATATTTGGCGTTGCCGACGAGCGCGTCGAGAACGTCCTTCTGGTTTATCGCCAGAAAGGCAGCACGGCGCACTTTGACATTATCAAACGGCGGATAAAGGAAGTTCATCCGGCCGAGCGTCTGGAAACCGAACTTGTTCGAGACCTCGAGCGTGATCTCCTTGTTCGCCTCCAGCAACGGCAGCAGGTCGTACGGCAGATTCTCCATGAAATCGATGTCGCCCGACTGCAGCGCGTTCACTGCGGTCTGCGAGTCCGGCATGGTGATCCATTCGACACGGTCGACCTTCACCACCTTGCCTCCGGAGGTCCAGCTCGACGGTTCCTTGCGCGGCACGTAGTCGGTGTTCTTGACGTAGACCGCCTTCACGCCCGGCTGGAATTCCGACTGCACGAACTTGAAAGGACCCGAGCCGATCTGCTCGGGGATCTGCTTGTCCGGCGGCGTCTCGGCCAGGCGCTTCGGCATCATGAAGGCAACGCGGGAGGACGGCTTGCCGATCGAGTCGAGCACGAGGCCGTAGGGCTCCTTCAGCTTCAGCGTGATGGTCTTGGCATCGGTCGCCTCGATGCTCGCGGTGAAGTCGAGCAGCTTCTGGCCCATGCCGTCGACAGCGGCCCAGCGCTTGAGCGAGGCAACGCAGTCTTCCGCCGTGACCGGCGCACCGTCATGCCACTTCAAGCCGTCGCGCAGCGTGAAGGTGTAGGTGAGCTTGTCGTCGGAGATCTTCCAGTCCGCCATCTGCGGCTGGATCTTGAAGTTCGAATCGGGCGCCACCAGCGTGTCATAGATCATGTAGCCATGGTCACGCGTGATGTAGGCCGTGGTGAAGATCGGATCGATGATGCGCAGATCCGAATGCATCACCGCCGTGATGGTCTTGCCGGCCGCAAGCGCCGGCGAAGCCAGCGCGGTCGAAAGCGCGACGACCGACAGCGCAAGTTTGGAGGCGAACGCGCGAGTCCCCCGGCGCATCAACTTAAACATAAAAATTTCTCCTGACGTGAAACTGTTCAAAGGCAGGTTATTGGTTGAGCATCCGGTTCGTTCTTTAGGCGAACCAACCTCATGCAATGCCTTTATCTTTCCGAGACTTGCAGACAGTGCCGAGCGCGTCAATCCGGTTTCGCTGCAAGCCCAAGCGGCGCGCGCACGGGCTCCACAAGGATCGGTTTGGCTCTACAACACTCTGCGCCTGTCTCGCCCCGCCAATGCAATGCGCGTTCCATCTTCCGAAGCTTGAGAGACATTGAGATGAATCCAGCCAATCTCCCCTTTGATCCCGAAGCGATGCTCCAGGGCCTGCGCGGCTGGGTGGAATGCGAAAGCCCGACCTGGGACGCTGGCGCCGTGAATCGCATGCTCGATATCGCAGCGCGGGAGATGGCGATCATGGGTGCGACGATCGAGCGCATCGCCGGCCGCCAAGGCTATGGAGGCGTGATCCGCGCACGCTTTCCACATCCGAAGCAGGGCGAGCCGGGCATTCTGATTGCCGGACACATGGATACCGTCCACCCCGTTGGCACCATCGAGAAGCTGAAATGGCGCCGCGAGGGCAGCAAGTGCTACGGGCCCGGCATCTACGACATGAAGGGCGGCAACTATCTTTCGCTGGAAGCGATCCGCCAACTGGCCCGCGCCGCGTTCACGACGCCGCTGCCGATCACCGTGCTGTTCACGCCCGACGAGGAAGTCGGCACACCCTCGACGCGGGATATCATCGAGGCGGAGGCTTCGCGCAATAAATACGTGCTGGTGCCGGAGCCCGGCCGCGCCGACAACGGCGTCACCACCGGACGTTACGCCATCGCGCGCTTCAATCTCGAGGCGACGGGCCGGCCGAGCCACGCCGGCGCGACCTTGTCGGCGGGCCGCTCGGCTATTCGCGAGATGGCGCGGCAAATCCTCGCCATCGACGCGATGACAAGCGAGGACTGCACCTTTTCGGTCGGCGTCGTGCATGGCGGACAATGGGTCAATTGCGTTGCCACGACCGCCACCGGCGAGGCGCTGTCGATGGCCAAGCGCCAGGCCGACCTCGATCGCGGCGTCGAGAGGATGCTGGCGCTCTCCGGTACAACCAATGATGTCGCCTTCAAGGTGACGCGCGGCGTGACACGTCCCGTGTGGGAGCCTGATGCCGGCACCATGGCGCTTTATGAAAAGGCGCGCGGTATCGCCAAGTCGCTCGGCGCAGAACTGCCGCATGCGAGTTCCGGCGGCGGCTCCGACGGCAATTTCACGGGCTCAAGGGGAATCCCGACTCTCGACGGCCTGGGCGTGCGTGGCGGCAACGGCCACACGCTCGAAGAGTATATCGAGGTCGAGAGCCTGGCCGAACGCGGCCGGCTGATGGCGGGGCTGCTCGCGACTCTGGAGTGACAACGCGCGCCAGCTCACCAAAACCGAGCCAAATCGCCAAAACAGGGTGACCGCACTGCAAAAACTGTGGTCCGGATGGCACGGGAATTGCTGAAATGTTAGGCTGATGGCAGAACCCTGGCTGCAGCCGCGGCCTCTGATTTGACTCTAATCTGACGGGATCCAACTTGCTCGGATATCTCCTTCGCCGAATTCTCGCAGCTGTGCCCGTGATGGGCGTGGTGGCGCTGTTCGTGTTCCTCCTGCTCCGCCTCACCCCGGGCGATCCCGCGGCAATTCTCGCCGGCGACAACGCCACGCCGGAACGGCTCGAGCGCATCCGCACCTCACTGGGCCTAAACGAGCCGCTGATCGTGCAGTTCATCACCTGGCTGAACAAGCTGCTGCACGGCGATCTCGGGACTTCGCTGATCTCCAACCTGCCCGTCATGAAGATGATCGGCCAGCGCGTGGAGCCGTCGATCTCGATCGCGCTGTCGACCATCATTCTCGCCGTCATCGTCGCTGTTCCCCTGGGCGTCATCGCGGCGTGGAAGCACGGCACCTGGATCGACCGTTTCGTGATGGGCCTGTCCGTGCTCGGCTTCTCGGTGCCGGTGTTCGTGGTCGGCTACATCCTGATCGAGGTCTTCGCCATCGACCTGCGCTGGGTGCCGGTGCAGGGCTTCCGCAGCATCTCGAACGGTTTTGGACCGTTCTTCGAGCGCATCATCCTGCCGACCTGCGCGCTGTCCTTCATCTACATCGCGCTGATCGCGCGCATGACGCGCGCGGCGATGCTCGACGTGCTCGGCGAGGACTACGTCCGCACCGCGCGCGCAAAAGGCATCAACGAGGTCGCCGTGATGATGCGCCACGCGCTGCGGAACGCGGCCGTGCCCGTGATCACCGTGATCGGTACCGGCTTTGCGCTTTTGATCTCCGGGGTCGTGGTCACCGAGAGCGTGTTCAACATCCCCGGCATCGGCCGCCTCACGGTGGATGCGGTGCTGGCGCGCGACTATCCGGTGATCCAGGCGATGATTTTGCTGACGTCGTTGATCTACGTCGTGGTCAATCTCCTGATCGATGTCGCCTACACGCTGCTCGATCCCCGGATCCGGTACTGAGGCAAGGATAACAACAAATATGTCGGTCGATACCCTTCCCCAGTCGTCCATTCCGATCACGTCGCCGTTGCGGCCGCGCTTCGGATTCCTCACCTCGACGCCGATCATCGCGGCAGCGACCGTCTGCCTTGCATTGATTGTGCTGATCTCGATCCTGGCGCCGTTGATCGCGCCGCATGATCCGATCCAGCTCGCGCCCTCGCAGCGGCTGAAGCCCTCTTCGGCGCAATTCCTGCTCGGCACCGACGCCTATGGCCGCGACCTGCTGTCGCGCGTCATGTATGGCGGGCGCATCTCGCTTCTGATCGGCATCGGCTCGGCGATCATGTCGATCGTCATTGGGCTGGCGATCGGCCTCGTCTCCGGCTTCTTCAAGCTGGTCGATTCCGTCATGATGCGGATCATGGACGGCCTGATGGCGATGCCGAGCATCCTGCTGGCAATCGCCGTGGTGTCGCTTTCCGGCGCCAGCCTCTGGACCGTGCTGATCGCGATCACGATCCCCGAAGTTCCGCGCGTGGCACGCCTGGTGCGCTCGGTCGTGCTGTCGGCGCGCGAAGAGCCCTATGTTGAAGCGGCGATCTCGGTCGGCTCATCGCTGCCAAAGATCATGTGGCGGCATTTGATGCCGAACACGATCGCACCTCTGATCGTGCAGGGCAGTTACGTCTGTGCTTCCGCGATCCTCACCGAAGCGATCCTCTCCTTCCTCGGCGCCGGCATCTCGCCGGAGACGCCGACCTGGGGCAACATCATGGCCGAGGGCCGCCAGTATTTTCAGCTCAAGCCGACGCTGATCTTCTGGCCGGGCCTGCTGCTCTCGATCGCGATCCTCAGCATCAATTTGATCGGCGACGCCGCCCGCGACGCACTCGATCCGCGCATGAAGCAGCGGGAAGGCAAGTGATGACCAACCCGATCCTCGACATCAACAACCTCGCCGTCTCCGTCGGCAAGAAGCCCAATGGGCCGAAGATCATCGACGGCATCTCGATCCAGGTTCATGAGCGCGAGACGCTGTGCCTTGTCGGCGAAAGCGGCTCGGGCAAGTCGGTGACCTCGCTCACCACGATGGGCCTGCTGCCGAAGGGCACGCTGGTGCCCACCGGCGGCAGCGTCAAGCTGGTCGGCGAAGAGCTGCTCACCGCGACCGACCGCCGCCTGCGCCAGCTGCGCGCGACGCGGATGGCGATGATTTTTCAAGAGCCGATGACGGCGCTCAATCCGGTGGTGCCGGTCGGCCGCCAGATCGACGAAGTCCTGCGCGCGCACACCAATCTCGACGCGAAGGCGCGGAAGAAGCGCATCCTCGACATGATGGAGCAGGTGCGCCTGCCCCAGGTCGAGCGCATCTTTGCCTCCTACCCTCACCGACTCTCCGGCGGTCAGCGCCAGCGCATCATGATTGCGATGGCGCTCGTGCTCGAACCGAAGCTGCTCATTGCCGACGAGCCGACCACCGCGCTCGACGTCACAACGCAGAAGCAGATTTTGACCCTGATCCGCGACCTCCAGCGCGATCACGGAACGGCCGTGCTGTTCATTACGCATGACATGGGCGTGGTCGCCGAGATCGCCGACCGCGTCGCGGTGATGCGGCAGGGCCGATTGGTCGAGACCGGCACACTCGATTCCATCCTGCGCAATCCGACCATGGAGTACACCCGCAACCTGCTCTCCGCGGTGCCTAGCCTGGTGCCGCGCGCCGCGCGGCCCGAGACCAAGGAGCCGGTCGTGCTGGAGGCCAACGAGCTCGGCAAGGTCTACAAGGAGCGCGCGTTCTTCGGCAAAGGCCGCGAGGTCGTCGCCGCCGACAAGGTCACGCTGACGCTGCGCAAGAGTCGCACGCTCGGCATCGTCGGCGAGAGCGGCTCAGGCAAGTCGACCGTGGCACGCTGCATCGTCCGCCTGATCGATCCGACCTCCGGCGGCGTGCGCCTTTCCGGCCGCGAGATCTCGGACATCTCGCGGCGGCTGTTGCAGCCGCATCGGAAGAAGATCCAGATTGTATTCCAGGATCCCTACCGCTCCCTCAACCCGCGCGTCACCGTCGGCGAAAGCATCGCGGAAGGCCCGATCAATTACGGCGTGTCGCATGCCGACGCAATGAAGCGTGCCCGCGAGTTGCTCGAGCTGGTCGGCCTGCCGGTCGATGCGGTCTCGCGCTATCCGCACCAGTTCTCCGGCGGTCAGCGCCAGCGTATCGCCATCGCCCGCGCGCTCGCGCTCGATCCCGACGTGCTGGTGGCGGACGAAGCGGTCTCGGCGCTCGACGTCTCCGTGCAGGCGCAAGTGCTGGAACTGTTCGACGAGATACAGAAGCGGCTCGGCATCGCGATCCTGTTCATCACCCACGATCTGCGCGTCGCAGCACAGATTTGCGACGAGGTCGTGGTGATGCAGCACGGCCGTGTCGTCGAGCAGGGCCCGGCCGCCGAAGTCCTGACGCATCCGAAGGAGGCTTACACCAGAGCCTTGCTCGAGGCAGCGCCCGGCCGCGGCTGGGACTTTGCGAATTTCCGGCCGGTGTCGGAGGGTGTGGCGGCGAGCGCTTAGTCTCTCCCCCTCGCATGACGGCGATTGCGGCAAGCATTCCCAAAACAGCTTGACGCCATGCACGGCGCGATTGCTTCCCACCTTGCTCTCGCCTCAGCGGCAGGGCTAACGTCGCGCACTTTCAATTGCCTGGACTTGAGTTGATGACACGTATCGCCGTCGGCGGCTTCCTGCACGAGACCAACACCTTCGCTCCGACGAAGGCGACTTTCGCAGACTTCCAGCACGGCGGCGGATGGCCGGCGATGACTGAGGGCGCCGACGTGCTGAGGGTGATGCGCCGCATCAATGTCGGCCTCGCCGGTTTCGTCGACAGCGCCGAAGCTAACGGCTGGGAACTCGTTCCGACGATCGCGTGCGGTGCCAGCCCCTCCGCGCATGTCACCAGGGACGCCTTCGAGCGCATCGTCAAGGTGATGGTCGACGGCATCGCGGCCGCCGGCCCGATCGACGCCGTCTATCTCGACCTGCATGGCGCCATGGTGACCGAGCATTTCGACGACGGCGAAGGTGAGATTCTGGCGCGCGTGCGCCGCGTCATCGGCAAGGACGTTCCGCTGATCACCAGCCTCGATCTCCATGCCAACGTCACCCCCGACATGATGGAACATGCGGATGCGCTGATCGCCTACCGCACCTATCCCCATGTCGACATGGCCGAGACGGGCCGCGCCTCCGCAAGGCATCTCGCGCTGCTGCTGGACACGAAACAGCGATTCGCAAAGGCCTTCAGGCAATTGCCGTTCCTGATCCCGATCAGCTGGCAGTGCACCAACGACCAGCCGACCAAGCGCATCTACGAAAAACTCGCTGCGCTGGAGAGTAATGCTGTTCCGACGCTGTCCTTCGCGCCCGGCTTCCCCGCTGCCGATTTCCGCGATTGCGGGCCGAGCGTGTTCGCCTATGGCAAGACGCAAGCCGATGCCGATCGCGCAGCGGATGCGATCGTAAAACTGATCGAAAGCCACGAGGACGATTTCGACGGCAAGATCTGGTCACCCGATGACGGCGTGCGCCACGCGATGGAACTCTCGAAGGGCGCGAGCAAGCCGATCATCATCGCCGACACCCAGGACAATCCCGGCGCCGGCGGCGATTCCGACACCATGGGCATGCTGCGCGCACTGGTACGCAACAAGGCGAGTGCTGCGACCGGCGCGATCTACGATCCGGAATCCGCCAAGGCCGCCCATGTGGCCGGCGTCGGCGCCACCGTGACGCTGTCACTCGGCGGCAAGTCCGGCATTCCCGGCGACGAACCCTATCGCGAGACCTTCGTCATCGAAAAACTCTCCGACGGCCGCTTCATCGCGCCCGGCCCTTACTATGGCGGCCGCGAGATGGAGATGGGCCCCTCTGCCTGCCTGCGCATCGGCGACGTCCGCGTCGTCGTCTCCTCACACAAGGCGCAGCTCGCCGACCAGGCGATGTACCGCTATGTCGGCATCGAGCCAACCGAAGAGAAGATTTTGGTCAACAAGAGCTCAGTGCACTTCCGCGCCGACTTCGAGCCGATCGCGGAAATGCTGATGATCTGCGCCGCGCCCGGCGCGATGCCGGCGGACACAGCCACCCTGCCATGGACGCGCCTGCGGCCGGGTATTCGCATCAAACCGAACGGCCCGGTTTTCACTCCCTCCTCACGCTAACTGGATACAACACATGCCCACGATCGACCGCATCGACGGTTATGCCGACGAACTCACAGCCATTCGCCGCGACCTCCATGCCCATCCGGAGATCGGCTTCGAGGAAGTGCGCACCTCCGGCATCGTCGCGGACAAGCTGAAGAGCTGGGGCATCGAGGTGCATCGCGGTCTCGGCGGCACCGGCGTGATCGGCGTCATCAAGGGCAAGGGTTCGAGCGGCAAGCGTATCGGCCTGCGCGCCGACATGGACGCGCTGCCGATGGAAGAGAACACCAATCTGAGATGGAGTTCAAAAATCCCCGGTCGCTTCCACGGCTGCGGCCATGACGGCCACACGACCATGCTACTGGGCACCGCGCGCTACCTCGCCGAGACCAAAAACTTCGACGGCACGGTGCATCTGATCTTCCAGCCGGCCGAAGAAGGCCTTGGCGGCGCCCGCGCGATGATCAAGGACGGCTTGTTCGAGAAATTTCCGTGCGACGAGCTCTACGGTCTGCACAACGCGCCCGACCTCAACCACGGCGAGATCGCGATCCTGCCCGGCCCGGCGATGGCCAGCGCCGACTTCTTCGACCTCCGCATCACCGGGTACGGCGCGCATGGCGCGATGCCCGAACGCTCCAAGGACGCGGTGATCATCGCGACCACGCTGGCGCAGGCGATCCAGACCATCGTCAGCCGCAACGTCGAGCCGCTGCAGGCCGCCGTCATCTCGATCACGCAGATTCACGCCGGTTCCGCCTACAACGTCATCCCCGGCGAGGCGCATCTCTGCGGCACCATCCGCACCTTCTCCGATGAAGTCCGCGCCCTGATCAGCCAACGCATCCGCACGATCTGCGCCGGCATCGCGAGCGCCTTCCAGTGCGAGATCGAAGCCGACATCCGCGACACCTTCGGCGTGCTGGTCAATCAGGTCGAGCAGTCCAAGGTGGTCGAGGAGGTCGCGCGCACCGTCGTCGATCCTGCCAAGGTGATTACCCGCGCCCAGCCAAAGATGGGCAGCGAGGATTTTGCCGACATGCTGCAAACCATTCCCGGCGCCTATTTCTGGGTCGGCCACGACGGCTCGGTGCCCGTGCACAATCCCGGCTTCGTGCTCGACGACAAGATCCTGCCGATCGGTGCCAGCATGTTCGCCCGGATCATCGAGACCCGTATGCCGGTAGGTAGCAATGCATAAAAAGAGCGTCGAAGAGGCGGTCACCTCGCTGCACGATCTCTCCGCGGTCGATCTGATCGCGGGCTATCGCGCCAAACAATTCTCGCCAAGCGAGGTGCTGGAAGACGTGCTCTCGCACGTCGCAGCGTGGGAGCCGCATCTTAGAGCGCTCTATGCATTCGATCCCGACGGCGCGCGCGAGACCGCGAAGGCCTCGACCGCGCGCTGGACCGGCGGCGAGCCGTCGGGCTCGCTCGACGGCGTGCCTGTGACGGTGAAGGACAACATCGCGACCAAGGGTGTGCCCGTGCCGCTGGGGGCCGCGAGCGTCAAGCTGCTGCCGGCCGAGAAGGACGCGCCGCCCGCCGCGCGCCTGCGCGAAGCCGGTGCGATCATCTTCGCAAAAACCACCATGCCCGATTACGGCATGTTGTCCTCGGGGCTCTCCAGCTTCCATGCGCTCGCGCGCAATCCCTGGGACCTCTCCAAGAATCCCGGCGGGTCCAGCGCCGGCGCGGGCGCCGCTGCGGCAGCCGGCTATGGTCCGCTGCATCTCGGGACCGATATCGGCGGCTCGGTTCGTTTGCCCGCGGGCTGGTGCGGCCTGGTCGGATTGAAGCCAAGCTTTGGCCGCGTGCCGATTGATCCCGCCTATGTCGGCCGCGTCGCGGGGCCGATGACCCGCACCGTCGATGATTGCGCGCTGATGATGAGCGTGATGGCAAAACCCGACCGGCGCGACGGCATGAGCCTCCCCGCCGAGCCGCTGAACTGGAAGGGGCTGGAGAAGTCGCCGCGCAAGCTCCGTATCGGATTGATGCTCGATCCCGGCGTTGGCCAGGCGCTGGAGAAGCCGGTGCGCGAGGTCGCGATGAAGGCGGCGAAAGCGTTCGAATCCGCAGGCGCCGTCGTCACCGACGTCGACGGCATCCTCACGCGCGAAATGCTCGACGGCCTCGACAACTTTTGGCGCGCGCGGATGTGGGATGATCTGTCGAAGCTGACGCCCGCCGAGCAGGCAAAGGTGCTGCCCTACATTTTCAAGTGGGGCAAGTCTGGCGCGAAGCTCTCGGGTGTCGACGTCATCAGGGGCTTCAACCAGACCATGGCGATCCGCGCCGCGGCATCAAAGCTGTTCTGCGAGCTCGACTATGTGATCTCGCCGACCGCGCCGAACGTGAACTATCCGGCGGAATGGGCCTCGCCGACCAACGATCCCATGAAGCCGTTCGAGCACATCGCCTATACCGTGCCGTGGAATATGTCGGAGAATCCGGCGATCTCCATCAACGGCGGCTTTGACGCCAGGGGTTTCCCCATCGGCGTCCAGATCGTCGGACGCCGCTTCGACGATATCGGCGTGCTCGGCATGGCCAAGGCGTTCGAGAGCTTGCGCGGCCCGCAGAAGCCCTGGCCCAGCCCGCCCGCGACGTAGAGCTTGGCCACCACACGCCCAGTCCGCGCAAGACGGACGCTGGCGGCCGTGCGTGACGTCTCCTCGATATGGAAATTCAGGACAGGGAAGGAAACCACCATGGCGTATGAGACGATCAAATACGAAATCGCCGAGCAGATCCTCACCATCACGCTGAACCGGCCCGACAAGCTCAACGCCTTCAACGCGCAGATGCAAGGGGAGCTGATCGACGCGTTCGATGCCGCCGACAAGGACGACGACGTCCGCGCCATCATCGTCACCGGCGCCGGCCGCGGTTTCTGCGCGGGCGCAGACCTTTCGTCGGGCGCCGACACCTTTGATCGCGATGCACGGCGCGGGCCCGTAAAACGCTTCGCCGACGGCAAGGTCGACTACAGCGATTCCCAGGTGCGCGACGGCGGTGGCCAGGTGACGCTGCGGATCTTCAAATGCCTGAAGCCGGTCATCGCCGCGGTGAACGGTCCCGCGGTCGGCATCGGCGTCACCATGCAGCTCGCGATGGACATCCGCATCGCCTCCGACGCCGCGCGGTTCGGCTTCGTGTTCTCCCAGCGCGGCATCGTGCCGGAGGCGGCCTCGAGTTGGTTCCTGCCGCGCATCGTCGGCATTTCCCAGGCGCTGGAATGGTGTTATTCGGGCCGCGTCTTCCCAGCCCAGGAAGCCCTCGCCGGCCGTCTCGTCAGCAAGGTCGTAGCCCCTGATGATCTGCTGCCGACCGCCCGTGCGCTCGCCAAGGAGTTTGCGGCGAAGACGGCGCCGGTGTCGGTGGCGCTGATCCGCCAGATGATGTGGCGCATGATGGGCGCCGACGATCCGATGGAAGCCCACAAGGTCGACAGCCGTGGCATCTACGCCCGCGGCCGCTCGGACGATGTGAAGGAAGGCGTGACATCGTTCCTTGAGAAACGCCCTGCGCAGTTCAAGAACAAGGTGTCGAGCGACATGCCGGACTATTTCCCGTGGTGGACGGAGCGGGAGTACAAGTAACCCACCTTCTCACTCCATCACCAGCGCCACGCGCCCGATCGCTTTGCGCTCGATCAACAGCCGCATCGCCTTCGCATAATCTTCCAGCGGCAGGCGGTGCGAGATGTTGGGCCGCAGCTTGCCCTCCTCCGCCCATGTCAGCAGCGCCTTCAGACGCACCTCGCCAAGCGCGGGATTTTTCCGCACGGCTTCGCCGGCACGCACACCGAGCACGCTGGCGCCTTTGATCAGCAACAAATTGGTCTTGGCCGAGCCGATGCCGCCGGTAAAGCCGATCACGAGGAGCCGCGCGCCCCAGGCGATACAGCGCATCGAATTCTCGAACACCTCGCCGCCGACGGGATCGAACACGACGTCGGCCCCGCGACCGTCAGTGATACGCTTCACCGCATCACGAAACGGCTCGCGGTCGTAGCGGATAAGATGATCGGCGCCGCGGGATTTCGCGATGGCAAGCTTCTCGTCGCTGGAAGCGGTCGCGATCACGGTCGCGCCCAGCATCTTGCCGATCTCGACGGCAGCAAGGCCAACGCCCCCGCCGGCGCCATGCACCAGCAGCACCTCGCCCGGCTGGACTCGACCGCGGTCGATCAGCGCGTGATAGGCAGTGCCATGCCCGGCGAGATAAGTCGCAGCTTCCGCATAGTCGAACGTCGATGGCATCGGCGTGAGCTGCGACGGCGTCACCACGGCTTCATCCGTGAAGGCGCCGTGCCGCATCTTGACGATGACCTTGTCGCCGACGGCGACGCCGCTTGCCTCTGCGCCGACCTCGGTCACGTCGCCGGCCGCCTCCATACCCGGCGTGAACGGCAGCTCCGGCTTGAGCTGGTATTCGCCGGCCGCCATCAGCACGTCGGGAAAATTCAAGCCAGCGGCGCGGATCGCGACCCGCACTTCGCCCGGCTTCAGCTCGCGCGACGGAAACTCTTCCAGCTGCAACGTTTCGGGCGCGCCGAGCGCGCGGCAGACGACAGCCCGCACCATCAGGCCGCGCTCGCCTTGCGGCGCAGCATCGCCTCACGGATCAGCGGCAGGCGGTCGTTGCCGAAATACATGTCGGTCTTGCCGACGAAGATCGTCGGCGAGCCGAAGCCGCCGCGGGCGACCACCTCTTCGGTGTTGGCCTTGAGCAGGTCCTTGATCGGCTGCCCGGAAATGCCCGCGAAGAATTTCTGCTCGTCGACGCCGACCTTCCTGCAGATTTCGGCGAGCACTGCGTCCTGCGAGATATCCTTGTCCTCGCCCCAATAGGTCTCGAACACCGCCGTGGCGAAGGGCACCGATTCCTGCCCGAGCCAGATGCAGCCGCGCATCGCTTTAACGCTGTTCACCGGAAACACGGTCGGCGGCATCTTGATCGACAGGCCGGCCGAGCGCGTCCAGTCGGCAAGGTCCTTTTTCATGTAGCGCGCCTTCAGCGGCACCGGCGTCTCGCGCTGCGCATAGACGCTCGGATTGACCGTGTTGAAGATGCCGCCGACCAGGATCGGCCGCCAGATGATCTCCGCGCCGAGTTCTTTGGCGAGCGGCTGGATGTTGTGGAAGGCGAGATAGGTCCAGGGGCTGGAACAGTCGAAGAAGAACTCGATCATGGCGTTTCCGGTCCGGCGTCGCGGGTTTCAAGGCGACTTTTGTTGTTCTGTACCTCGACGTTAAGACATGGCAGGAAGGGGCGCAACACAACCCGCCGGGAGGGCCGCCATGCTGTTTCCAACCACGATCGCCGGCTCCTTGCCGAAGCCGGAATGGCTCGCCGAGCCCAACATGCTCTGGGCGCCATGGAAGTCGCAAGGCGACGAGCTCGTCCGCGCCAAGCGCGATGCGACCATGCTTGCCGTCAAAGTCCAGGAGGACGCCGGCATCGACATCGTCACCGAGGGCGAGCAGGCCCGACAGCATTTCGTCCACGGTTTTCTGGAGAAGATCGAGGGCATCGATTTTGCCCACAAGGTCGAGATGGGCATCCGCAAGGATCGCTACAAGGCGATGGTGCCGCAGGTGGTCGCCCCGCTCCGGCTGAAGAGCCGCGTTCACGCCGATGAGGCGCGCGTCGCGCGGATGCATACAAAGAAGAAGCTCAAGTTCACCCTGCCCGGCCCGATGACCATCATCGACACCATTGCCGATCGCTACTATGGCGACCGCGTCAAGATGGCCTTTGCATTCGCCGAACTCCTGAACGAGGAAGCCAAGGCGCTCCAGGCCGACGGCGTCGATCTCGTGCAGTTCGACGAGCCCGCCTTCAACGTCTACATGGACGAGGTCAACGACTGGGGCATCAAGGCGCTGGAGCGCGCGGCGCAAGGCCTGACCTGCGTCACCGCCGTGCACATCTGCTACGGCTACGGCATCAAGGCCAACACCGACTGGAAGGAGACGCTCGGCGCACAATGGCGGCAGTATGAGCAGATCTTTCCTGCGATCGACGCCAGCCCTATCCAGCAGGTCGCGATCGAATGCCGCAATTCGAAGGTGCCGCTCGCTCTCCTCGCGCTGCTCAAGAACAAGATCGTGCAGGCCGGTGTGATCGATGTCGCCAGCGACACGGTGGAGACCGCCGAGGACGTCGTGCAGGTGATTGATGCTGTGTCGAAATTCGTACCCAAGAGCAACATCATCGCCACCACCAATTGCGGCATGGCGCCGATGCGGCGGGAGATCGCCGAAGCCAAGTTGATGGCGCTCGGTGCCGGTGCCGCCCTGGCACGCGAGAAGCTCGGATGATGACGGTGATCCGGACGGCGCTCGTCGTCGCAACATTTGCGGCGATCACCTCGTCTGCGCGCGCGGAGGATCGCTCCTTGCTCCTTGGCTGCAAGGCGATGGTGGAGCGCGCATCGCGGGATGCGAATGCCGCGAGCGAAGTCGAACTGACCCGGTGCCGCCAGGTGATCCGCGAATGGGCATTGCGCGATGCGCGGACAAATGTGGATGAAGAAGGCAGGCCGCTCCGCTAATCCAGGGCGGTGGGATGCAGCAGCAACAGATATCCGGCACTGAGCGCGCGCAGTGTGGACGGGGGCGTCAGCAGCATCGGGCTCGCCAGCTCACCCGTAGCGCGGACATAGCCGGCAGGCGACCACGTTAGCGCTCGTCCCTGTATCACCAGAAAACTCTCTTCGCCCTGCTGCACCATCGCGCCGTCGGGCAATTCTGCGAGGGGCGCAGGCAGCGGGTGCAAGCGCTTGCGACCATGATCCAGACATTCCAGGTGCAGTTGGACATCAATCTCCTTCGCACGCGCGTTGCTCACGCCGTTGCCCGTCTCCCACGCCGCGCGAAAGCGCTTGGCGTCGTCGCGGCGGCAGAAGAAGCAGGGACGGTGACCCGCGGCAAAGGCCGTGGCCTCGTCGAGAAAGAACAGCTCGGTCCAGCTCCGCCGCGCCATCACCGGCCGCCGCCAGCCGCGGAATTCACACAGGCAAACGATCCAGGCCGGCGACGACCAGCGCTTCCTCAGCAGCGTCTTCGTCGCGGGATCATGGATGATGCCGCGGTTGCCGGTGAACAGGCCGCGGTGCGGTGTGGCAATGATCTCGCCGGTCGGCGTGACGCGGTTTTGCAGGGGCATCGATGGCTCCGACCGTCATTGCGAGGAGCGAAGCGACGAAGCAATCCAGACTATTTCCGCGGATACATTCCTGGATTGCTTCGCTTCGCTCGCAATGACGGGGATAGTCACGCCGCCCCGTCGCGGAGCGGGGGGTGGTAGGACAGCGCTGTGTCCCACGGGAAGAATATCCAGGTGTCCTGCGAGACTTCGGTGATGAAGGTGTCGACCAGCGGACGTCCCTTCGGCTTGGCGTAGACGGTTGCGAAATGCGCATCGGGAAGCATCGCGCGCACCAGCTTGCCGGTCTTGCCGGTATCGACGAGATCGTCGACGATCAGGAGCCCCTTGCCGGTGCCGCCGCCGAGTTTCATCGCCGCATCTGAAATGCCCTTGAGGACCTGCAAGTCACCCTGCTTGTCGTGATCGTAGCTGGCGATGCAGACCGTATCGATCACGCGCACGCCGAGCTCGCGCGCGACGATCGCGGCCGGCACCAGGCCGCCGCGCGTGATCGCGATCACCGCGTGGAACGGACCGACCTCGTTGAGCCGCCAGGTCAGCGCCCGGCAGTCCCGATGGAACTGGTCCCACGAGACAGGGAAAGCCTTGCCTGCGCGTTCCTGCGCGCTCAGTTCCGGTGCATCACCAGCCATTGTCGTCTCCTAATTCGTCTGCCGGCAGCTAGCGGGTGATATTCAATCCCGCCAGCATTTCCTTCACCGCCACCATCGCTGCCGCCAGCTTGTCCGCGTCGCGCGAGCGCACCACCAGGTTCGTGTTTGGCTTCTGCTCTTCATCCATGAAGGGATAGCTGCCGATGATGGTGTCGGGGTGCTCGGCGGCGATCACTCGCAGTGGGCTGCCGATGTCACCCTCACGCGCATTGGCGCGGACCGATTCGGAAAGCATGCGCACGCCCGATTTCAGCTTGGGCGAGACGATGTCCATCATCGCCTGCATGATCGAGGGCACGCCGGCCATCACGATCACATTGCCGATCTTGAAGCCGGGGGCGAGGATGGTCGCGCTCTGGATCAACTCCGCACCGTCGGGAATGCGGGCCATGCGCAGGCGGGCCTCGTTGAGATCCTGCTCGCTCCATCGCTCGCGGAAACGGGCGACCACCTCCGGGTGATGGTCGATGCCGACGCCGAACGCCTTGGCGACGCTGTCGGCGGTGATGTCGTCGTGGGTCGGGCCAATGCCGCCGGTGGTGAAGACATAGGTGTAGCGATGCCGCAGTGCATCCAACGCGGCAATGATGTCGGGCTCGTCGTCGGAGACGACCCGGACCTCCTTCAGGTCGATGCCGATATTGGTCAGGTATTCGGCGATGAAGCCGATATTCTTGTCCTTGGTCCGGCCGGACAGGATTTCGTCCCCAATAACCAGAATGCCCGCCGTGACGATCTCGCTCATAAACTATCCCTCACTTTTAGGGCCGACTTTGCCGAGGTAACGCGTTGAAGTCACGCGCTTTTGCTGCCGAAATAAGCAGTCCTCAGCCATTTTTTCAGGCAAGCCGCCGGCCATCGCCGGCAAATGTCCTCTGCCCATGCTTATCGCGCTGGCCCGGCCCTTGCTACCGCATGAAAGTCATGCACTCTTGCCGCATGGCCAGGACGTTGCGGTCTCCATCAAGGCCTGACGACCTGTCGAATGGCGCAACGCCTTGCGGAGACAAGTCGGGATCTATGGCACTCGCGTTTGATGAAATGAACATTCCCGGTGGGGACCTTCGCCCCGCCTATCAGGAGCTGGCACGCTGGCTCAAGGAGACGCCGCCCGAGGCGCTCGAATATCGCCGCCAGGAAGCCGAGCTCCTCTTCCGCCGCATCGGCATTACCTTCGCGGTCTACGGCGATACCGAGTCCACCGAACGCCTGATCCCGTTTGACGTGATCCCGCGGATCATGTCCGGCAAGGAATGGGCGCTGCTCGAGAAGGGCCTGAAGCAGCGGGTGCGCGCGCTCAACATGTTCCTGCGCGACATCTATCACGGCCGTGACATCCTCCGCGCCGAGGTCGTGCCCGACGACCTCATCTTTCAGAACCCGGTCTTCCGGCCCGAGATGAACGGCCAGCAGGTGCCGCACGACGTCTACGTGCACATCGCCGGCATCGACATCGTCCGGGTCGATGCAGAGGACTTCATCGTGCTGGAGGACAATGCGCGCACGCCCTCGGGCGTGTCGTACATGCTGGAAAACCGCGAGATCATGATGCGGCTGTTTCCGGACCTGTTCGCCCGCCACAGAGTGGCGCCGGTCGAGCGCTATCCGGACGAGTTGCTGTCCGCCCTGCGCTCAGTGGCACCGCAAAGCGCCTCCGGCGAGCCGACCGTCGCGTTGCTTACCCCTGGCGTTTACAACTCGGCCTATTACGAGCACTCCTTCCTCGCCGACAAGCTCGGTATCGAGTTGGTCGAGGGCCGCGACCTCATCGTCAAGAACAACGAAGTGTTCATGCGGACGACCGAAGGCGTGAAGCGCGTTGACGTGATCTACCGTCGCGTCGACGACGACTACCTCGATCCCCTCACCTTCCGCCCCGACTCCGCGCTCGGCGTGCCCGGGCTGATGTCGGCCTATGCGGCCGGCAACATCACGCTTGCCAACGCGGTCGGCACCGGCATCGCGGATGACAAGGCGATCTACTCCTACATGCCGGACATCGTAAAATTCTATCTCGGCGAGGAGCCGATCCTGAAGAACGTGCCGACCTGGCGCTGCCGCGAGCCGAAGGATCTCGCCTATGTGCTGGACCATCTGAACGAACTCGTCGTGAAGGAGGTGCACGGCTCCGGCGGCTACGGCATGCTGATCGGTCCTGCCGCGACCAAGGCGACGATCGAAGCCTTCCGCGAAAAGCTCAAGCGCGAGCCCGAGGGCTTCATTGCGCAGCCGACGCTGGCGCTCTCGACCTGCCCGACCTGCACGGCATCCGGCCTTGCGCCGCGCCACGTGGACCTGCGGCCGTTCGTGCTCACCGGCAGCAAGAGCACCACGATCGTGCCGGGCGGGCTGACACGCGTTGCGCTGAAGGAAGGCTCCCTGGTGGTGAATTCGAGCCAGGGCGGCGGCACCAAAGACACCTGGATTCTGGACGAGTAGAGAGATGCTGTCGCGCACCGCCGAAAACCTCTATTGGCTCGCCCGCTACGTCGAAAGGGCCGAGTATCTCGCGCGCACCATCGATGCGACGCTGCGCGTCACCGCGCTTCCCGCCGCCTATATCGGCAAGACCAACGAATGGGACTCCGCGCTGCTCACCGCCGGCGTGGCGGCAAGCTTTTATCAACAGTATGAAGAAGCCAACGAGCACAACGTCGTCGATTATCTCTCGTTCTCGGCGGACAATCCGTCCTCGATCAGGAACTGCATCGAGGCGGCACGACTGAATTCCCGCTCGGTGCGCACAGCGCTGACGAGCGAGATGTGGGACACCATCAACTCGGCCTGGATCGAATTGCAGGAGGTCTGGAGCAGAGGAACCTCCACGCGCGAGGATCTCGCAAAATTCCTGCGCTTCGTGCAGGAGACCTCGCTGCGCTTCGACGGCTCGGCCTACCGGACCATGCTCCGCAACGACGCCTACTGGTTCTCGCGGATGGGCCTGCATCTCGAACGCGCCGACAACACCGCGCGCATTCTCGACGTGAAATACCATGTGCTGTTGCCCGAGGAGGAGCATGTCGGCGGCCCGCTCGATTTCTACCAGTGGACCTCGATCCTGCGCTCGGTCTCGGCGCTGACGGCCTATCACTGGGTCTATCGCGAGACGCTGAAACCCTGGCTGATCGCGGATTTGCTCATCCTGAACGACTCGCTGCCGCGTTCGCTTGCAAGCTGCTACGGCAATCTCGTGCGCAATCTCGACCAGATCGGCGTCGCCTATGGCCGCCAGGGCCCCGCCCAGCGCCATGCCCGCGGGATCCGCAATCGGCTGGAACACAGCAATATGAACGACATTTTCCAGCATGGCGTGCATGAATTCATTCAGGAATTCATCGCGGACAATGCCAGGCTGGGCGAAATCATCACGAAGCAGTATTTGATCTGATACTGCTGTCATCTCCGGGACGCCCGCAGGGCAAGCCCGGAACGACGACGCCAGAACAACGGTCCATCATGCGCCTGCGAATCCTGCACACCACGACCTATCGCTACGAGCCGGAGGCCACGAGCGTCATCCAGATCCTGCGCATGACGCCCGGCAGCCACGACGGGCAATATGTGGCGGAGTGGCAGATCGACGTTTCGACCGACACCAAGCTCGACACCCACGAGGACGCATTCGGCAACGTCACCCATGTGCTGTCCTGCGGACCCGTCAGCGACATCAGGATCACCGCCGAGGGCCTGATCGAAACCCATGACACCGGCGGCGTGCTGCGCGGCGCCGATGAGCGCTTTCCGGCAGGTATGTTCTTGCGCGCCACCGACCTCACCACCGTCAATCCGGGGATGAATGCGGTTGCGCGCCAGCTGCGCAGCGAGGCCGAGAGCGACACGCTCGGCTTCCTGCACACGCTGATGACGCAGATCGGCGATCACATGACTTTCGACGAGGACCCGACCAACAGCGGCACGTCAGCGGCGGAAGCGTTCACGCTCAAGCGCGGCGTGTGCCAGGACTACGCGCATATCTTCATCGCCTGCGCTCGCAGCGGCGGCGTGCCTGCGCGGTTCGTCTCCGGCCACTTCCTGCGCTCCGACGGCACGGTGCATCAGGACGCCGGCCATGCCTGGGCGGAGGCTTACGTCGACGGCCTTGGCTGGGTCGGTTTCGACCCCGCCAACAGCATCTGCGCCACCGACGCCCATGTCCGCGTCGCGATCGGGCTCGATTATCTCGGCGCCGCCCCCGTGCGCGGCACCCGTTATGGCGGCGGCCCCGAGACGCTGGCGGTGGCCGTGAAGGTCGAGCAGGCCGGCCGCAGCGGCCAGTCGCAATCGCAGTCCCAGCGGCAAAGCTGAGCCGCGCCACCCAAGCCCCTCACCGGCCGACTGCTTTCGGCCCGCCGCCCGCGGGAATCGGGGGTTGGAGCGGCCCTTGAAATTGGCTAGTAATTCCGCGCAAACGCGTTCGGGGACTGGAAATGACCTATTGTTGCGGAATCCTGGTTCGGGACGGTCTGGTGATGATCGCCGACACCCGCACCAATGCCGGCCTCGACAACGTCTCGACCTTCCGCAAGCTCCACATCTTCTCCAATCCCGGCGACCGCATCATGGCGATCGCCAGCGCCGGCAACCTCGCGATCAGCCAGTCGGTGCTCTCCACGTTGACCGAAGGCCTCGAAGACCCCAACACGGGCGAGATCGAGACGCTGATGAACGCGCCGACCATGTTCCAGGCGGCCCAGCGCATCGGCCGGGCGATCCGGGCCGTGCACGCGACCGAAGGGCCGGCGCTGAAATCCGAGGACGTGTCCTTCGACGTCTCCTTCCTGTTCGGCGGCCAGATCAAGGGTGCGCGCATGCGCCTGTTCATGGTTTACACCGCGGGTAACTTCATCGAGTGCACCACCGACACGCCCTATTTGCAGATCGGCGAGCACAAATACGGCAAGCCGGTACTCGACCGCGCCATGCATTACGACGTCGAACTCTACGAAGCGCTGAAGACCGGCCTGATCTCGATGGATTCGACCATGCGCTCGAATCTCGGTGTCGGCCTGCCGATCGACGTGTTGGTGGTGCGTGCCGACGCCTGCGAGGCCGATCTCAACCACCGCATCGAGGCGGGCGAACCCTATTTCCACGATTTGCGCTCGCGCTGGTCGGCGGCCTTGCGCGCCGCGCATCAGAACATTCCGCGGCCGCCCTACAAGAACGAAAAAGAACCTAAAACCTGACAGTTTAAGAGAAAAGGCAGGAAACGATGAGTGAAGCGAAAAAGATCGCAGTGGTGACGGGCGCCGGCACCGGAGTCGGGCGCGCGGCGTCGCTGGCGCTGATGAACACCGGCTTCACCGTGGTGCTCGTCGGGCGCCGGCTCGACATGCTCGAGGAGACCGCGAAGCTTGGCCCCGCGGGGAAAAGCCTCTGCGTCACCGCCGACATGACCAAGCCGGACTCGATTGCCGCGCTGTTCGCCAAGGTGAAGGACACCTATGGCCGGCTCGACGTCCTCTTCAATAATGCCGGCATGGGCGCACCGCCGGTGAATTTCGAGGATCTGACCCTCGAACAGTGGCAAGCGGTGGTGAACACCAACCTCACCGGCCCGTTCCTGTGCACCCAGCACGCCTTCCGTATCATGAAGGACCAGAGCCCCCGCGGCGGCCGCGTCATCAACAACGGGTCGATCTCGGCGCATGCGCCGCGGCCGTTCTCGGCGGCCTACACCTCGACCAAGCACGCCATCACCGGCCTGACCAAGGCCTCTAACCTTGACGGCCGCATGTATGACATCGCGGTCGGCCAGGTCGACATCGGCAACGCAGCGACGCCGATGACCGACCGCATGGTCAACGGCCCCGGCGTGCTGCAGCCCGACGGCACGTCGAAGCAGGAGCCGCGCATGGACGCGAAGGCGGTCGGCGATGCCGTTGCCTACATGGCGGGCCTGCCGCTCGACGCCAACGTGCTGACCATGACTGTCATGGCCACCAAGATGCCATTCGTCGGACGGGGCTAACCAAAAATCTCGAAAACAACCCCATGCACAGTAGGCGCGCAGCGGCGCCCTATTGATTCATCTGCGCTATTTCCGCAGTTGTCATTGCGAGCGAAGCGAAGCAATCCAGTATCCCTCCGGGGCAACAATCTGGATTGCTTCGTCGCAAGGGCTCCTCGCAATGACGAGAGGAGAGAGCTCCCGCCCTACTCCAAACTCTCCACCTGCCGCAGGCTTGGAAACAGCTTCATCCATAGCAGCGCCACTGCGACCGTGCAGGCGCCACCGAGAACGGCCGCCGGCATGGCGCCGAACAGTGCGGCGGCGACCCCGCTCTCGAACTGGCCGAGCTGGTTGGACGCGTTGATGAAGAGGAAGTTCACCGCACCGACCCGGCCGCGCATCTCGTCGGGGGTCGCGAGCTGCACCAGCGAGAAGCGGATCACGACACTGATCGTATCGGCCGCGCCGAGAATAGCGAGCGCGAGCACCGACAGCCACATGCAGGACGACAGTGCGAACACGATCGTCGCCACGCCGAACACGATCACCGCCTGGAACATGCGCAGGCCCACATGCCGCGAAATGGCGTGCCGCGCCAGCACCATGGTCATCGCCAGCGCGCCGACCGCGGGCGCGGCGCGTAGAATCCCCAGCCCCATCGGACCGGTCTGGAGGATGTCGCGGGCATAGATCGGCAGCAGCGCGGTGACGCCGCCGAACAGCACCGCGAACAGATCGAGCGAGATGGTGCCGAGGATCGCCGGATTGCTGCGGATGAAGCGGACGCCGGCGAAGACATTGTCCGAGTTCGTCCCCTCCTTGGCGATCGCCTGCGGGCGCGGCCGGATGAAGCCGGTCAGGATCATTCCAAAGATCCAGAACAGTAACATCATTGCGTAGGCAAGATGCGGCGCGACCGCGTAGGCAAAACCGCCGAGGGCCGGCCCGGTGATGGTCGCGACCTGCGCCGCACCGCTGGTGACGGCGGTGGCGCGCTGCAGCGAGCCCTGCGGCGCGATCGCCGGCAGCAGCGCCGCGGTGGTCGGACTTTCGAAGGCTCCGGCAATGCCGAGCACGAAGGTCGCCACAAAGATCTGCACTTCGCTGACCAAGCCGAGATAGGTGATGACGCCGAGATAGAGCGCGGTCGCGGCTTCCACCAATTGGCAGAGCTGGACGACGCGCTTGCGCTCGTAGCGATCGGCGGCATGGCCGGCGACGAACACCAGCAGCGCTGTGGGCAGGAATTGCACGAGGCCGACCATGCCGAGGTCGAAGGCCGAACCTGTGAGATCGTAGATCTGCCAGCCGATCGCGACCGCCGCGATCTGGCTGGAAAAGCGCGACAGGCTGCGCGAGAGCAGGAAGAACAGGAAGGCGCGGTGAGAGAGGAGCGCGCGGGCGCTGACCGGCGGATTTCCGGATATTGGCTGGTCTGGCATCGCCTCTTCGGTCACGCTCGGACTATCCGGCTCCTGATGTCGACGCGCTCCGCGTGGCTGACGCGGGCCTGCTTGTCAACAGAGGGATGCTCCGACAATCTCCCGGCATTGCGTTTGCAACGCACGGGCGGCCATAATCATCGGGGTTTGGGGACATCATGCTGCGGCTGCAATCGGCACTCGGCGTTTTCGCATTGCTGTTGATCGCCTTGGTACTGAGCGAAAATCGCCGCGCAGTCTCGCTGCGCCAGGCGGCGATCGGCCTCGTCGCCACTTTCGTGACCACGATCGTGCTCCTGAAGGTGCCCGTCGTCGCGCGCACCTTCGGTGCCATCAACGATGCCGTGGGCGCGATCTCGGCGGCCTCGCGCGCCGGCTCGTCCTTCGTGTTCGGCTATATCGGCGGCGGGCCCCTGCCCTTCGACCTGAAAGTGCCGGGCGCCGATTTCATCCTGGCCTTCCAGGCGCTTCCGATCGTGCTGGTCATGAGCGTGCTGACGACGCTCTTGTTCTATTGGCGCGTGCTGCCGCCAGTCGTGCGCGGGATGGCCTGGCTGCTGGAGCGGACGCTGGGGGTCGGCGGCGCGGTCGGACTCTCGACTGCCGCCAACATCTTTCTCGGCATGGTCGAAGCACCGCTGTTCGTGCGGCCGTATCTCGCGCAGATGACCCGCAGCGAATTGTTCCTGGTGATGACCGGCGGCATGGCCGGCATCGCCGGCACGGTGCTGGTGCTCTATGCGACGCTCCTTGCTCCCCTCATTCCTGACGCCGCCGCGCATTTCGTCATTGCCTCGGTGCTGGGCGCGCCGGCCGCGATCCTCGTCAGCCTGATCATGGTTCCGGAAACATCCGACAAGCGCACCGGCGGCGCGCTGGAGGATCCCGAGATGGAGGTCTCCGGCACGATGGATGCAATCGTGAAAGGCACCGGCGCGGGGATCGAACTGCTGATCAACATCGTCGCGATGTTGCTGGTGCTGGTCGCGCTGGTCTATCTCGTCAACACCATCCTCGGCCTGCTTCCGAACATCGGCGGCGCCGCGATCTCGTTGCAACGCCTGCTTGGCCTTGTGATGGCGCCGGTGTGCTGGCTGATGGGATTGCCATGGGATCAGGCCGTCATCGCCGGCAGCCTGATGGGCACCAAGACCGTGCTCAACGAATTGATCGCCTATGTCGACTTCTCAAAGCTGTCGCACGATGCGCTCGATCCGCGTTCGCGGCTGATCATGCTGTACGCGATGTGCGGCTTCGCCAATTTCGCCAGCCTCGGCATCATGATCGGCGGTCTCGGCGTGATGGCGCCGGAACGGCGCGAGGAAATCAACGCGCTCGGGCTGAAGTCGATCGTATCAGGCACGCTGACGACGTGTTTGATGGGCGCGATCGTGGGGGTGCTGACGTGAGGCTTGCGTGAGGCTTGCGTCCTCATTGCCAGGATGGCGTGCAGCGCAATCCGGACAATACTTCCATGTTAATCTCGCCTGGAGATTCGGGTGGAATTGATTCATGGGCAACGGCGTTGGTCAGCGTGCATTTCAAAATGCCCGGATTCAGAAACGGCAAAAAGCCGAAGTGACGCCGCTGCTCGAGCGCGCCCTCCATCTACATAAGGCGGGGCTTCTCACCGAGGCTCAGGCCGCCTATCGCCAACTCCTGGAGCTTGCGCCCGATCAGTTCGTAGCGCTGCATTTGCTCGGCGTGCTGGAGTCTCAAGCCAAAAACTATCAGCAAGCCGAAATTCTACTAAGCCGAGCGGTTGCCGTGGATCCGCGGTCTCCTGAAGCCCAGATGAGCCGTGGCGTCGCGCTGAACGGGCTGCAACGTCATGATGAGGCCCGCGAGAGCTATCAAAAAGCCATCGCTTTGCGGCCCAATTACGCCGTTGCCCTGTCCAATCTCGGTAACGTATGCCTCGCCCTAGATCTTCACCATGAAGCGCTCGAAAGTTTCGACAAGGCGCTCGCAATCGATGGAAACCTTGCCGATGCCCATAACGGCCGAGGCTGGGCGCTCTGCAGTCTGCGCGACTATGGTGAGGCCATTGCGAGCTTGAACCGCGCGCTATCGATCCAGCCCAATCATGTCTCGGCACTGACGAACCGCGCTGCTGCATGGCTGGAACTTCTGCGATTTGACGAAGCCTCAGCGGATTACAACCGGGTGATCGCTCTCGCACCCGACAACGCGAACGGGTGGTATGGGCGGGCCACTGTCCTGGTCCGAAACAAAGGAATTGCCGACGCATTGCCTGATTGCGAGAAGGCTCTCGCGATCAATCCCGCTTTCTTTCAGGCCCACATCCTGCTTGGCCAATGTCTCGCGGGACTTGGCCGGGTCGACGAAGCCCACGCCAGTTTCGACAGGGCTCTTGCCATCAAGCCTGACTTCGAGGACGCGATCACCAACAAGATCTTCGCGCTCGATTTTGTGGCGGACGCCAGCGTTGCGCAGCATCAGCAAGCGCGGCAGCTTTGGTGGGAACGGGTCGGCGCGAAGATCGCTTCAGCAGCGGTAGGACCGCATGACAACAGCTGCGATCCGGATCGCCGTCTGGTGCTGGGTTATGTCTCGTCGGATTTTCACGCGCATTCGGCGGCGTTCATTTTCAAGCCGGTCCTGCAACACCATGATCGGACAAAGTTCGAGATCGTGTGCTACTCTTGTTCGCCGAAAGCGGATGCGACGACCGGCGAATTTCAAGGGATCGCCGACCGCTGGCGCGACGCTTCGCAATGGACCGACGATCACCTCGCCGCTCAAATCCGCGCCGATGGCATCGACATCCTGATCGATCTGTCCGGCCATACCAAGGGACACCGGCTCGGCGTGTTTGCGCGCAAGCCGGCACCGGTCCAGGTGCATGGCTGGGGCCACGGCACCGGCACCGGGCTGCGAACGATCGATTATCTGTTCTCGGACCCGGTCGCGATTCCTCTTGCGGTTCGGCCGCTGTTTGCGGAGACCGTTGTCGACCTGCCATGCTTTGTGACGCTGGTGCCGCTGCCGGACGGGATTGCGCGGGCGCCAACGCCGGCGATCTCGAACGGTTTCATCACATTCGGCGTCTTCAACCGTATCAGCAAGATTTCGGACGAGGCGGTGGAAGTCTGGTCCAGGATTCTCGAGCGGGTGCCGCGTTCGCGACTGCTGATCAAGGATTTTGCGCTGGACGATCGGCTGGTCCGCGACAATCTGCTGGCGCGGTTTGCAGCTTGCCGGTTGCCGGCCGAACGCGTCGACCTGCTCGGAGCCACCTCGCGAACCGAGCATCTGGCATCGTTCAATCGCGTCGATATTGGCCTCGACCCGTTCCCGCAGAATGGCGGCGTCAGCACTTGGGAAGCCTTGCAGATGGGCGTGCCGGTGGTGGCGAAGCTCGGTAACAGCCTGCCTAGCCGTGCTGCGGGCTCTATCCTCACCGCGCTTGGCCTGCCGGACTGGGTCGCGAATAGCGATGAGGCGTATGTCGAAATCGCGGCTGGCCGTGGATCGCAGATCGGCGACCTCCAGAAGTTGCGCTGCGAACTGCCCGGACAGATCAAGGCTGCAGCCGCCGGCAACCCCGTCTCATACACGCAAGCAGTGGACGATGCCTATCGCGCGATGTGGAAACGCTATTGCAATGGCCGCTCCCCGCAATGACGACGAGAGAGCTTACGCTTTCAACTCCACCGTCCTGAACTCCGCCGGCAGGATTACCTCCAGCAGCTCGACGTCGTCCGAATAGTCCAGAATCATGTGCTTGATCTTCGGCGGCTGAGTCCAGGCGCTGCCTTCTTTCATCAGCGTCTCGCCCTCTCCGTCCATATAGGTCTTCACCCAACCCTTGAGCACGTAGACCATCTGGAATTCGACGGCGTGGAAGTGGAGCTTCGAGACCTCGTCCGGATTGCAGGGACCTTGCAGCCGGATCACGTGCGCTTGCGCGAGGCCGTGGCTTGCAGCAGCGATGCCGAGATCGCGATACTTCGCGTAGGTGCGCAGACCGTCGGCCTTGAAGTCTTCCTCGCGGTGATGGCTGATGGCGATGCGCTGCTTGGGACGCACGGGCTTTTTCGGGGTGACAGTGCGCGCCTTCGCTTTCACCGCCTTGCGCGCCGATAATCGGGGCGCGGCCTTGGCGCCGCTCCGCTTCTTCACCGCGACTTGCAATGCGCTGCGCGATTTTGCCTTCTTGGCCATGGGCCGGCCTCCCGTTTTGTTGTGGGGGAGACGCTAGCACAGAAAAAAGACTCGTGGGGTGGGTTAGCCGTAGGCGTAGCCCACCTCTTTCGCTTCCGAGGATACAAACAGTGGTGGATTACGCTGCGCTAATCCACCCTGTCCTACGCACCCCGCGATCAATGCAACCGAAACACACCGTCGACCGCACGCAGCTCGGCCGGCTTGATCAGCTTGGAATGCACGACCGTCACCGAGAACAGTGGGCCGTCGAGCTTCTGCTGCCAAAACGCCAGGAAATCCGTCAGCGCCGGGAATTTCGGAAACATGTCGTAGTTCTGCCAGACATAGGTCTGGAGCAGCGAGCGATGATCCGGCATCCGGTAGAGAATTTCCGCCGTCGTCAGCCCGTAACCCAGCACCTGTTTCCGGAAATCGTCGGAAACAACCCCAACCCGCGAGACCATGCCAACCTCCTTTGCAGGAGCGCATATTCAAGGGGTGGCTTTCCGGTACGCGCCCTACGAGCCACCCGGTGGAGATGCGCTCACAAGATAGAAATGTGACGCAAACTGACAATCCATCTCAAGCCCAAAAGTTTAACAAGCTGTTGAAATTCAATGCGTTAGCAGCAGATGCGGCACCGTGCTAATAAGGTCCGAGTTGGCCGGTTAACGATGGTAAAGAATTCTGGCAGGCAGCGCTTCTGAGTGCTGATTTTTCTGTTACAAGCCCTTGCCCCCGCAAAAATCCTGGCCTATTTGAGGTTCACCCGCCTTAGCACTCGCGGGCCTCGGTTGCTAACATCCTGAAAACATCAATCCGCGCAAACGTTTAGGAGAACTGCATGAAATTCCGTCCGCTTCACGACCGCGTCGTGGTCAAGCGCATTGACGCAGAAGAGAAGACCGCTGGCGGCATCATCATTCCCGACACCGTCAAGGAAAAGCCCTCGCAGGGCGAAATCGTCGCTGTCGGCCCCGGTGGTCGCGACGAAGCCGGCAAGCTGATCCCGATCGACCTGAAGGTCGGCGACCGCGTGCTGTTCGGCAAGTGGTCCGGCACTGAAGTCAAGATCGACAACGTCGATCTGCTGATCATGAAGGAAAGCGATGTCATGGGCGTCCTCGACGTCCCCGCTTCCAAGAAGAAGGCGGCCTAACAGCCCCCTCTCCCCACCCAGCTAGACACCTAAGGAAAAATCCAGATGGCAGCTAAAGAAGTCAAATTCGGCGTCGATGCACGCGACAAGATGCTGCGTGGCGTCGACATCCTCGCCAACGCCGTCAAGGTGACGCTCGGCCCCAAGGGCCGCAACGTCGTCCTCGACAAGTCGTTCGGCGCTCCCCGCATCACCAAGGACGGCGTCACCGTCGCCAAGGAGATCGAGCTCGACGACAAGTTCGAGAACATGGGCGCGCAGATGGTGCGCGAAGTCGCCTCCAAGTCGGCTGACGCGGCCGGTGACGGCACCACCACCGCAACCGTGCTCGCGGCTGCGATCGTTCGTGAAGGCGCCAAGTCGGTTGCCGCCGGCATGAACCCGATGGACCTGAAGCGTGGTATCGACCTGGCCGTGGAAGCCGTGGTCGCCGACCTCGTCAAGAACTCCAAGAAGGTCACCTCGAACGAGGAAATCGCCCAGGTCGGAACCATCTCCGCCAACGGCGATGCCGAAATCGGCAAGTTCCTCTCCGACGCCATGAAGAAGGTCGGCAACGAGGGCGTCATCACGGTTGAAGAAGCCAAGTCGCTCGAGACCGAACTCGAGGTTGTCGAGGGCATGCAGTTCGACCGCGGCTACATCTCGCCCTACTTCGTCACCAACGCCGACAAGATGCGCGTTGAAATGGAAGATGCTTACGTCCTCATCAACGAAAAGAAGCTATCTCAGTTGAATGAATTGCTTCCCTTGTTGGAAGCCGTGGTGCAGAGCGGCAAACCGCTAGTGATTATCGCCGAAGACGTCGAAGGCGAAGCTCTTGCCACCCTGGTCGTCAACCGTCTCCGCGGCGGCCTGAAGGTCGCGGCCGTCAAGGCTCCGGGCTTCGGCGATCGCCGCAAGGCCATGCTGCAGGACATCGCGGTTCTGACCGGTGGTCAGGCGATCTCGGAAGATCTCGGCATCAAGATGGAGAATGTCACGCTCGCCATGCTCGGTCGCGCCAAGAAGGTGATGATCGACAAGGAAAACACCACCATCGTCAGCGGGGCCGGCAAGAAGGCCGACATCGAGGCGCGCGTGGCCCAGATCAAGGCGCAGATCGAGGAAACCACCTCGGACTACGACCGTGAGAAGCTCCAGGAGCGTCTCGCCAAGCTCGCGGGCGGCGTCGCGGTGATCCGCGTCGGCGGCGCGACGGAGGTCGAGGTGAAGGAGCGCAAGGATCGCGTTGATGACGCGATGCATGCGACCCGCGCGGCTGTGGAAGAAGGCATTGTCCCGGGCGGCGGCGTCGCCCTGCTCCGTGCTTCCGAGCAGCTCAAGGGCCTGCGCACCAAGAACGACGACCAGAAGACCGGCGTCGAGATCGTGCGCAAGGCGCTCTCCGCGCCCGCTCGCCAGATCGCGATCAACGCCGGTGAAGACGGCTCGGTGATCGTCGGCAAGATCCTGGAGAACAAGACGTATGCTTACGGCTTCGACTCCCAGACCGGCGAGTACGTCAACCTGGTCACCAAGGGCATCATCGACCCGACCAAGGTCGTGCGCACCGCGATCCAGAACGCAGCCTCGGTTGCGGCCCTGCTGATCACCACGGAAGCCATGGTCGCCGAGTTGCCCAAGAAGGGCGGCTCCGGCCCCGCAATGCCCCCGGGCGGCGGCATGGGCGGCATGGATTTCTGATCCAGCCACTCCGGCAAACCACAAAATGCGAAACCCCGGCAGCAATGCCGGGGTTTTTGTTGTGTGCCGAGTATGAACGACAGCTTGGAGGTGGAAGTCCTCTATCCAGCCTGATGGCGGCGAAGGATTAGCGAAGCGCAAGGGCGTCATCGTGAGGTG
>NZ_JADPJJ010000189.1:0-61851 GCF_023073375.1 Bradyrhizobium sp. 197 | reverse complement strand
CACAGACAATGAGGAATTTGGCGGCGTCACCCATACCTTGACTCACAAACACATGTGGTCAGTCAAGAGAATACAAACGGCCACCTGGGCAGTTACGCGTAGCGAAGCAATCCAGGCTGCCTCTGCGGAGCGATTCTGGATTGCTTCGCTGCGCTCGCAATGACGGAAGAGAGACCCTCTCCCCGCAACAACGGGGAGAAGGAGAAAATCATCACACCGCCAGCAAATTCTGCAACGCGGCACCGTCGGGGACGCCGAGACCGCAACAGGGGTCCCAGCCCGGGCCGGCCTTGTACATGCCGTGCAGGTCGCCGGTGATATCGTTGTTGCCGGCCGTGATGTCGCGGAACACGCCTTGCGCGTGCGAGGCGTAAATCAGCGGGTTGATAAAGCCGACGGTCTTGCCGAATTTCTTTATCGTCGCCTCGTTGATGCGAGCGATCAATCCGGCCATCAGCGGCGCCACCGCGCTGGTGCCGCCGATCGTGGTGCCGACGCCGTTGAGGAAGATCTGATAGCCGGTCGCGGGATCGGCATCGCCGGCGACGTCAGGGACGCCGCGTCCGCTCCGATGCACCGGCGATTTCGGCACGTGCGCGTGGGCTTGGTATTTCGGCTGCGCGAACATGACGCTGACGCCGCCACCGCCCGCGCCGCCCTGCGGCCCGCCATTCCAGACCACCTCGTTGATGTGGCCGTTCGGCGCCTTGAGATTGGTGCCGCCGCAGGCGAGCGCGAAGGGACTCGAGGCGGGGAAGTCTGCGTGCGGCTTGCCGTCCCAATCCTGGCCCATGTCGGCCGAGCCGTTGTCGCCGGAGGCGACGCAGACGGTGACGCCCATCGCCGCGGCATCGCGGATCGCCTCGTTGAGGCCGTCGACGAATTGCTGCGAGCCCTCCTGGTCTTCCGGTCCGCCCCAGCTGATCGAGATCACCGAGGGCTTTCGCGCGGTGTCATGAACAGCGGCTTTCACCGCGTCGATGAAGCCGTTGGTGGTGTTGGGGGCGAAATAGACCACGATCTTGGCGCCCGGCGCGATCGCACCGGCGACCTCGATGTCGAGCACGACCTCGCCGTCGGCCTCGGAATGGCCGGGCTTGTTGGCGCCGCCGTCGACGCTCACGGGCGCGATCTTCGGCATCGGGATGCCCGCCTTCTTGAAGAAGGCGCGCAGGTCGGAGGTCTTGTAGCCGGCCCCCGTGGGATGACCCTTCTGATCGATGTCGTTGAGCTCGATGATGGCGATGCACTGGTCGGCGCCGGTCTCGCCGCCGGGGAAATTGTAGAGCCGGGCGATCTGCTCGACCGAGAAACTGCCTCCCTGTGCCGCCCTCGCGCTCGCGCCCTTGTTCGGCAACTTGCGCCGGAAATGCGGCTGCGCCACCGGCCGGTTGTCGAGCCCGTGCACGCCGACCACGATCCCCTCAAGCTCGGCCGGGATCTGCACGTTGCCCTTGCGCATGCGATAGGTCGCGCCGTCGTGCTTCACTTTGTTGAGCTTGACGCCGAAGGCCGCGCTCATCGCCTTCACCGTGCCGGTCAGCTTTACCGTACGAGACGCCAGATGCACGCTCTTGACGTTGAGATCGTGATGGTGCGCGAAATCGTCGATCTTGGCGACATCGGTGGGGTCGGCTCCCATCTCTGCACCGAACTCGGCACGCGAGAGATATTTTCGCTCGCGCGGCGGTTGCGCACCCAACGCCATCACCTGCTCGTCGTCCGAGCGCTTGGCACGCAGGCGGACGCTGACCTCGATTTCCTGCTTGGGATCGGCCGCACCGACGTGCTTGGCGCCCTTCGGCAACTTCCGTGCGCTGTTCTCCAACGCGACACGCTTGGTCAGGCTTGCCATGACTTCCTCCGTTTGTGATTGGAAGGCGGATTGTCGCACCTCAACTATAGGTGTAATCTCAAGGTCGGATTGGTTCAGGTATCGAGCAATATTTTTTTCAAAAGACCTCTTGTTTGTCAGGGCAGAACCTCGACAGCCTCACATCGGCGCTGAATCGGTCAGCGGTCACGACCCTTTGGCGCCAAGGAGTACGATTTAAGATTGCAGGCACCGGGTCACCGGGCTCGCGACAGAAGACGTTTGTCAAAAATCAATTGGCGGAGACAATGCGACGCTGGCTGACCGTAAATGGGTTGAGCGAAATCTTGGTTTCGATCCGATCACGACGCCGCCGCCGCGCGAGACCTTCACGATCAAACGCGTGGCGGATGCCGCGGTGAAGAAGACAGCGAACGAACATCGACGTCTGGCGCCAGATCATCACCGAAGTGCAGCCGACGCTCGTCATCACGACAAGCGCGGCCGGCGGCATCGGCAAGGAATTCGAGGTCGGCGACGTCGTCGTCTCACCGATCGTGCGTTTCGACTGCCTGTCGAAGTTCAAGAAGCAGCCCTTCGCGCAGGAGCACTTTTCCAGCAGGTCCGCCGTGACGACTTCTTCGGCTTCGACACCTCGGACGACCACTTCCATCTCCAGGGGATCGGCGACGTCTCCGACCCGCAGATCAAGGCCGAGGCACCTTGAAGCAGCAGGAGCAGGTCGCCGCCCAGATCTACAAGGGTTTTGGTCGATGGAGCACGGTCTGTAGCGGGATCACCTGCTGGGCCAGTATCGCGGCGCAGCCTTGAGCCGCTGCAGTCGGATTACGTCGTAGAAGCCCCTCATGGTGAGGAGCGCGAAGCGCGTCTCGAACCATGAAGGCCCCGCCGCTAGCTTCGGGCCTCTATCCTTCGAGACGCTTGCTACGCAAGCTCCTCAGGATGAGGGCGAGGGTTCCTATGACGCGGTCAGAGTCAGTCGGCCTCCCTTGCCGAACGAGCCTCCTGTGTCTACCTCTCGCGGGTGGTTTCGCGAGAGGTACTCCCATGCTAGATGCCGCCGTAAAGGCGCTGTCGCAAATGATGTCGCCGGCGATGCGCTCGATCCTGTGGCGGTCGATCGGCGTCGCGCTGGTGCTGATCATCGTACTCGCGATCGGCTTGCAGCGGCTGCTGAGCTGGTTTGCGACCTATGGCGAGGTCTGGCTGGAAGGCCTGCTCGGTCCGGGCTGGCACTCATCGCTCGAGGTACTGTCCTGGATCGTCTCGATCGCTGCCGGCCTCGGCGTTGTGTTCGGCGGCCTATTCCTGATGCCCGCGATCACCTCGCTGGTGGCGAGCCTGTTCGTCGACGACGTCGCCGACATCGTCGAGCGCGAGCACTATCCGGCCGAGCGGCCGGGTTCGGCGCTGCCGTTCAGCCAGGCGATCTACGAGGGCGTCAAGACCGCACTGCTGACGATCCTTGTCTATCTGATCGCGTTGCCGCTGGTGCTTTTCGCCGGCGCCGGTTTCCTGGTCTTCTTCCTCGCCGCCGCCTGGCTGCTCGGCCGCGAATATTTCGAGCTCGCCGCGATGCGCTTCCGCTCGCCGGAGGAAGCCAAGGCGATGCGGCGCGACAACGCCGCCACCATCTTCACCGCAGGCCTGTTCATCGCGGCCTTCGTCTCGATCCCGATCGTCAATCTGGCGACGCCGATCTTCGGCATGGCCTTCATGGTCCACATGCACAAGCGGCTATCAGGCCCGCGGCCCGAGCTGATCGAGCCGGCGCGGCAGATGCGGTGACGGGACGCTCCCTCTCCCGCTTGCGGGAGAGGGTCGGGGAGAGGGTGTCTCCGCAATGGGACAATCCCCCAGAGGAGAGAAGGAATGGATTTGCTCGCGGACGCGCAGCCACGTCCCCATCAGCGCCACGCCGATCTCGGCACCGCCAAGCCGCATGAGCTGGGTATAGGCGGCAAACGCTGCCGCTGATCATCACGCTGCTGTCCAATTCCGATCCGAGCCGCGCCACCTTCGAGCGCATTGCGCCGGCGACCGGCGCGCAGGTCGCGCTGCTGCCGCCGGACAACGCAACCGGTAATTCCACCAAAGTTCATAGTCGGCAGGATCGATCTGGATCAGGAGATCGCCGGCCTTGACGCGCTGGAAGTCGGTGACCCCGACCGTCAGCACTTCGCCGGAGACGCGGCTCGCAAGCCGCGTCAGCTCGGCGCGCACATAGGCGTCGTTGGTGGTCTGGACCACTGCGTTGCCGACCCATTCGTCGAAGCGCTGCGTTGCCAGCGCGACGAAGCCGAGTGCGACGATCACCGCGAACAGCGGGATCGCGAGCCGGCTCCACAGCGAGCTCGCCGGTGGTTGCGTGGGCTTGGGTGGTGGGGTCGGTGCCGCGGCGGCAGGCGATGACGGTGCGATCTGGCCTTGCTGACTCACGACTTCACCCCAACAGCCTTATGACCGCGTAATTCTCGCTCAGACCGTCTTTTCCGGCCATCGGCAGAGATCGTTGATCAGGCACACCTCGCAGCGCGGCTTGCGCGCGAGGCAAGTATAGCGACCGTGCAGGATCAGCCAATGATGGGCGTGGAGCATGAATTCGGCCGGGATCAGCTTTTCGAGACCAAGCTCAACCTCCAGCGGCGTCTTGCCGGGCGCAAGTTCCGTCCGATTACCGACGCGGAAGACATGCGTATCGACCGCCATGGTGTGCTCGCCGAAGGCCATGTTGAGCACGACGTTGGCAGTTTTCCGCCCGGCTCCCGGCAGCGACTCGATCTCGGCCCGCGTGCACGGCACCTCGCCGCCGAACTCGCTGAGCACCTTTGCCGACAGCGCGATGACGTTCCTGGCCTTGGTGCGGTAGAGACCGATGGTCTTGATGTACTCGCGCAGGCGTTCTTCGCCGAGATCGAGCATCTTCTGCGGCGTGTCGGCGATCTCGAACAATGCACGCGTTGCCTTGTTGACGCCGGCATCGGTTGCCTGCGCCGACAGCACCACTGCGACCAGCAGCGTGAACGGATTGACGTGCTCGAGCTCGCCTTTCGGCTCCGGGTTGGCTTTGCGGAAACGGCTGAAAACCTCGTGGACCTCAGCCGGCGTCCAGGGTTTTGTCGCCTTGAGCGACTTTTTTGCGGGGGCCTTTGGCTTCGCGACGACCGCTTTCGCCTTTTTCTTCGGCACGGCCGCTTTGCGCGGGGCCGGCTTGCGGGTGATTTTCGCCATGATCGGGATATACTGAGGGACGATGAGCACAGGCAACGAAATTGAGCGCGAACGATCTGAAAGCGAGGCCGAGCCTCAGATCTTTTCCGCGCGGCTGACGCCGCACCGCTCGCTGAACCGCACCGGCTTCCTTGCCGTGATGCTGTTTCTGAGCGCTGTCAGCTTCGTCACCGGCCTCGTCTTCCTGATGATGGGCGCGTGGCCGGTGTTTGGCTTCTTCGGCCTGGACGTGCTGGTGATCTGGTGGGCCTTCAAGGCCAATTTCCGCGCGGCGCGGGCCAGCGAGGAGATCGTGGTCACGCCATCTGAATTGCGCGTGCGGCGCGTCAGCCAACGCGGCCAGGTCCTCGAGTGGACGTTCAATCCGCTCTGGGTCCGGCTCGACATGGAAATCGACGAGGATTTTGGCATCGAGCATCTCTATCTGATCTCGCGAGGCCACCAGATCCAGATCGCCGGCTTTCTGGGACCGGACGAAAAGGCAAGTTTTTACAAAGGCTTGGTTGAAGCATTAAATGCCGCCAAACGCGGCCCGACCTACAATCCGGTCACCTGATTTGCGGATCGGAAATCGGGTGGTTTCGCACCCCGCGCGCTCCTACATTTGTGGTCATGATGACACTCGCGATACATGACCAACGCCTGGCCGGGCCGGGCTCCCAGAACGCCGCGATGCGCGACTATGATTCCGTGCGCCGGGCGATCGCCTTCATCTCCGAAAATTGGCGCGCACAGCCGACCATCGAGGCGATGGCGGATGCGGCCGGCGTCACGCCGGACGAGCTGCACCATTTGTTCCGCCGCTGGGCCTCGATCACGCCGAAGGCTTTTATGCAGGCGCTCACCCTCGATCATGCCAAGGGCCTGCTGCGCGATTCCGCGAGCATCCTCGACGCGGCGCTCGATTCGGGCCTGTCGGGTCCGGGCCGGCTGCACGATCTCTTCGTCACCCATGAGGCGATGTCGCCGGGCGAATGGAAGAACGGCGGCGCGGGGCTCATCTTGCGCTACGGTTTCCATCACTCGCCGTTCGGCACCGCGATCGTGATCGCGACCGACCGCGGCCTCTCCGGCCTCGCCTTCGCCGATCACGGCGAAGAGAAGGTCGCGCTCGCCGATATGACCCGGCGCTGGCGGAACGCGACCTATGTCGAGGATCACGAAGGCACCGCGCCGCTGGCGCAGCGCATCTTCGACACAAAGCTGTGGCGGCCGGATCAACCGCTGCGCGTGGTGATGATCGGCACCGATTTCGAGGTACGGGTGTGGGAGACGCTGCTGAAAATCCCGATGGGCCGCGCGGTGTCTTATTCGGACATCGCCTGCAACATCAACAGCCCGAAGGCCTCACGCGCCGTTGGTGCTGCGGTCGGCAAGAACCCCGTTTCCTTCGTCGTGCCCTGCCACCGCGCACTCGGCAAGAGCGGCACGCTCACCGGCTACCACTGGGGCATCACCCGCAAGCAGGCGATGCTGGGCTGGGAAGCCGGGCAGTTGGGGATGCAGTAGATTTCGTAGGATGGGCAAAGGCGCGCTCTTCGCGCGCTATGCCCATCCTCGTTCCGCAATCGCTGATGCACGGTGGGCACGCTACGCTTTGCTCACCCTACGGTGCCGATGCTACCCCGCCAGATCCAGCTTGGACGCCACGGTCGAATCTGCATTGAGCCGATAGATAATCGGCACACCCGTCGCGAGCTCCCGCTTCAAAATGCCTTCGGGCGAAAGCTTTTCCAACACCATGATGAGCGCGCGCAGCGAATTGCCGTGAGCGGCAACCAAAGTGCGCTTGCCGTTGAGCACACCGGGCAGAATCTCCTGCACATAGTAGGGCAGCGCACGCGCGAGGGTGTCCTTCAGGCTTTCGCCACCGGGCGGCGGCACGTCGTAGGAGCGGCGCCAGATCAGCACCTGGTCCTCGCCCCACTTCTTGCGCGCGTCGTCCTTGTTGAGGCCGGAGAGATCGCCATAGTCGCGCTCGTTCAGCGCGAGGTCCTTCGCCGTCGGCAGGCCCTTCTGGTCGAGCTCGCCGAGAATGAGATCGAGCGTGTGCTGTGCGCGCGTCAACACCGAGGTGTAGGCGACATCGAACACGAGGCCCTGCGCCTTCAGCTTGCGGCCGGCTTCGGTTGCCTCCTTCACGCCGAGTTCGCTGAGGTCGGGATCCTTCCAGCCCGTGAACAGGTTCTTCAGATTCCATTCGCTCTGGCCGTGCCGCACCAGCACGAGAAGACGTTCGCTCATTGACTGCTTTCCGTTCCGGTTATTGTTTTGAGCATGATCTTATCGGAAAAACCGCTCCGCACTTTTCCGGATCATGCACTCGTTCGTTCAGATGTCAGACAGGCCGAGCACGTCGGCCATGGAGTAGTGCCCCGGCTTCTTGCCGTGCGCCCAGAGCGCCGCCTTCAGCGCGCCGTGGGCAAACAGCATGCGATCCTCGGCGTGATGCGACAGCGTCAGACGTTCGAACGGGCCGAGGAAGCTCACGCTGTGATCGCCGGCCGCGGTGCCGCCGCGCAACGACGCAAAACCGATGTCGCCGGGCCGGCGTGCACCGGTGATGCCGTCGCGGCCCCGGTCTGCATGCTCGTCGAGCGCGACGCCGCGGCCGGCTGCAGCGGCCTGGCCCAGCATCAGCGCCGTGCCCGAGGGCGCATCGATCTTCATGCGGTGGTGGGTTTCGACGATCTCGATATCGAAGTTCTCGTCGAGCGCCTTGGCGACGCGCTTGACCACGGCGGCGAGCAGATTGACGCCCAGGCTCATATTGCCGGACTGCACCACGACGGCGCGGTTGGTGACGCTCTTGATCACGGCATTGTCGGAGCCGGAAAGACCCGTCGTGCCGACGACGTGGACGAGGCCGCGCTCGGCGGCGATTGCGACATTGGCGAGGGTCGCCGCGGGCACGGTGAAATCCAGAATGCCGTCGGCGTCCTTCGACAACGCCCAGAGGTCGCCGGAGAGTTTGATGCCGTTGGCGGGCAGGCCTGCGAGCACGCCGGCATCCTTGCCGAGCAGCTCCGAGCCCGGCGCCTCCAGCGCTCCGGCCAGCACCGCGCCTTTGCTTTCTGCAATCGCCCGCGTCAGCGCCCGGCCCATCCGGCCGCCGGCTCCAGCAACAATCAAGCGCATGTCGGACATGGTGTGATCCTCTCACGGCCGTTGTAGCGGCGGGATGCAGTTCCGGCAACCGAGGGGAGATCACGGGCGCAGGCGCGCCCCTACCTTCCCCTGGAGGGCAATTTGCTTGCGGCCATCCTTCGAGACGCCCGCCTACGGCGGCCCCTCAGGATGAGGTCGGAATACGTGGCAACAAATTCCACGGGGGCCGGTGCTGCTTAGCCTCATCCTGAGGAGACCGCAAAGCGGTCGTCTCGAAGGACGAGGCGCGCACGCAGACCGCGCCAGGACGCCATATGCGATAGCCCTTCCCGGAAGGGAGGGCGAGACGGGATCGCGCTCAACCGTCTGACGGCTGCGGGCCGTCATGGCCCTCGATGATGATGAGATCGGCTATGGAGTGCGGCTGGCGCACCTTGATGTTGGCCTGGTATTCCGGCGAGTTGTAACAGGCGATCGCGGTCTCGTAGTCCGGGAATTCAATCACGACGTTGCGGGTGCGGCTGGCGCCTTCGACGGTGGTGAACTTGCCGCCGCGAACGGCGAAGCGGCCACCCCATTTCTTGAAGATCGGACCGTTGGCGACGGCGTAGGGCTTGTAGCCCTCGTCATTGCTCACATCGACGCGTCCGATCCAGTAACCCTTTGCCATTGTTCTTCTCCCTCTGTTGATAGTCTCTGTTTGAGCATGATCTGATCGGAAAACCGCTGCACACTTTTCCGGATCATGCTCCGAGCGCCTGCGCGATCTCGGCCTGGATGGTTTCTGCGACCGCCTTGGGATCGGTGGCTTCCAGCACCGGCCGTCCGACGACGAGATAGTCCGCACCGGCCGCAATCGCGCGTCCCGGCGTCATGATGCGCTTCTGGTCGCCGGTCGCCGCGCCCGCCGGACGGATGCCGGGGGTGACGAGCCTCATCTGGTGGCCGACGATCTTGCGCAGGCTACCAACTTCCTCGGGCGACGACACCAGCCCGTCGACGCCGAGCACCTGCGCCTGATGCGCGCGCGCTTCGACCAACTCGGAGACGCCGAGCCGGAAGCCTGCCGCATGCAGATCGTCCTCGTTGTAGGAGGTCAGCACCGTGACGGCGAGGATCTTCAGGTTGGAACTGCCGCGGCCTTCGACGGCGCCCTTCATCGTCTGCGGATAGGCGTGCACGGTGAGGAAGGTCGCCCCCAGCCTGGTGATGCTTTCGACGCCCTGCGTCACGGTGTTGCCGATGTCGTGCAGCTTGAGATCGAGAAAGACCTTCTTGCCCTTGTCGGCGAGCTTGCCGACCAGCGGCAAGCCGCCGGCATAAGCGAGCCGATAACCGATCTTGTAGAAGGTGACGCTGTCGCCGAGCCGGTTGATCATCGCTTCCGCGGCATCAACGCTGGGCAGATCAAGCGCGACGATCAGGCGGTCTTTCGGGGCGATCTCGGCTGGCGTCATGTCACCTCACATCATGCGTTGGGAAAAATCGATCAACTGCCGCACCAGCTCCTTCAACGCGGCGATATCGCCCTCGTGCTTCAGCCTGTCCATATCGTCATAGGCCTGATCGGCAAAGGCGAGCGTGAGCTGGTTGGCAATCACATTGGCGTGGCAGGAGGTCAAGATCAGCCGCAGCGCCTGCAGCGCGCGCGCGGCACCGAGCCGGCTCTGCGAGGCACCGGCGAGCGCGAAGGCGCGATTGCGGAACACGTCGCCGCGCGCCTCATGCAATTCATGCACGCGGCTGACCCAGTCGATCGCGTTCTTCAGCAGCGGCGGCACCGAGGCATTGTATTCGGGCGAGACGATCAGCACGCCATGATGCGCGCCGATCATGCGCTTGAGATTGATCGCGTGCCTGGGCAAACCGGACTTGGCCTGAAGATCGCCGTCATAGATCGGCAACGGAAAATCGGCGAGCGAGATGCGCGTGATCTCGACACCGGCCTGGACGAATTCATAGGCGGCGACCGCCGCCAGCTTCGCATTGTGCGAGCCGGTGCGCAGCGAGCCGGGAATGATCAGGATTTTGGGTGCGGACATCCGCTTCCATGCGTTCGGCGAAACGAGCCCGCCACGCAAAGAGGAATGCCGGCGGAATTAGTCCTTGCGATACACCCAGACGCGGGCCGGCGGAAGGTTCATCCAGATCCGCTCCGAGGCCTCTGTGGACACGCCGGGCAGCGATTTCGGAATCGGCGGCACCACCGCATAGGTGAACTGCACGAAGGGCGCACCGGGCGCCAGCGCCGTGAAGGCATCGCGGATAAGCCGCAGCCGCGTCAGCATCGGTTTTGTGACCAGCGGCAGGCCCGACACCACCGCGGAGGCCGGCGCACTCAAGACGTTCCAGAGCGTGTCACGGAGGCGATAGGCATCGCCCTGCACCACCTTGGCCTGCGGATAGCGGTCGCGCAGCAGGGCGCAGAAGCCGGGATTGTATTCGACCAGAACGAGACGCTTTTGATCGACGCCGCGCTCGACCAAGGCCGAGGTGATGGCACCCGTGCCGGGTCCGAGCTCGACCACCGGCGCGTCCGAATTGACGTCGACGTAATGGGCCATGGTCCGGGCCAGCAGCTTGCCCGACGGCATCACCGCGCCCATGTGGAGGGGCTTTTCAATCCATGACCGGAGAAAACGCACCTCGTCATCGAGACGGGGCTTCTTCAACGCACGCGCGGACGATGGCAATGGCATGTCGGGACCGGACGGGACCGCGTGACCGCGGCGTGTCAGAAAATGGTCACAAAGAGGTATAGGCCGAAGGCGGTACGGTCAAGCCGGGTCAATTCGCCCGATTACCGAAGAAGTCCTTGACCTTGGTGAAGAAGCCCTCGGATTCCGGTTGGGTGTTGCCGGAGGAAAGCTTTTCGAATTCGGCCAGCAATTCCTGCTGCTTCTTGGTGAGATTTTGCGGAGTCTCGACCACGACCTGAACATACATGTCGCCCATCTGGCGCGAGCGCAGCACCGGCATGCCTTTTGATGCAATGCGGAATCGGCGGCTGGACTGGGTGCCGGCGGGGACCTTCACCTTGGTCTTGCCTTTCTCGATGGTCGGCACCTCGAATTCGCCGCCAAGCGCGGCCGTCACCATCGAGATCGGCACACGACAATGCAGATCGGCGCCGTCGCGCTGGAAGAACTGGTGCTGGGACAGCGACAGGAAGATGTAGAGGTCGCCGGGCGGGCCGCCGCGGACCCCGGCCTCGCCCTCGCCGGCGAGCCTGATCCTGGTGCCGTCCTCGACGCCCGGAGGAATGTTGACCGACAGATTCCGCTCGCGGGTGACGCGCCCCTGACCCGAGCAGGACGGGCAGGCGTCCTCGATCATCTGGCCGCGGCCCTGGCAGCCCGGACAGGTCCGCTCCAGCGTGAAGAAGCCCTGCGACTGTCGTACGCGTCCGGCGCCGCCGCAGGTCGAGCAGGTCTTCGGCTTGGTGCCGGCCTTGGCGCCGATGCCCGAACAGGCCTCGCAGGTGACCGAGACCGGGATCTCGATCTGCGCGGTCTTGCCACCAAAAGCTTCCTCGAGCGTGATTTCCATGTTGTAGCGCAGGTCGGCGCCGCGCTCGCGGCCGCCGCGGCCACCGCCGCGCTGTCCGGCCATGCCGAACAAATCTTCGAAAATGTCGGAGAAGGAGGAGGCGAAGCCCGCGCCGAAACCGGCGCCGCCGCCGCCGCCCTGCTCGAAGGCGGCATGACCGTAACGGTCATAGGCTGCGCGCTTGTCCTTATCTTTCAGGACCTCGTAGGCCTCGTTGATTTCCTTGAACTTGACTTCGCTGGTGTTGTCCCCGGGATTGCGGTCGGGGTGAAACTTCATCGCCAGCTTGCGGAACGACGATTTCAGGACGGAATCGTCGGCACCGCGTTCGACTTCGAGGGTTTCGTAGTAGCAGCGCTTGGTGGACGTGGACATGATGAGCTCGGTCTATCCAATCGCGATTCAAATCGGAGCGAAACGACGTCGCCACGCGACGATATAAGCGCTCCTCCGCCTTATGGCAGAGGCCAGCATGGCGGCATTCAGCATAGCGGCTGGGAATTGATCGATCGTGACGGGGCCGATTTTAACAGAGTCTTGGCCCGCCCGGCCCGGCACGATGGCCTCCCCGCGAGGGAGGAGGCCGTTGGCGCGTGTGGGGTCCAAGTCGTCCGCATCATCACCCTCGCGGGGTTCAGGCGGACTTCTTGTTGTTCTTGTCGTCGTCGACTTCGGTGAATTCCGCGTCGACGACGTCGTCCTTGGCCGCATCCTTCTTGGCGTCGGCCTCGGCCTGCTGCGTGTAAATGGCCTCGCCGAGCTTCATCGAAGCCTGGGCCAGCGTTTGGGTCTTGGCCTTGATCGCTTCGGCATCGTCGCCCTTCAGCGCTTCCTTGAGGTCGCTGACGGCATCCTCGATGGAACGGCGCTCGGTCTCTGCGATCTTCGAACCGTGCTCGGCCAGCGCCTTCTCGGTCGAATGCACCAGTCCGTCCGCATCGTTCTTGGCCATGACCGCCTCGCGGCGCTTCTTGTCGGCCTCGGCATTGGCCTCGGCGTCCTTGACCATCTTCTCGATGTCGGCTTCCGACAGACCGCCGGAAGCCTGGATGCGAATCTGCTGCTCCTTGGAAGTCGCCTTGTCCTTGGCCGACACGTTGACGATGCCGTTGGCGTCGATGTCGAAGGTCACTTCGATCTGCGGCATGCCGCGCGGGGCCGGCGGAATGCCCATCAGGTCGAACTGGCCGAGCATCTTGTTGTCGGCCGCCATTTCACGCTCGCCCTGGAAGACGCGGATCGTAACCGCGTTCTGGCTGTCCTCGGCGGTCGAGAACACCTGGCTCTTCTTGGTCGGGATCGTGGTGTTGCGGTCGATGATGCGGGTGAACACGCCGCCCAGCGTCTCGATGCCCAGCGACAGCGGGGTCACGTCGAGCAGCAGCACGTCCTTGACGTCGCCCTGAAGCACGCCGGCCTGGATCGCGGCGCCGATCGCCACGACTTCGTCCGGGTTGACGCCCTTGTGCGGCTCCTTGCCGAACAGCTGCTTCACGACTTCCTGGACCTTCGGCATGCGCGACATGCCACCGACCAGCACCACTTCGCCGATCTCGGCGGCGGTGAGGCCGGCATCCTTCAGCGCCTTGCGGCAGGGCTCGACGGTCTTCTGGACGAGGTCGTCAACCAGCGCTTCGAACTTGGCGCGGGTGAGCCTCATCGTCAGATGCTTCGGGCCGGTCTGGTCCGCGGTGATGAAGGGCAGGTTGATCTCGGTCTGCGTCGTCGACGACAGCTCGATCTTGGCCTTTTCAGCGGCTTCCTTCAGGCGCTGCAACGCGAGCTTGTCGTTGCGCAGGTTGATGCCCTGCTCCTTCTGGAACTCGTCAGCGAGATAGCCGACCAGGCGCATGTCGAAGTCTTCGCCGCCGAGGAAGGTGTCGCCGTTGGTCGACTTCACCTCGAACACGCCGTCGCCGATTTCGAGAATCGAGACGTCGAACGTGCCGCCGCCGAGGTCGTACACGGCGATCGTACCGGCCTTGGTCTTGTCCAGACCATAAGCGAGCGCAGCCGCGGTCGGCTCGTTGATGATGCGCAGCACTTCAAGGCCCGCGATCTTGCCGGCGTCCTTGGTCGCCTGGCGCTGGGCGTCGTTGAAGTAGGCGGGGACGGTGATGACGGCCTGGTCGACCTTCTGGCCGAGATGAGCTTCCGCGGTCTCCTTCATCTTCTGCAAGATGAAGGCAGAGACCTGCGAGGGCGAGTAGGTCTGGCCGTCGGCCTCGACCCAGGCGTCGCCGTTGGAAGCCTTCACGATCTTGTACGGAACGAGCTTCTTGTCCTTCTCGACCATCGGGTCGTCGTAGCGGCGGCCGATCAGGCGCTTCACTGCGAAGAAGGTGCGCTCGGGATTGGTGACGGCCTGGCGCTTGGCAGGCTGGCCGACGAGGCGCTCACCGTCGTCGGTCACGGCGACGATCGAAGGCGTCGTGCGCATGCCTTCGGAATTCTCGATGACTTTGGCGTTCTTGCCATCCATTACGGCGACGCACGAATTCGTGGTACCGAGGTCGATCCCGATGACCTTTCCCATGGTCCTGATATCCTTGTTTTTGCGGCAGGCTGGCTGGGCCCAGAAGGCACCCGAACCGAAACCCCCTAAGATCAAACATTCGCGATATTGCGATGGTTGACGCTCATATAGGAGGGGGGGAGGGGCCCGCAAGGAGAGAACGCAAGTTTCGACCGTGAAAACATCGCGTTTTGAAGCATCATATCCGGGCTGAACCGCCCTTGCGGGTGAGGAATTATTAACAGGTTCAGATATCAGCCAGCCCCCGCCACCATGATCCGCGCGCCCTGTTACCGGCGAGGCAAACCCGCTAAAAGGCGGGCGCCGGAGAGCCGCCATCGAGGCTGCGCCGCGCGACAAAGCGGCTCGGTGGCCGACCATCGAACGGCCTCAATGTGAACCAATCAGAGTGCCCATGAAGCTGACCCGCCCCCTCGCTGCGCTCGCCCTCCTCGTCGCCTCCGCACTTCCGGCTCTGGCTGCCGACGCCGTTTTCCCGCCTGGCTTGCGCCTCGGCATGGTGCCGTTGGTCGGCCTCAGCACGGCCAAGACGTTTCCGGGCTTCCAGAGCGAGGACGGCAACGTCAAGGTGCTGATCACCGAGCTGCCGCCGGCGGCTTATGGCGAGGTCGTGAGCGCCTTCAATTCCAATCCGGCCGGAACCAACGGCGTCAAGCAGGACAAGATCGAGACGCCTGCGGGCCTGGCCTATTTCACCACCGAGAGCGGCAAGGCCGGCGAAACCCCCGTGAGGCGCTATTCGATGATCGTGCCGGGCGCCGGCTTCTCCGGCTATGTCGCGGTGCAGATTCCGGAGAATGCGATCAAGATCTACACCGACGAGGCGGTGCGGCAGATGTTTGCGAGCGTCGCCACCCGCAAGCAGGTCTCGGCCGACGAGCAGCTCGCGCTGATGCCGTTCAAGATCACCGATCTCGCCGAATTCAAGGACGTCCGCACGCTGGCGCCGGGCTCGAGCATCATCCTGGCCGACGGCGACGAGGGCACAGGCTATGAATCGAAGCCGTTCATGATCCTCGGCGTGATCGGCGCCACCCCGCAGCAGGCCGACGACCGCGCCCGCTTCGCCCAGGAGGCGGCGCTGCAGATTCCTGGCGTGCGCGAGTCGCGCGTCACCATGTCCGAGCCGCTTCGCATCAACGGCCAGCAGGGTTTCGAGACCCGGATCGACGGTATCAGCGGCAAGGACAAGACGGCGGTGACCGTGGTGCAGTGGATCCGCTTCAGCAGCGGTGGCGCTTCGCTGCGCATCATCGCCAGCGCCCCGCGCGACCAGTGGCCGGCCGCCTTCACCCGCTTCCGCGCGGTACGCGACGGCATCCAGCCGAAAGGCTGAAAGGCCCATGCGCTGACCACATCCGGCTGCATTTTCGGGCTTCTGTTCGTACACGAGCGGAACTAGGCTCTCCCCCGTTCAATCTGGAGGGAGGCGGACCATGCTGGATCGGCGACACATCTTGACGGCGCTTGCAACGACGGCGCTCGCGACCCTCGTGCCAAGCGCGCTCTTAGCAGCGGCATCGATCAAGCCGGACGATGCATCCGCGCTGCTCGTGATCGACGTGCAGAACTGCTTCCTGCCCGGCGGCAGCCTCGCCGTAAAGGAAGGCGAGCAGGTGGTGCCGGTCATCAACAAGATGGCCAAAGCGTTTTCGAACGTGGTGATGACACAGGACTGGCACACGCAAGGCCATGTTTCGTTTGCGTCGGCACACTCCGGCAAGAAGCCGTTCGAGACTGTCGATCTTCCCTACGGCAAGCAGGTGCTGTGGCCGGACCATTGCGTGCAGGGCACCGACGGCGCCGCGCTGTCGAAGGACCTTGCGATCCCGCACGCCGAACTCATCATCCGCAAGGGTTTTCACAAGGACGTCGACAGCTATTCGGCCTTCCTCGAAGCCGACGGCAAGACCTCGACCGGCCTTGCCGGCTATCTGAAGGCGCGCAAGATCAAACGCGTCTTCGTCGCGGGGCTGGCGACGGATTTCTGCGTCGCCTGGACCGCGCTCGACGCCCGCAAGGCGGGCTTCGAGGTCTATGTGGTGGAAGACGCCTGCCGCGGCATCGACAATCAGGGTTCGCTCGCAAAAGCCTGGGCCGACATGACCAAGGCCGGTGTGAAGCGGATTCAGTCTGCGGATATCACGGCGAGCGCTTAGGCGACGCCAAGAGCTGCAAGCCCCTCATCCCGAGGCGCGCTTCTCCGCGCGCGTCTCCTCAACCGCGGGGATTGAGAGCTAAACCGGCTCGTTGCTGTTGGCGGCGGGCACGGCCTTCGCGCCGCCCTTGGCGACACCGACCAAAGCGGGGCGCAGCACGCGCTCGCCGATGGTATAGCCGGCCTGCATCACCTGCACGACGGTGCCCGCGGGCACCGACGCGTCGGGAACCTCAAACATCGCCTGCTGGAAGTTCGGGTCGAACTTCTGCCCCGAGGGGTCGAACTTCTTCACGCCGTGTTTTTCCAGCGCGTTGAGCAGCGAGCGCTCGGTCAGCTCGACGCCCTCGATCAGCGAAGCCAGGCCGGGATCGGCCGCCGCACGGGCATCGGCCGGAACGGCATCGAGCGCGCGCTGGAGGTTGTCGGCGATATCGAGCACGTCACGGGCAAAGCCGGTGACGCCGTAGAGCTTGGAGTCAGCGACCTCCTTGGCGGTGCGCTTGCGCAAATTTTCCATCTCGGCCAGCGTCCGCAGCATGCGGTCGCGCGCCTCGGCGGCTTCCTTCTGCAAAAGCTCGACCGAGCCGGGCTCGGGATCGTCCGGCATGATGTAGGGTTTTGACACCACGGGCTCGGGCGTCACAGCGGCCGCGTCTTCGGGTTGCCGGTCTCGATCGGTCATCGGCTCTCTTCTCAAACGTCTCAGGGATTTTCTCGCCCGGATATCGTGCTTCGGACGGCGAAAATCAAGCGCCCGTGATCGGCCCAAGGCGCCGGTCAGCCCCCCAGGAGGCGGCTGACGATGCGGGCGGCGTAGTCCACGGTCGGGATCACACGGGCATAATTCAGCCGTGTCGGCCCGATTACGCCCAGAACGCCGACAATATGGCCGGCGGCATCCCGATAGGGCGAGATGATGGTGGAAGAGCCCGACAGCGAGAACAGCTTGTTCTCACTCCCGATGAAGATCCGCACGCCTTCCGCGGTCTCGGCCCGGCCGAGCAGGTCGATCACGCCGCGCTTGGTTTCGAGATCGTCGAACAGCAGGCGAACGCGCTCCAGATCCTCCAGCGCATGCAAATCTTCGAGCAAATTGGCGTGGCCGCGGACGATGAGCTGGCGGTCCTCGCTCTCGCCGCCGGACCAGCTGGCGATACCGGCGGAAATCACCTTTTGCGTGAGCTGATCGAGCTCGGCGCGGGCCTCTCCGAGTGCGGTCTCGAGCTCGAGCCGCGCCTCGGCCAGGGTCCGGCCGCGGATCCGCGCGTTGAGGAAATTGCCGGCCTCGGTGAGTGCCGAGGAGGGAACCCCGAGCGGCAGCACCAGCACGCGGTTTTCAACCTGGCCATCCTCGCCGACCAGGATCACCAGCGCCTTCTCCGGTTCCAGGCGGACGAATTCGATGTGTTTGAGCCGCGCATTGGATTTTGGCGTCAGCACCACCGCGGCGGCGCGCGTGAGGCCGGAGAGCCGCGTCAGCGCCTCCTCCAGCGCGGCCTCGACTGATTGCGCCTGCCCGACGGAGGTGAGCTGGCTCTGGATCGCCTGCCGCTCGGCCTCGGTGAGGTCGCCGACCTGCATCAGGGCATCGACGAAGAAGCGCAGGCCGAGTTCCGTCGGCAGCCGGCCGGCGGAGGTATGCGGGGCATAGATCAGGCCGAGCTGTTCCAGATCGGCCATGACGTTGCGGACCGAGGCCGGCGACAGCGGCATGGCGATCAGGCGCGAAATATTGCGCGAGCCCACCGGCTCCCCGGTCGCGAGATAGCTTTCGACAATTTGACGAAAGATGTCGCGGGAACGCTCGTTGAGCTGGGCGAGACCCGCGCGCGGCGCGATCAGATGGATCGGATCGTGATGGGCCACAGACGGTAACTCCTCTCGGATGCACGTAATTTGTCTATCCCGGGCGCTTCTGACAAGCGTGGCGTTCGCGGATCGAAAATCGGGGGTGAATAAGGTCTCGATCTTCCCCCTTGCCGCCCACCCTCACCCCACCTACAAGCACCGCGAACAGCCCTTTTCCGAGAGTTTTGGAGGATTTCCCATGCGGCCAAGCCGCCGTGCGCCCGACGAATTGCGCCCCGTGACGCTGGAGCGCGGCGTGGTCAAATATGCGGAAGGCTCGTGCCTGGTAAAATTCGGCGACACCCATGTGCTGGTCACCGCCACGCTGGAAGACCGTCTGCCACCATGGCTGAAGGGCCAGGGCCGCGGCTGGGTCACCGCCGAATACGGCATGCTGCCGCGCGCGACCTCGGAACGCACCCGCCGCGAGGCCTCCGCTGGAAAGCAGAGCGGCCGCACCGTGGAAATTCAGCGCCTGATCGGCCGTGCGCTTCGCACCATCATCAATCTCGAAGCGCTGGGTGAGCGCCAGATCACGGTCGATTGCGACGTGCTCCAGGCCGATGGCGGCACCCGCACGGCCTCGATCACCGGTGCCTGGGTCGCGCTTGCCGATTGCGTCAACTGGATGAAGGCGCGCAACATGGTCAAGGCCAACGTGTTGCGCGACAACGTCGCCGCGATCTCCTGCGGCATCTACAAAGGCACGCCCGTGCTCGACCTCGACTATGCCGAGGATTCGGAAGCCGACACCGACGCCAATTTCGTCATGACGGGCGATGGCCGCATCATCGAAGTCCAGGGCACTGCGGAACGCGAGCCGTTCACGGAAGCCGAGTTGCTGGCGCTGATGGCGCTGGCGCGCAAGGGCGTCGCGCGTCTCGTGGACTTGCAGAAACTGGCGGTAGCGTAGTCAATAAGCCGATGCATCGCCGAATCACCGGAAAGCTCGTCATCGCGACCCACAATCCCGGCAAGCTCGCCGAGATGAAGGAGCTGCTCGCGCCTTACGGCGTCGAGGCGGTGTCGGCCGGCGAGCTCGGCCTTCCCGAGCCGGAAGAAACCGGCAACGATTTCCGCAGCAATGCTGCGATCAAGGCGATCGCGGCAGCCCAAGCGACGAAGCTCCCGTCTTTCGCCGATGATTCCGGCATCGTGGTCGACGCGCTCGATGGCGCGCCGGGCATCTACTCAGCGCGCTGGGCCGGTCCGAGCAAGGATTTTGCCGCGGCGATGGCGCAGATCGAACGGCTGTTGCAGGAGCGCGGCGCGACCACGCCCGACAAGCGCAAGGCGCACTTCGTTTCCGCGCTCTGCGTCGCATGGCCCGACGATCATCTCGAAGAGGTCGAGGCGCGCGTCGACGGCACGCTGGTGTGGCCGCCGCGCGGCACCGCCGGCTTCGGCTACGACCCGATGTTCTTGCCCGACGGCCACAGCCGCACCTTCGGCGAGATGGAGAGCATCGAGAAGCACGGCCTGCCGCCGCTCGGTCTTGGTCTGTCGCATCGTGCCCGCGCCTTCGTGAAACTGGCGGAGATCTGCCTTGAACCGCGCTAAGGAAGCCTTCGGCGTCTACGTGCACTGGCCGTTCTGCCTGTCGAAGTGCCCCTATTGCGACTTCAACAGCCATGTCCGCCACGTTGCGATCGACGAAGCGCGTTTTGCGGCAGCATTCGCGCGTGAGATCGAAACGACCGCGCAACGTTCGCCCGGTCGCGAGGTCACCTCGATCTTTCTCGGCGGCGGCACGCCATCGCTGATGCAGCCTGCGACCGTCGGCGCTGTGCTCGACGCCATCGGCAAGCACTGGGCTGTGGCGAAAGACGTCGAAGTCACGCTGGAGGCAAACCCGACCAGCGTCGAAGCCACGCGCTTTGCCGGTTATCGCGCCGCCGGCGTCAACCGTGTCTCGCTCGGCGTGCAGGCGCTCGACGATGCCTCACTGAAAGCACTGGGCCGCATGCACAGTGCGCGCGAGGCACTCGATGCCGTCGCCATCGCGCGCCGCTCGTTCGATCGTTATTCGTTCGATCTGATCTACGCCCGTCCCGACCAGACGCCGGGGATGTGGGCCGATGAACTGCGTCTCGCGATCGACGAAGCGGCCGAGCACCTGTCGCTCTATCAATTGACGATCGAAGAAGGCACGCCGTTCTTTGGCCTGCATCAGGCCGGCAAGCTGAAGACGCCGGATGAAGCGGTCGCACGCGCGCTTTACGACGTCACCCAGGAGACCTGCGACAAGCTCGGCCTGCCCGCCTACGAGATCTCAAATCATGCGCGGCCGGGCGCCGAGTGCCGGCACAATCTGGTCTACTGGCGCGGCGAGGAATATGCCGGCGTCGGCCCCGGCGCCCATGGCCGGCTCGACATCGACGGTATCAGGCACGCCACCGCCACCGAGAAGCGCCCCGAAGCCTGGCTGATGCGGGTCGAGACCAACGGCCACGGCATTGTCACCGACGATCTCCTCAACAGCGAAGAGCGCTCCGACGAATTCCTGCTGATGGGATTGCGCCTTGCAGAAGGCATTGACCCCGAGCGCTACAGGGCTCTCTCCGGCCGCTCGCTCGATCCCAAGCGCATCACGCTGCTGCGCGAAGAAGGCGCGATCACGGTGGATGCAACGGGGCGTCTGCGCGTCACGAGCAGCGGATTCCCGGTGCTGGACGCGGTGGTTGCGGATCTGGCGGCGTAGCGAGTTCTCGTAAGGTGGATTACGCCTCGGCTAACCTACCAACTTCGTCCAGCGTGCGCGGAAGTATGGTCGGTTAGGCCTTCGGTTGGGGTTATGTCGCGCGGTGGCTTGTGCGGCTTCGGCTCCATCTTGAGGATCCGCTTCAAGACCTCGTCCCGAGACGGATTGTCCTGATTCCCTGCTTCTTATCCGTCAAGGTACGGCCTCCCCTTGGGGAAAAGCGGGACGGACACAGGAATCCTTGCCATTAGCGTGGACTCCGGAACAGCGACGCCCCACCATTGACCCTGCGATTCGGATCCATCCGATTCACAACGTGGAGGGGAGCCGGTCTTCCGCCAAGTCGACCCGGCTCTCCCACTGGCGATCCCTGACCTAGGGGACCATCTGATCAAAGGCCGTCCGGTTTCCACCCCGGGCGGTCTTTGTGTTTTCAGCAGGGGCTCGAATCACGGGCTTCAGCCTGACTGAAATCACGTACACACTACGCACAGTAGGATTCCTCCTACAAGACGCATGAGGACACACAGTCCTCAAACAACGGGGACAAAACTAACGCGCCGGCCTGTCACGCGGTTCAAAAATACCGCACGCAAACCTGGTACGTTACGCCCCAAAACTCTTCGGCGAGCCCGCGACGGCCACGCCGCCGCCGGTCGTCACCTTCATCACCGCAAGCCCGCGCTCGTTCGTCCCATCGGCGCGGAAGCGGAACAGGCCGTCGATGCCGGCAAAGCCGGAGGGATTGGTGAGCACGTCGGACGAGAAGCGCGTCGTGCCTTGTGTGCGCGCCAGCGCGGCGACGAGGGCGACCGCGTCATAGGCGAGCGTTGCGGTACGCACCGGCTCGGCGCCGTATTTGGTGCGATAGCGGCCGGAGAAGGCGCGGAAGCCGGCCGGGTCCGGAGCGGCGTAGAGGCCGCCTTGCAAGCTTGGGCTGGCATAGACGCGCGGACCGTCCCACAGGCCGGTGCCGAGCAGCTGGATATTGCGCAGATTTGCACCCGCCGCGGTCATCGCATCGGCGACTGCGACCACGGCGTCGCCGTCATCGGCGATGAACAACGCATCGGCGCTGCCGAGTTGCTGCGCCACGGTCCGGGCCGGCGTCGCGCGATCGGCGCCGTATTTCTCGAACGCGACGATGCGCCCGCCGCGGCGCGGCACTGCCGCCTTCACCGCGGCCTCGACCACATTGCCATAGGCATTGTCTGGCACGAGTACGGCGACGGCGCGCTTTCCGATGCCGGCAGAATATTCGACGATGCGGTTGACGTCGGATTCCGGCAGGAAACTCAGCAGATAAACGCCGCGGCCGGCGATGCTGGAGTCGGTCGAGAACGCGATCACCGAGATGCCGCGCGTGCGCGCGATCTGGGCCACCGCAGGCACGGACTGCGCGAACAGCGGTCCCAGGATGATCTCGGCGCCCTCATCGACCGCCTGCTGCGCGCTCGCCTGCGCGCCCTGCGGGCTGCCATTGTCGTCCTTGATCAGGAGCTGGATGTTGGGATTCTGGAACTCGGCCAGCGCCATCTCGGCGGCGTTGCGCATCGACTGCGCGGCAAGACCCGCATTGCCGGCCGCCGAGAGCGGCAGGATCACGGCGACCTTCACCCCGCCGGTGCCGGCGGTCGTTGCCTGTTGCGGCGGGCCTGCCGGCTGAGCAGGAGGCTGGGAGGAACTGCTGAACGGACTGGAGAACTGGCTCAGGCTCTGCTGGACGCCGGCGCAGGCCGACAGCAGCGGCGTGCCGAGCAACAGGCCGAGCGCGCTCCGCCGGGTCGCCCCTGATATCAGGGGCGATATCAGAGGCCCCTGAACGGGAGGCTCCTCCGAAAAGGAAGATCTGGGATCACGCGGGCCCGTCATAGCAGCTTCTCTTCTGACCGACCGTCGCCGGCCGGTCACGACATTCTTTCCACGACACAAGCCGTGGATTCAGGCATATTGTCGGCAAATAGTTAACTCAAACAAAAGGATAATGACCGCTTAACGCGGCTCAACCTTAAAGTCCTGGCTAGCTGTCCACCGCCGCCACCCAGCATCAAGGCGGCGTTTCCGCCGTGAATATGGCGCTGACGCTTCATTCCCTCTGGAATGTGATGCCGGATGGATCACATTCCAGTCCTTCCTCGCCCCTCACCCAAGCGATCTTTTCCGAGGACCGGTTCCCAGCCCCTGGGATCATGCCTAAGTTCGATTCATCATGCGCGCAAAGCCGTCCCCGATAAATACACCTGAGACTACGGAACCCGCCTCGCGCGGTTTCTCCATCGACGCCCATCGTCTTGCGGCGCCGAAGGCCGCGCCGGGCCTGCATTTGGTCGCGACCCCCATCGGCAATCTTGGCGACATCACGCTGCGGGCGCTGCAGACCCTCGCCGGGGTCGATGTCATCGCCTGCGAGGACACCCGCATCACGCGGCGTCTGACCGAGCGCTACGCCATTGCGGCGCAGCTCAAGCAATATCACGAGCACAACGCCGAAGCGGCCCGTCCAAAAATCCTGGAGGCGCTGGGGCAGGGCGGCTCCATCGCGCTGGTGTCGGACGCCGGCACGCCGCTGATCTCGGATCCCGGCTTCAAGCTGGTGCGCGAGGTCTGCGCCGCCGGCCACGCGGTCTACGCGCTGCCCGGCCCGTCCTCGGTGCTGGCGGCGTTGTCGGTCGCCGCGCTGCCGACCGACCGCTTCTTCTTCGAGGGTTTCTTGCCGTCGAAATCGGCCGCGCGACGATCGCGCCTGGCCGAACTCGCGCGCATCGATGCGACGCTGGTGATGTTCGACTCCGGCAACCGCATGCAGGACACGCTCGCGGAGCTCGCCGAGATCATGGGGACCCGCGAAGCCGCGATCTGCCGCGAGCTGACGAAACTGCACGAGGAGATTTCGCGCGCGACGCTGCAGGAGCTGGCGCGCGACGCCGACACGCTGGAGACGCGCGGCGAATTCGTGCTGGTGATCGCTCCGCCCGCGCCGGATGCCGAGATGCTGACATCGGATGCGCTCGACGACGTCCTGCGCGAGCAGCTTGCCGCGCACAGCGTCAAGGACGCGGTGGCGCACGCGGTCGCGCTCTCGGGCCGGCCGCGCCGCGAGGTTTATGCCCGCGCGCTCGCGCTTGCCAAAGACCTGCGGGGCGGCGATGGCGAAGAATGAGGTCCCGGCGGAACCGAAGGTCGCCTCGCCCGAGCGCGTCGCCGCGTTCCGCACCGGCATCTCCGCGGAAAGCCGCGCCGCAGCCTATCTGATGGCCAAGGGCTACCGCATCCTCGCCAAACGCTACCGCACACCGCATGGCGAGATCGATATCGTGGCGCGCCGCCGCGATTTGATCGCCTTCGTCGAGGTCAAGGCGCGCGCGACGCTGGACGACGCCGCCTTCGCCGTGACGCCGCGCCAGCAGGAGCGCATCATCAATGCCGCGCAAGGCTGGCTTGTCGCGCATCCCGAGCATGCGGAATTTGAAATGCGATTCGATGCCATGCTGATTGCGCCGCGGTCACTTCCACGCCATGTGTTGGCGGCATTCGACGCCTCGACCTGAAAGGCAGACCATGAAACTGAACGTCGCCGTCCAGATGGATCCCATCGCCCGCATCAACATCAAGGGCGATTCCACCTTTGCGCTGCTGCTGGAGGCGCAGAAGCGCGGCCACGGCCTGTCCTATTACACGCCCGACAAGCTCTCGATGGTCGGCGAGGAGATCGTCGCTCCCGTCCAGCTGCTCACCGTGCGCGACGAGCCCGGCAATCACTTCACCCTGGGCGAGCCCCGGCGCGAGGCGCTCAACGGCTTCGACGTGGTGCTGCTGCGCCAGGACCCGCCGTTCGACCTCGCCTACATCACCTCAACCCACCTTCTCGAACGCATCCATCCGAAGACACTCGTCGTCAACGATCCCGCCTCGGTGCGCAATGCGCCGGAAAAGCTGCTCGTGATGAACTTTCCGCAGCTGATGCCGCCGACGCTGATCTCGCGCGACATGGACGAGATCAACGCTTTTCGCGACAAGAACGGCGCCGTCGTCATGAAGCCGCTGCACGGCCACGGCGGCGCGGCGGTATTCCGCGTGATGCCCCAGGACATGAATTTCGGGTCGCTGTTCGACATGTTCTCGGTGACCTTCAGGGAGCCCTGGGTGATCCAGCAGTTCATCCCCGAGGTGAAGCACGGCGACAAGCGCATCATCCTGATCAACGGCGAGTTCGCCGGCGCGGTGAACCGCGTCCCGGCCGCAGACGACCTCCGCTCGAACATGGTGCGCGGAGGCGCAGCGCAGGAGACCGAGCTCACGCCGCGCGAGCGCGAGATCTGCGCCACCGTCGGGCCGGCGCTGCGCGAGCGCGGGCTGTTGTTCGTCGGCATCGACGTCATCAACGGCAACCTCACCGAGATCAACGTGACCTCGCCAACCGGCATTCGCGCGATTGCAAATCTCGGCGGCCCCGACGTTGCGGCAAAACTCTGGGACGTCATCGAGCAGAAGCGGGCGAAGTAGGCACGGGTGCGTAGCCTGGAGTGAAGAGAAATCCGGGCTACGCACCGCGCACGCTGCTCCGCGCGCACACCACTAACCACCCATTCACCATGACGCCGCGCGCATCATTCGAACGCGTGGGCCGCTGCGTGAAACTACGGAGCTAGTGGCCGACCGGCTAACGCGACGTTCACCATCTGCCGAAAGACCGCAGCGCCGCCCGCGCTCACATTCGGCCTCGCAACACCCCTTATACTTTTACTGCCTACTCATCGACGTCGGGGAACCCGCCAGGTGCGGTTCGAGTGCCCCGCGTAAGAGTAGAGGCGTATGAACACCGCACGCATTGTCGTTCTCGTCATCGCGCTGGGCGCCGGCGGCGTCGCTGCGTATCTGGCGAGCGGCTATGAGAACAGGCCCGCGCCCGCTCTCCCCGTCGCCGAGAAGCTGCCGACGGTCGAGGTCCTGGTCGCCAAGAACGACATCCAACTCGGCCAGGCCGTGAAGCCCGATGACATGCAATGGCAGGTCTGGCCGGCGGCGACCGCGAGCAGCGCCTTCATCCGGCGCGACAACAGGCCCGAGGCGCAGACCCAGATCGCAGGTTCGATCGCGCGCGTGCCGTTGATGCAAGGCGAGCCGATCCGCGAGCAGAAGCTGGTCAAGGCCGAAGGCTCCGGCTTCATGGCCGCGATCCTGCCGTCGGGCATGCGCGCCGTCTCCACCGAACTCTCAGCCGAGACCGGCGCCGGCGGCTTCATCCTGCCGAATGACCGCGTCGACGTCGTGCTGACCCGCCGCCTGAAGAATCCCGACGGCGCGAACAACAGCAACGGCCCGACCGGCGGTAACGACCTCGTCCTGTCCGAGGTCATCCTGACCAATATCCGCGTGCTCGCGATCGACCAGGCGCCGAAGGAAAAGGACGGCCAGAACGCCGTCGTCGGCAAGACCGTCACGCTCGAGCTCAGGCCCGACCAGGTCGCCACGCTATCGGCCGCGCGTCAGAGCGGCACGCTGTCGCTCGCGCTGCGCAGCATCGTCGATGCCAACTCGGTCGACGGCACGCCCGAGGACCAGGCGATCAAGCGTCCCGGCGGGATCAACGTCATTCGCTACGGCGTGCAGGCGCGGCAACTGACGTCACAGAAGTGATGGGGACATGATGAACTACGGGGATGATCGGACCGGCATGCGCATTCGGGGGAATCGCGCGCGCTCGTTCTGGACGGGGACGATGCTGATCCTGGGGCTCTTCGCAGCCCCCGATATCGTCAGCGCCGCAGATGCGCCGGTCGGCGACCAGGCGCCGATGCAGGCACCGGATCTCGATGTGGCATCGGTCGCGACGATCGCGCCGGCGAGGACGCGCTTCCTGTCGCTCGGCGTCGGCAAATCCGCCGTCATCGACCTGCCGCGCGAGGTCAAGGACGTGCTGGTGGCCGATCCCAAGATCGCCAATGCGGTGATCCGCTCGGCCCAACGCGCCTATATCATCGGCGCACAGGTCGGCCAGACCAACGTCGTGTTCTTCGGCGCCGACGGCCAGCAGGTCGCCGCCTATGACATCGCGGTGAAGCGCGACCTCAACGGCATGCGTGCGGCGCTGCGTCAGTCGCTGCCGGGCGTGCAGATCGAAGGCGTCGGCGACAGCGTGATGCTGACCGGCTCGGTGTCGAGCCCGGTCGAGGCCCAGCAGGCCGGCGACGTCGCCGCGAAGCTGGTCGGCAACTCTGAGAAGGTCGTCAACAACATCGTCGTGCGCGGCCGCGACCAGGTGATGCTCAAGGTCGTCGTCGGCGAAGTGCGCCGCGATATCGTCAAGCAGCTGGGCGTCGATCTCAGCGCCAGCCTGAACGCCGGCACCGCGGTCGTCAACTTCAACAATTCCAACCCGTTCTCGGTCAGCGGCGGACCGATCGTCAGCAACAACGGATTAGGCGTTGCCGGCCTCACCAAGGGCCTCGCGACCGTCAGCGCCACGATGCGCGCGATGGAAAGCGCCGGTGTCATGCGCACGCTCGCCGAACCGAGCCTGACCGCGATCTCCGGCGAATCCGCCACCTTCATCGCCGGCGGCGAATTCCCGATTCCGTCAGGCTATGCCTGCGATCCGGTCACCCACGTCTGTACCACCCAGATCACCTACAAGAAGTTCGGCATCTCCCTGAACTTCACCCCGGTCGTGCTCAGCGAGGGCCGAATCAGCCTGCGCGTGATGACTGAGGTGTCCGAGCTGTCGAGCCAGAGCGCCATCACGGTCACCCAGGCGCTGTCCTCGTCCTCGACCAACTCGATCACCATCCCCTCGATCCAGACCCGACGCGCCGAAACGACGCTGGAAATTCCCTCGGGCGGCTCGATGGCGATGGCCGGCCTGATCCAGCAGCAGACCAAACAGGCGATCAACGGCCTGCCCGGCGTCGACCAGGTGCCGATCCTCGGCGCGCTGTTCCGCAGCCAGGACTTCGTCAACAACGAGACCGAGCTGATGGTGATCGTGACGCCCTATGTGGTGCGCGCGGTGGCCCAGAAGGAATTGTCGCGGCCCGACGACGGCTTCGCGCCGGCGTCTGACGCCCAGACGGCGCTGCTCGGCCGCATGAACCGCCTCTATGGCATCGCGCGCCGCGTCGATCCGATCGCGGGCACGCCCGACGATTTCGGTTTCATCATCGACTGATGACGAACGGACGGCTTGGGGAACGGGGCGAGGGACGGGCAAGAGGGGATGAAGCGATGACGAAAACCATGGCCGATCGACGTCGCAAGTTGAGCGTCGCGCTGGCACTGACGGGACTCTCCGTCATGCTGGGCGCCTGCAACACCACCGGCGAGACCGTCACCCAGACGGTGCCGACCGACTATCGCCAGCGTCACCCGATCGTGGTGCAGGAAGCCAAGAAGTCGATCGTGATCTTCGTCGGCAAGGCTCGCGGCGGTCTCTCGGCCGCACAGCGCTCGGACGTCGCTGGCGTTGCCCGTGACTGGGGCCGCGAAGGCACGGGCTCGGTTGTCGTCGACGTCCCCGTCGACGCCGCGAATTCGCGCGCGGCGGCGGCGACCTATCACGAAATTCGTTCCGTGCTCGCATCCGGCGGCGTACCCTCCCGTGCGATCGTCCAGCATCCTTATCGGCCCGAGGATCCCGGACTGCTGCCCACCATCCGCCTGAGCTATTCCCGGATCGCCGCGGTCGCCGGCCCCTGCGGGCTGTGGCCCGAAGACGTTGGCCCCAGCATCCTCGATCCCGGCTACAACGAGAACCGGCCCTACTTCAATCTGGGCTGCGCCACCCAGCGCAATCTTGCGGCGATGATCGACAATCCGGCCGACCTCGAGCAGCCGCGGTCCGAGACGCCGGCCTATACCGCACGGCGCGACATCGCCTTCGAGCGCTATCGCAAGGGCACGCCGATCGCAACCGCCAATCCAGAGGCCGACAAGGCCAAACTCAGCGACACAGGCAGATGACAAGCGTCCACGACGAAGAAGCGGACGATCCGCAGCACCCCGAGGAACACATTGCGCCGGTTCCTCGCATCTCCGTGCAGGCCTTTTGCGAGACCGCGCAGACGCTCGCCGCGATGACCGCGGCCGGGCAGGATCGCCGTCTTGCCAAGGCACATCTCACCGCCAAGGACGGTGGCCTCGCCGCGGCCATCGAAGTCTATGAAACGATGCCAACGCCGAACGTCATTGTGATCGAATCCGACGGCACGCGTGACATCCTCGAAGGGCTCGACGACCTCGCCGGCGTCTGCGATCCCGGCACCCGTGTGGTCGTGATCGGCAATCCCAACGACACCGCGCCCTATCGCGAGTTGGTCCGCCGCGGCGTCAACGATTATGTGGTGGGACCGGTCGAAACGCTCGACGTCGTCCGCTCGATCTGCAGCCTGTTCTCGGCGTCCGAAACCATCATCACCGGCCGCGTCATCGCGGTGGTCGGCGCCAAGGGTGGCGTCGGCGCCTCCACCGTCGCGCACAATGTGGCTTGGACCATCGCCCGCGACCTCGCGCTTGACTCCGTCGTGATCGATCTCGACCTTGCCTTCGGCACCGCGGGTCTCGACTACAACCAGGACCCGATGCAGGGCATCGCCAATGCGGTGCTGTCGCAGGACCGGCCGGACACGGCGCTGATGGAGCGCCTGCTCGCCAAATGCACCGAGCGGCTCAGCCTGCTCGCCGCGCCCGTAACGCTCGACCGCGTCTACGATTTCGGCGCGGAGGCCTTCGACGCGGTGTTCGACACGCTGCGCATGACCACGCCCTGCATCGTGCTCGACGTTCCCCATCAATGGTCGGGCTGGACGCGGCGTGCGCTGGTCAACGCGGACGACATCGTGATCGTGGCCGAGCCCGATCTTGCGAACCTGCGCAACACCAAGAACATGCTGAACGTGTTGAAGGCGGCGCGGCCGAACGACCGGCCGCCGCTCTACTGCATCAACCAGGTCGGCATGCCGAAGCGGGCGGAGATCGAGGTCAAGGCATTCGCCAAGACCATGGAGAGCCAGCCGATCGCGGTGATCCCGTTCGATTCGAAGCTGTTCTCCACCGCGGCCAACAACGGCCAGATGATTGCGGAGGTCTCCAAAAGCCACCGCACCACCGAGCTGTTCCAGAACATGGCGAACCGCCTCGCCGGGCGCGGCGAGGTGAAGAAGCCGAAGCGCTCGCTGCTCGGACCGCTCCTGAAGAAGCTGAAGGGCATGTCGGGGCGCGGGTCGGCCCCGCATCGCAAGGCGTCGTAAGCGCAAGCGCGCTTTCGAGCGAAGTGGATACCGGTTCGCGTCAAGAAAACACGCCAAGACCAGGCAGTCGGCGGGTTACTTGTCCGCCCGCTGCTGCTTCTTCGCCAGCAACTGCCGCAGCGCCGTGACCTTTTCCGTCGCCTGATCCGGCGGCAGATCGGCCTTCACGATGGTTTCGGCTTCGGCCTGCTTTCCTTCCAGCCCCACCACCAGCGCGAGGTTGGCGCGCACGCGGGAATCGGCGGGGTTGCGCGAATTCGCGCGGCGCAGCGTTTCCTCGGCCCGCGGCAGATTGTTCTGGAGCATGTAGGACAGTCCGAGATTGGACAGCACCGACGGCTCTTCGGGCACGATCTTCAAGGCGGTGGCGTAATATTGCTGCGCCTCCTCGCTGCGGCCGAGCTGATCGAGCGCGGCGCCCTGCGCCGACAGGATGCGCCAGTCTGGATCTTCAGGCGAATGCGCGCGACCGAGGACGTCGAACGCCTGCTGGAAATTGCCGCTGTCGGCGAGCGCGCGGCCATAGCCGGCGAGCACCGCCTTGTTGGTGGAATGCGCGAGCACGGCCTGCTCCAGCACCGCAAGCGCCTGCGCGCGCTGGCCGGTCTGGCGCAGCGCCTTGCCGTATTCGAGTGCGACGTTGGGATCGCCAGGCTTGGCGCGATAGCGCTCACGCAGCGCGTCCATGTCCGGCTTCACGTCCGGCTTGGCGTCGAGCCTGCCGGCCGTTTCCGACTTTCCGCCGAGGGCGCCGGTGATGTCCTCGATGCCTGTGGTCTGACAGCCGCCGAGGGCCAGGATCAGAAGCGCGGAAAACAGAAATCTCGCCGGAGGAGAGGCAACGGACAAACGCTTGGACATACTCTGATCACTCGGCGACTGATCAGAGATGCTTACCGATTAACGCTAAAGTCCCGTTAAGGAAGCGCGCTTCTGTCTATTGTTTGAGCATGATCTTTTCGGAAAACCGCTTCACACTTTTCCGGATCATGCTCGCCTAGTCAGTGAATTCAGCGCCGAACTCGCAGCCGATGCGCCAGCGCAGGCGGCACTGGCGGGAATAGTCGGGCGCGAAGATGATGGTGAATTGCGGCGGCACCTCAAGAAACTCGGCCACCACTTTCACGCCGCCATCCGAGATATCCGTGATCGTGCAATCCCTCGGCAGCGAGCCCGAGCCAAAGTGAATCTTGGCGAGCCGAGTGCAGCCCCGACGTTCGCTTCTCCGGCGATTTGCAAGCATTTGAATTGTTCACCCGTTAGACCACGGCCCATCCCGCAGCCTTAGGAGTAGCGGACATTCGTTGGAATGTGCTGAGGAGAGCCATGCGCATTCGAGGCGTAGTGTCCTGGTCGTGTTTACAATTGGTTAGGGCCTTCGAGCTCCCCTCAACATGTTCCCGTATTGTTCTTGCAAGAACCGCCCCGCTCTGCTACCCCTAATTGTGCAAGAGGGCAGGCTGGTTCGGGCATGGTTCAGCGGGTTTCTACCGTCGCCTTTGAGGGGATCGAGGCCCGCGCGGTCGACGTGCAGGTGCAGGTCGCGCCGGGTCTGCCGGCCTTTGCGATCGTAGGTCTCCCGGACAAAGCGGTGTCGGAGGCCCGCGAGCGGGTCCGCTCGGCGCTGATCGCCTCGGGCCTGGCGCTGCCGGCACGGCGGATCACCGTCAATCTCGCGCCCGCCGATCTGCCCAAGGAGGGCAGCCATTACGATCTGCCGATCGCGCTCGGGCTGATGGGGGCGATCGGCGCGATCCCCCCTGATGCGCTGACCGGCTTCACCGTTCTGGGCGAGCTCGGCCTCGACGGATCGATCGCGCCGGTGGCCGGTGTTCTTCCCGCCGCGATCGGCGCCAATGTGCGCGAGGAGGGACTGATCTGTCCGGCGGCTTGCGGCTCCGAAGCGGCGTGGGCGAGCCCGGACATCCAGATCATCGCCGCAAGTTCACTCATTCAGATCGCCAACCACTTCAAAGGGACGCAGGTGCTGTCGCGGCCGGTGCCGAAGGTGCACGAAGCCGCCGCCTCGCTGCTCGACCTGCGCGACATCAAGGGCCAGGAGAGCGCCAAGCGGGCGCTGGAGATCGCGGCCGCCGGCGGGCATCACCTGCTCATGATCGGCGCCCCCGGCGCCGGCAAATCGATGCTCGCGGCGCGCCTGCCCTCGATCCTGCCACCGCTCTCCCCCGGCGAACTGCTGGAGGTCTCGATGATCGCCTCCGTCGCCGGCGAGATCGAGGGCGGTGCGCTGACGGCGCGGCGTCCGTTCCGCTCGCCGCATCATTCCGCCAGCATGGCCGCGCTCACCGGTGGCGGCATGCGCGCAAGGCCCGGCGAGATCTCGCTCGCGCATCAGGGCGTGCTGTTCCTCGACGAGCTGCCCGAATTCGATCCGCGCGTACTGGATTCGCTGCGGCAGCCGCTGGAGAACGGCGAGGTCTCGGTGTCCCGCGCCAATCACCGCGTCACCTACCCTGCGCGCTTCATGCTGATCGCAGCGATGAATCCCTGCCGCTGCGGCAATGCGTTCGAACCCGGCTATGCCTGCAAGCGCGGCCGCATCGATCGCTGCACGGGCGACTATCAGGCCCGCATCTCGGGGCCGCTGATGGACCGGATCGACCTGCGCATCGAGGTTCCCGCAGTGACCGCGGCCGATTTGATCCTGCCGCCGCCCGCGGAGGGTTCGGCCGAGGTCGCCGCGCGCGTCGCGGCGGCACGCGACATCCAGCTTGCGCGCTACGCGGACGCGGGGCTGCCGAAGGTCCGCACCAATGCCGAAGCGCCGGCCTCGGTGCTGGAGGAGATCGCCAAGCCGGACGCGCAGGGCCAAAAACTGCTGCGCGACGCCGCCGAGACCATGCGGCTGTCGGCGCGCGGCTATCACCGCGTGCTGCGGGTGGCGCGCACGCTCGCGGACCTCGACGGCGCCGACAAGATCGGCCGGCTGCACCTCGCCGAAGCGTTGTCCTACCGCGCACTCGCGGAGGATGTGCGCCAGATGGCGTGATGTGAACGCGCATCAACCCGGCGGTAACGAGTTTCCTTTACGCTCTGCAAACCATAAGGCCCATCAGTTCCCGCCACGAGTTTCCCGGGGCCCGGCGAGTAGCGTGTCATGTTGCGTTTCAAGATCCTGGCCTCGGTCGTTCCCCTGCTCGCGGCTGCGGTGTTTGCCCGCAGCGAGATCGGATCGGTCTCGCATCCCTGCATCGCCATGGGCGAAACCTCGGTCGAGCTGACGTCGCTGTTCTGGACTGCCGGCTTGCACGTCGCCTTCACCGATGATCCCGCCCAGGCCACGGTGCGGGTTCAGATCACCGAGGATGCGGATGCGGCAGACTTCGCCGTCGTCGACGACGGCCTCGGTTCGGAATCCGAGACCTGCCAGGCCAATCCTTCGACCCGCCTGATCTCGATTGCGGCGCAGCCCGTCGATGGCGGCCAGGTGATCTATCTCTCCACCGAGGGGCCGGCGGATTACCGCGTCTATGTGCGCTCGAAGACGTTCTCGCAGCGCGAGGCGGCGGCGCTGATCGTCGGCGCCCACGGCGGCCACCGCCATCTCCAGGCCGCTTCGCTTTGAGCCGCCTCGCGCTGAGCCGTTAATGCTACGTCAACCCTGTTTGGAGGCGGCCGCAAGACCTCAAACTGTTCGCAAGGTCGGCGGGACATCGTCGTTTACAGCGAGCACAGGGTTTTAAGAAAACAGTCAGGTCGGTGGCGATGGGTCGGACGTTCCGGATCAAGGTGCGCATGCGCCGCTTCAGGCGGCAGTACCCCAAAATCGCCTTCGCGATCCGCTCCTTCATGATCTTCTCGGCGACCTTCGGTGGCGCCTATGGCTTTGTCTCCGGCAGCCGGTCGGAGAATTCCGGCTACGATCCCAACGCGTTTGCGATCGGCGCCAGCTTCCTGTTCGCGCTCTCCTGCCTCGGCCTTGCCACGCTCAGCATGCGCCTGCGCTTCGTCAACAAGCGGATGCGTGCGCTGGCCGCCCACAACGAAGCGCTGATCGACCGCAATTGGGAGCTGAAGGAAGCGGAAGAACGCGCCCGCAGCCTGTTCGAACAGCAGGGCGATCTGATCGTGCTGCGCGACACAAGCGGCCGCATCACCTTCGCCAATGAAGCCTATTGCGCGCTCGCGGTGCAGGCGCGTGGCGCGCTGGTCGGCACGCGCTTTGATTTCGACGTGCTGGAGCAGGGTGACAGCGCCCGCGAGAGCAACGGCACGCGCATTCACGACCAGAAGATCGCAACCCCGCTCGGCGCGCGCTGGATTGCCTGGCGCGAAGGCTATGTCCGCCTCGACGCCGGCCAGCCCGCCGAATTGCAGAGTGTCGGACGCGATGTCACCGACCGCACCGAGACGGAGCGTGCGCTGTCCGACGCCCGCGACCAGGCCGACGCCGCCAACCGCGCCAAATCGCGCTTCCTCGCCATGGCCTCGCACGAGATCCGCACGCCGCTCAACGGCATCATCGGCATGGGCGGCCTGCTGCTCGACACCACGCTGACGCCGGAGCAGACGACCTACGCCAAGGCCGTGAAGACCTCCGGCGAAGCGCTGATGGCGCTGATCGAGGAGTTGCTCGACTATTCCAAGATCGAAGCCGGCAAGCTCGATCTCGAGCAGCGTCCCTTCGCGCTGTCGGCCCTGATCGAGGACATCACCGAGCTGCTCGCGCCGCGCGCGCAGGCAAAGAGCCTCGAGATCGCCGCCTATGTCGACGAGCGCCTGCCGCTCGAACTGGTCGGCGACGCCGCGCGGCTGCGCCAGGTTCTGCTCAACCTTGCCGGCAATGCCATCAAGTTCACTGCGAGTGGTGGCGTTGCGCTGATCGTCGAGCCCGGCATCTGGCCGAACGAGATCAGTTTTCTGGTGCGCGACACCGGCGTCGGCATCGCACCGGAGGCGCAACAGCGCATCTTCCGCGAATTCGAGCAAGCCGACGAGCGCATCGCGCGCACCTATGGCGGCACCGGCCTCGGCCTCGCCATCAGCGAGCGCATCGTCAAGCGCATGGGCGGCCGCATCACGCTCACGAGCGAGCCGGGCAAGGGCTCGACCTTCGAGGTCGCGATTCCGCTCGCGCCATCACACGCCGGCGCAGAACCGACGGCGTTGGCGAGCCCTGATCTTGCCGGCAAGTCGATCCTGCTGATCGCCGACGGTATCGAGGCCTCGCTGATCGCGCGGCGGCTGGAGCGCTGGGGTGGCCAGACCTGTATGGTGACCGACGCGGCGGTCGCGGAAGCGCTGCTGCCGGAACGCTCATGGCATTCGGTGCTGATCGATCGTGCGCTTGGCGCCGCCATCACTGACCGCCTCGGCGAAGCCGCACGCAGGCATGCGATGCAACGCCTCGTGCTGCTGACATCGGGCTCGCGCCACGAGAAAGTTTCGCCGGCCTTCACCGGCTTCCTGGTCAAGCCGCTTCGCGCGGCCTCACTCGCTGCACGCCTCGCGCTGACCCCGGAGGTCGCCTCGCCCGATCTCGCGCCGGAGCCACCGGCCCAATCCACCGGCGCGGTACCGGCGAAAGGCCTGTCGATTCTCGTCGCCGAGGACAACGAGATCAACGCGCTGTTGATGCGCTCGCTGCTGACGAAACTCGGCCACCGCGTCGTCATCGCCGTCCATGGCGAGGCCGCGCTGGAATGCTGGCTCGGCGCGTCATCGGCCGGTACGCCCTTTGATCTCGTGCTGATGGACATCCAGATGCCGCAGCTCGACGGCATCGAAACGACCAAGCGCATCCGTGCGCATGAGGCGGCCAAAGGCGGCCACCACACGCCGATCCTCGCGCTCACCGCCAACACGCTGGTGGAAGATCGCTACGCCTGTTTTGAAGCGGGCATGAACGGGTTTCTGATCAAGCCGCTCGATCGCGAGAAGCTGGAAGAGGCGCTGGCCGGACTGGCGGCGGCGCGGCATCTGGCAGTCTGATCCAGAATTTCGTGAGAACCTGATCGGCCGGCAATCGATAATTGAAATCGACCGCGTCGCGCGTCACCATCCTCCGGGGCATTTGCAACGGAGGATTTCGCGCATGAACGTGCTTTGCCGCCTCGCCGTCATATCCCTTCTCTGTGGTTCCACCCAAGCGACTGCAGCCGATACGCCTGACTTGATCGCCTCGCTCAAGCAAGGCGGCTACGTGCTGGTGTTTCGGCACACCGCCACCGACGACAGCCAAAAGGATGTCTACCCTTTCAAATTCGACGATATGGGCGCCCAGCGTCAGCTCAGCGAAAAGGGCCGGGACATGGCGCGCCAGATCGGGGCGGCCATCAGGGAACTCGCGATCCCGATCGGCGATGTCTACACCAGCCGGCTGAACCGCGCGATCGAGGCGGGCAAGCTGATCTCCGGCCGCGAGGCCAAGCCGGTCGACGCATTGACGGACAGCAGCAACGCCAGCGCATCGGGAATGGCAAACCCGGCCGGCGCAAATGCAAAAGCCGGACAGGCCGTACGTCAGCTCCTCGATGCGGCTCCGCAGGCCGGCACCAACACCTTCCTCGTTACGCACAAGACCAACATCGCCGATGCCTTCGGCAAGGACGCCGGCGACGTGCAGGAGGGCGAAGCCTTCGCCTACCGGGCAAGCGCCACCGGTGCGGCGGCTTTCGTGGGGCGCATCAAGCCTGCCGATTGGAACGCGAAGGCAGGCAAGTGAGCCACTTGCCGGCGATGCACGTCAGCTTGGGTGCGGAACAGGTCGGGGCCGATGCATCCCTGCGCGGTCCGGCGGGACGAACCGTGATGCGGCCTGAGCAGGAAAACGCGGCGCGGACAGCTTGTCCGGCGGCGCCGCTGTGCCCTTGAAGATGGTGTCTGCCTGGGCCGCGCGCTTGCAATGCGGGCACACAAAAAGATGGGCAATGATCGGATGCGGCGCGTCCGCCAGCAGTTCGGACCGGTACCACCTCATCTCGATATGGCAGTCCGCGCATGTGGGTGCTTCGAGCTGCTCCGCCGCGCTTCTGAGCCGATCAACCATGGACCCCTCGTGTTTTCGAAGGCCGTAACGGATTACGCTTTGTCGGTCTGCAACAAAAGACACTTGGCCTGACAATTTAGCGGAAAGCCTCCCGTCCGTCGGCGCGATCACAGCCGGCGCAGTGCCACGCTCGCCACCGTGTGGTCGGCGCCCTTCTTCAGGATCAGCGTCGCGCGGGGGCGGGTCGGCAGGATATTGTCTTCGAGATTGGCGAGGTTGGTGCGCTCCCAGATCGCGATCGCGGTGGCGGTGGCTTCCTCGTCGGACAACAGCGCGTAGCGGTTGAAGTAGGATTTCGGATTGGTGAACGCGGTGTCGCGCAGCGACAGGAAGCGCCGGATGTACCACTGCCGCAGCGCCGCCTCGTCGGCGTCGATATAGACCGAGAAATCGAAGAAGTCGGAGACCACGGGCACGGCTTTGCCGTCGCGCGGCAGCTTGCCTGTTTGCAGCACGTTGACGCCCTCGACGATCAGGATGTCGGGCTGGTCGATCTCGGCCCACTCGTTCGGCACGATGTCGTAAGTCAAATGCGAATAGACCGGCGCGCGAACGTGGCGGCGGCCGGCCTTGATGTCGGAGAGAAAGCTGAGCAGCAGCGGCAGGTCGTAGCTCTCCGGAAAACCCTTCTTCTGCATGATGCCCTGCCGCTCCAGCACGGCGTTGGGATACAGAAATCCGTCGGTGGTGATCAGCTCGACCTTGGGACGCGGCGACCAGCGCGCCAGCAGCGCCTGAAGCACGCGGGCCGTGGTGGATTTTCCAACCGCGACCGAGCCGGCGACGCCGATGATGTAGGGCACCTTGCGGTCGCGGATGTTGAGGAACTGGCGCTCCGCGTAATACAGCCGCTGCATGGCATCGACATAGATCGACAGCAGGCGCGACAGTGGCAGGTAGATGTCCTCGACTTCCTGGAAATCGAGGCGGTCATGCAGCGAGCGCAGGCGATCGAACTCGCCCGGCTCCAGGGTCATCGGCGTGTCGTCGCGCAGCCGCGCCCATTGCTCGCGCGTATAGACGCGGTACGGATTATACTGCTGCTCGGGTGCGCGGATATCCATGACGCGATCTTTCCACCTCGGCTAGTTGCCGCCCTTGCGCGACGCCTTCTCTTCCAACCCTGACATCGAAGTCCGCTTGTCCAATGCGGCTTCGACCTCTTCCAGCTTTACGCCGCGGACCTTGAGCAGCACAAGGAAATGGTAGAGCAGATCGGCGCCTTCGGCGATCAGATGCGCGCGATCGTTTTCGACTGCTGCGATTACGGTTTCGACTGCTTCCTCACCGAACTTCTTGGCGCAATGTTCGGCGCCCTTGTCGAGAAGCTTGCGGGTATAGGACGCCTCGCCATCCGCTGCCGCGCGAGCGTCGATGGTCTCGGCCAGATCGTGGATCGTGAAACGCGGCATACAAAATACCCGGAAAACGCGCCTTGGCCGATTGCCCTGGCCGGTTATCTGACGGGACAAGCCGGTCCCGCCAATCGTGTAGCATTTTTATGGACGGGAGTCGTCAGGCATCGAGGCGCATGGCCAGCCCGCGCCGGGCCATGTGCTCCTTGGCTTCGCGGATGGTGAATTCCCCGAAGTGGAAGATCGAGGCAGCCAGCACGGCGGTGGCGTGGCCGTTGCGAATACCGTCGACGAGGTGGTCGAGATTGCCGACACCGCCCGAGGCGATCACGGGAACGGGAATGCTGTCTGCAATCGCGCGGGTCAGCGGGATGTCGAAACCCTGCCTTGTGCCGTCGCGGTCCATCGAGGTGAGCAGGATTTCACCAGCGCCAAGCGAGACCACCTCCTGGGCATATTCGATGGCGTCGATGCCGGTCGAGTTGCGGCCGCCATGGGTGAAGATCTCCCAGCGCTCTCCGCCACCGGCGCGCTTGACCCGCTTGGCGTCGATCGCGACCACCACGCACTGCCCGCCGAATTTCTCGGCGGCTTCCTTGACGAACTCACGCCGCGACACCGCGGCGCTGTTGATCGAGACCTTGTCGGCGCCGGCACGCAGAAGCGTCTTGATATCGTTGACCTCACGCACGCCGCCGCCGACGGTCACGGGCATGAAGCAGGCTTCAGCGGTGCGCCGGACCACGTCCAGCATGATGCCGCGGTTCTCATGGGTCGCGGTGATGTCGAGAAAAGTGAGCTCGTCGGCGCCGGCGGCGTCATAGGCGATCGCCGCTTCGACGGGGTCGCCGGCATCGCGCAGGTCAACGAAGTTGACGCCCTTGACGACGCGGCCGTCCTTGACGTCGAGGCAGGGGATCACGCGCACCTTGAACATGTGTCAGCTCCTAGGCGGCGCGCGCGTCGCGGATCAATGTGAGGGCGGCTGCCGGTTCGAGGCGGCCATCGTAAAGCGCGCGGCCGGCGATCGCACCGGCGAGCTTTTTCGCGCGCGGCGTCAGCATCGCCTTGACGTCCTCGATCGAGGCGAGGCCGCCGGAGGCGATCACGGGGATGGAGATCGCATCTGCGAGCGCAATGGTGGCATCGAGATTCAGGCCCTTGAGCAGGCCGTCGCGCGCGATGTCGGTGAAGATGATCGCGGCGACGCCAGCATCCTCGAAACGCTGCGCGATCTCCAGCACCGTCACCTGCGAGGTCTCGGCCCAGCCTTCGACCGCGACCTTGCCGTCGCGTGCATCGAGGCCGACCGCGACGCGGCCGGGGAATTTTTTTGCGGCAGCCTTCACCAATTCAGGGTCGCGCACCGCGGCGGTGCCGATGATGACCCGGGTGATGCCCTTTTCGAGCCAGGCTTCGACAGTCGCGAGATCGCGAATGCCGCCACCGAGCTGCACCGGAATCCTGATCGTCTTCAGCATCGCCTCGACCGCCTCGGCATTCACCGGCTTGCCGGCAAACGCACCGTCGAGATCGACAACGTGGAGATACTCAAAGCCTTGCGCAACAAAGCTCTCGGCCTGCGCGGCGGGATTGAGGTTGAATACGGTCGCACGCGCCATGTCGCCTTGCTCGAGGCGCACGCATTGGCCGTTCTTGAGGTCGATCGCGGGGAAGAGAATCACGGTTTCCATCGCAAGAAGTTCGAGATCAGGGCCAGACCAAAGCGCTGGCTCTTCTCGGGGTGAAACTGGGTGCCGATGGCCGTATCCTTTGCGACGATCGCGGTGACAGGCCCGCCGTAATCGGCGCGCGCGAGCACGTCCGCCTCGTTGGCGGCATTGAGGTGATAGGAGTGCACGAAATAGGCGTGCTGGCCTTTGGGGCCGAGCGGCAGCTTGTTCAGCACCGGATGCTCGCGCAGCACATCGAGCGTGTTCCAGCCCATGTGCGGGATCTTCAGGCTTTCGTCGCGCGGCGTGATCTTCTCGACGTCGCCGCCGACCCAGTTCAGCCCTGGCGTGATGACATGTTCCTTGCCGCGGGTGGCGAACAGCTGCATGCCGACGCAGATGCCGAGCATCGGCCGCGCCTTGACACGCACTGCCTCGGTGATCGCCTCGACCATGCCGTTGACCGCATCGAGCCCGCGCCGGCAATCGGCGAAGGCGCCGACGCCCGGCAGCACCAGACGGTCGGCGCTGTAGGCCTGGTCCGGATCGCTGGTGACGAAGACCTTTTGCGGGTTCTCCATGCTGCGCGCAGCGCGCTCGAACGCCTTTGCGGCGGAATGCAAATTGCCGGAACCGTAATCGATGATGGCGACACTCATCTTGACCCTCCCGGTTCCGGAAACAAACCAATGATGCCGCCCGCCGGCATCGGCGGCGGGCTTGAGAATTGCTGCCCCGGCACGTTGCGGGTCGGCGGCGGGCCACCGCGATCGACGGCCCATTGATCGTTGACGATGCCGCGCTGCTTCTGGCTCCAGCGCTCGAAGAAGCGGCGCTCGGCGGTGTCCTCGTCGTCGGAAATCACCACGTCGAGCTGCCGCCATTTACCGCGCGACAGCGTCCAGCGGCGCAGGCTGGAGGCCTCGAAACCCATCAGCAGCGCGACGATGATGTCGGCGAAGAAGATCGAGCTGCGTCCGATTCCGAGGCTGGACAGCCCGGCGTTGAACGCGGCAACGAAGATCACCCAGCCGATCAGCGCCAGCCACAGCCGATTCCACAGCAGCCAAAGCGGGCCGAAAATCATCGCCCAGAAATGGAAGCCGTCGCGTACGAAGACGAACTTGTCGGTCGCGCGCAGATCGGCTCCGGCAGGAGAGGGAGCATGAACTGTGTAGACAGGCATGGTGATGCCCCGCTCTCTAATTTCAGTGATACCGCAAGCGGCGCGTGCCGCCGGCCCGAGATGTCAGCCGCCGAGCGAGCCCTTGGTGGACGGGATTTCGCCCACCGTCTTCGGGTCGATCGCAACCGCCGTCCGCAGCGCCCGCGCCAGACCCTTGAAGCAGGATTCGGCGATATGGTGGCTGTTATCGCCATATAGGGTCTCGACGTGGAGAGTCACGCCGGCGTTCATGGCGAAGGCCTGGAACCACTCGCGCACCAGCTCGGTGTCGAACTCGCCGATCTTGTCGCGGGGAAAGTCGACCTTGAACACCAGGACCGGGCGGCCCGAGATGTCGATGACCACGCGCGACAGCGTCTCGTCCATGGGCATATGCACGCCGGCATAGCGGGTGATGCCCGCCATGTTGCCGAGCGCCTGCTTGATGGCCTGGCCAAGCGCGATGCCGGTGTCTTCAGTGGTATGGTGATAATCAATGTGCAGATCGCCCACCGCCTTGACCGTGAGGTCGATGCGGGAATGGCGAGCGAGGAGATCGAGCATATGGTCGAAAAAACCGATGCCGGTCGCGATATTGGATACGCCGGTGCCATCGAGGTTCACTGATACCTCGATGTCGGTTTCCTTGGTCTTGCGCTTGATCGTCGCGGTGCGCAAAATCGGTTTCCATTCTGGTTTTGAGCCGAAAACGCCGGTCTTTTAACAGCCAAATGACACCTTCGCTACTGCGGGAACGGCTGGCCGGGCTGCTACTTCTGCCTATGGTGAGCGAAATCGGGCCCGGAGCGGCCCGTTGTGCCGCGGCTCCTGACCGCCTAAATCAGCCCGGACAACGAGGTTCATTCATGCAGGACTCCCCAAACAGCTCGCCGGGCTGGCACGGCACCACGATTTTGACCGTCCGCAAGCGCGGCACGGTGGTGGTCGGTGGCGACGGCCAGGTCTCGATCGGCCAGACCGTGATCAAGTCCAATGCCAAAAAGGTCCGAAAGCTCGGCAAGGGCGACGTCATCGGCGGCTTTGCCGGTGCCACCGCCGACGCCTTCACGCTCTTTGAGCGCCTGGAAGCCAAACTCGAGCAATATCCGGGGCAATTGACCCGGGCCGCCGTCGAGCTCGCCAAGGACTGGCGTACCGATCGTTATTTGCGGCGGCTGGAGGCCATGATGATCGTGGCCGACAAGGACGTCTCTTTGGTCCTGACCGGCACCGGCGATGTGCTGGAGCCCGAGGCCGGCGTGATGGCGATCGGCTCCGGCGGCAATTACGCGCTGGCGGCGGCCCGAGCCCTGCTCGACACCGACAAGGACGCCGAGACCATCGTCCGCCGTTCCCTCGACATCGCCGCCGACATCTGCGTCTACACCAACCGCAACGTCACCATCGAAGCCCTGTCGGCCGGCTAGGGTCCAGGTTTCGACGTCAAAACTGAGCTCCGCGTCATTGCGAGCGAAGCGGCGCAATGCCTTACTTCCGATGATCCTCCGTTGCTGATGATGCGCAATTCATGACGCTCGCGATTTCCGAGAAAGCCAAGACGGCGATCCCGCCGACCTACTGGGTCGGCATCGCGCTGCTATTGCTGGCGCTGCAGGCCTCGATCCTGTTTGCGATGGGGCGGGTGCCGATCTGCACCTGCGGCTATGTCAAGCTATGGCATGGCGTGGTGAACAGCTCGGAGAATTCGCAGCACATCGCCGACTGGTACACCTTCTCGCATGTCCTGCACGGCTTCCTGTTCTACGGATTGACCTGGCTGCTGTTCGTGCGCCTGCCGTCGCCGCAACTCTCATGGCCCGCGCGGCTGATCATCGCGATGCTGATCGAAGGTACCTGGGAAATCGTCGAGAATTCGCCGTTCATCATCGAGCGCTACCGCGCCGGCACGATCTCGCTGGACTATTTCGGCGACAGCATCGTCAATTCGATCTCGGACACGCTGTCCATGATGCTGGGCTTCCTCGCCGCGCGCCTGCTGCCCGTACCGGTGACCGTCCTGCTGGGGCTCGCCTTCGAAATCATGCTCGCGCTGCATATTCGCGACAATCTGACGCTCAATATCCTGATGCTGATCCATCCGTTCGAGGCCGTGAAACAATGGCAATCGGGTCCGCCGATCATCTGACGACAAAAAAGCGGCTTGTCCCGCCCCGCATCTGATCCTAGCTAAGGTCCCATGACAGACTTTTCTCCCCGTGAAATCGTTTCCGAACTCGACCGTTTCATCGTCGGCCAGGCCGATGCCAAGCGAGCCGTCTCGATCGCGCTGCGTAACCGCTGGCGGCGGCAGCAACTGGAAGGCTCCTTGCGCGAAGAGGTACTGCCGAAAAACATCTTGATGATCGGCCCGACCGGCGTCGGCAAGACCGAGATCGCGCGGCGGCTCGCCAAGCTGGCGAACGCGCCGTTCCTGAAGGTCGAGGCGACGAAATTCACCGAGGTCGGCTATGTCGGCCGCGACGTCGAGCAGATCGTGCGCGACCTCGTCGAGGTCGCGATTGCCCAGGTCCGCGAGCGCAAGCGCAAAGACGTGCAGGCACGCGCGCAACTTGCCGCCGAGGAGCGCGTGCTCGACGCGCTGGTCGGCGCCAATGCCAGCGCGGCAACGCGGGACTCTTTCCGCAAAAAGCTACGGGCAGGCGAGCTCAACGACAAGGAAATCGAGATCGAGACGCAAGGCGGCGGCAGCGGCTTTCCGATGTTCGAGATCCCGGGCATGCCCGGCGCCCAAATGGGCGCGGTTTCGATCGGCGACATTTTCGGCAAGCTCGGGGGACGCAGCAAGACGCGGCGGCTGACGGTGGGGAGCTCGCACGAGATCCTCGTCAACGAGGAGTCCGACAAGCTGCTCGACAGCGATCAGTTGACGCAGGAGGCGATCAGCGCGGTCGAGAATAACGGCATCGTGTTTCTCGACGAGATCGACAAGATCTGCGCACGCGAAGGCCGCGCCGGCGGCGACGTGTCGCGCGAGGGCGTGCAGCGCGATCTGTTGCCCTTGATCGAGGGCACGACCGTTTCGACCAAGCACGGCGCGGTGAAGACCGACCACATCCTGTTCATCGCCTCCGGCGCCTTCCACGTCGCAAAACCGTCCGACCTCCTGCCGGAACTGCAGGGCCGCCTGCCGATCCGCGTCGAGCTGCAGGCACTGACCCGAGACGATATGCGCCGCATCCTGACCGAGCCCGAGGCTTCGCTGATCAAGCAATATGTCGCGCTGATGCAGACCGAGGGCGTCACGCTCGACATCACCGGCGACGCCATCGACGCGCTCGCGGACGTCGCGGTGGCGGTGAATTCCACCGTCGAGAACATCGGCGCGCGGCGGCTCCAGACCGTGATGGAGCGGGTGCTGGATGAGATCTCCTTCACCGCTCCCGACCGCAACGGCGAGACCGTCAAGATCGACGCGGATTTCGTGCAGAAGCACGTCGGCGACCTCGCCAAGAACGCGGATCTGAGCCGGTTCATTTTGTAATTTCGGGCGGTCGCGCTATCAGTTACCGCGTGACCGCTCGCATCATGCAATACCCCTGGCGCCTTCTGCTCGCGATCAACGCTGCGGTCATCGTCGGCGTCTTCGTTCACAAGATCCAGCTGCCGCCTTACGTCCCCTACATCCACCTTCTGGTCGATTACCATTTCGGCTTCGTCAAGCGCGCGCTGATCGGGGCGATCGTCGCGCTGTTCACGGGCAAGGTGCCGGTATGGCTGGTGTTCGCGCTCGGCGGCGTGACGTGGCTGGTGACGCTCGCCCTTTATGCAAGACTGTTCCAGAAGACGTTCGGCTTCACCGCAAGGACGCTGCCGCTGTTCGTCTTCATCGCGGGCTCGCCGTTCTTCCTCAAGAACTTCATGCACACGCTTGGCCATTTCGACATCTATGGCTGCGCGCTGGCGATCATCCTGCTGCTGGTGCCGGCGGGCTCACTGCTGTTCGTGGCTTTGGCCGCGCTGTTCTCGATCATCCTGGTGCTGGTCCACCACATCCATCTCTTGATGTATGTGCCGACCATCATCGCCATCGTGGTGATCAGGCACTATCTGACGCACGGCTGCGATCGCACCAACGTCGCATTCGGCATGATTGCGTTGCTTGTCGTCTCCACGCTGTTCTTGGCCGCGCAGTTTTTGGGAACGATGCCGATCCCGGAAGCGGATTTCGTGGCGTATCTGACAACCCGGATGGCCGATCCGTCGCGGACCGAGCTGCTGCAATTCGCCTACATCTGGTACCAGCCGCTGGCGCAGGAGATTTCCGACACCTGGGGCCGCCTGCCCCACAACATCCTGGGCGTGCCCGTATTCGCGCTGCTGATCTGGCTGCATACGCCGCTGTGGCGCTATTTTTCGAACCTGATCGCTGCACTTGCAAAAGACACGCACCGCCGTCTCGTGGTCGCTGCGCTCGCCGGCGTCAGCGTTGCCTATCTCGTGATGTTCGCAATGGTGTTCGACTATTCGCGCTGGATCTCGAACTGGGCGGTCTGCATGTTCCTGATCCTGCACGCGGTGAAGATGCTGCCCGCCGCGCGCGAGACCACACTGATCCCGGCGGAAGATCGGAGCACAAATATCTTCGGCCTGTTCCTCACGCTGATCCCCCGCGTCGGGATCGTGCGGCCATTCTAAAATCTCGCCCGGCGAATCCGCACGTAGAGCGCGCCCCCGCCGCCATGGCCGATACCGGCTTCCTCGAAGCCGACGACGAAGGCACGGAATTCCGGCAGGCTCAGCCATTCCGGCACCTGGCGGCGCAGCACGCCGCTTTCGCCGCCGCTTCGCCCCTTGCCGGTGATGACGAGCACGAAGGTCAGGCCGTCATGGTGAGCGCGGTGCAGGAATCCGGTCAGCGCGCGATGGGCGCGCAGCTGGGTCATGCCGTGCAGATCGAGGCGCGCCTCGATCTCGCTGCGCCCGCGCGAGAGTTTCGTTCGCTCACGCTTCCCAAGCGGCGCCAGCGGCGGAATGGCCGGTTTTGCGACGCGCGGCGCCGGGACGGCAGCGATCGGACGCGGCGATGGCGCAGGCCGCGCGGCAGGCGCGGCGGGTGAAGGCTCCGTGCGCGGCGCAGCTTGCGCCTTCGCCGCGCGATGCTTCCTCAGCGGCTTGACCTGCTTTGCGATCGTATCCCACAGCTCGCGTTCTTCCTCGCTCAGCGCGCGACGGCGCGGCGAGGGACGAGGCTCCGGCACGGGCGGACGGGACGATCGCTTCATTGCTGCCGATGGGGATGATTTTTCACCGGCCGCCGCGGCTCGCGAACAGGCTCTATCACCGGGCGCGGTGCCGGCAGCGGGACCGGGTTGGCGACGGCGACCGTCTCACCTTTGCCTTGTGTCACGGCTGCGGCCGGAGCCGCCGTCTTGGTCGGATCCTTGGTCGGATCCTTGGTCGGATCCTTGCTCGGATCCTTGGCGGAATCCTTCGCAGGCTCGGTTTGCGGAAACAGCTTTGCGATCTTCTCCGAGGGCCGCGGATCCGGCACCGGCAGCCGCGCGCCGCGCACTGTGGGATCGAGGCTCTTCGGCACCAGCATCACGAAATGCATGGCATGGCGCAGCCGCCCGGAGACCCGGCCGGCCTCCTGGCCTGCGCCGAAATAGAGATCGGCACGCGCGGGTCCTATGATGGCCGAGCCGGTGTCCTGCGCGATCATCAAGCGATGGAACGGCGTCTTCGCGCGTTCGGAATCGATCGGCAGCTCACCCTCGATGAAGAACGGGGTACCGTAGACGTGCAGCGATTTGTCGACCGCGATCGAGCGGCCGGCCGTCATCGGAATACCTTGCGCGCCGACCGCCTCGTCCTTGTCGGACAGATTGACCTCGCGGAAGAAGATGTAGGAACGGTTCTGGCGCCGCAGTTCCCTGGCGCCGTCAGGGGTCTGCGCCATCCACTCCCTGATCTTCTGCATCGACATCTCTTCCTTCGGAATGATGCCGCGCTCGATCAGGATGCGACCGACCGCCGTATAGGGATAGCCGTTATAGGCGTCGTAGTTGAGCCGGACCGTGCCGCCGTCGTCGAACTTGATCCGCGCCGAGCCCTGGATCTGGGCGAACAGCAGATCGGTCGGGTCCTTCAGCCAGGCAATCTCGAGTCCGCGGCCGGCGATCTTGCCGTCCTCGATCTCGCTGCGGTCATAATAGGGCACGAGCTTGCGGCGGCCGATCTTGCGATACACCGGGCCCTTGTTGGGCAGGCTGACCGAATCCTGCTTGTAGCCGCGCACGAACAGGTTCGAGGGTCGGCGATAGACCGGGATGTTGTAGACATCGGTCTGCGTGCGCGATCCCTCCAGCACCGGCTCGTAATAGCCGGTGACGAAACCATCGGGCTCCCCGAGGCGGGAGATGCGCAGCGGCGCGAAATTCTCCTCGAAGAAGGTTTTGGCTTTCGCGTCGTCAGCAAGCTCAAGAGATTTCGCTGCCCGGCAGGGTTCGCTCAGCGAGGCGCCCAGAGCCTTCGGTTCGGGAGCGCCGGTCTGCGCGCTGATCGGACGGCAGCTCGCGCGAAACGTCTTATAGGCGGCGAGATGGGCGTCGTCGCTCCAGCCCTTTACGTCGGCCCAGGCCAGCGGCAGATATTGCGCGCCAGGGATTTCGAATGGCAGGGGAAGCTGCGGATACGGCAAGGCCCGCGGCGGCGCGGCGGGCAATTCCGGGAGATGATGGTGATGGCTGCGATAGTGGCGCCGCGCCGCCTCGGCGCCGAGCGAAAACGACGATAGCGCGACGACAGCTGCGCAAAGCGCCGTCGCGCTGGTCTTCAGGAAAGCCTTAATTCGCGCTTCCGGTGCCAACCAGCTTCCAGTTCGGATCGCGAGAGGTGATGTCGCGGGCGAAAGTCCAGATGTCGGTGATGTCGGCGACGGTATCGGCGCTGCCGTCGACGATGTTGCCGGCCTTGTCCCGGGTCGCCGAGATCATCTGCGAGACGAAGCGGATCGTGAGCTGGGCGGTACGGTCGCGCAGCTCGGCGCCGACGAGCTCGGCCTTGTCGATCGAGACGAAGCGCGTCTCGGTCTTCTGCTCGTTCTTCTCGCGCTCCTTGATGGCGGCATCGAAGCTGTCATAGACCTCCGACGATAACAGGTCGCGCAGCGCGCGGCGGTCGCCATTGGCAAAGGCCAGCACGATCATCTCATAGGCGCCACGGGCGCCGGAGATGAAATGGCGTGGATCGAAGGTGGAATCCTTTTCGACGATGCCGTCCAGGCCCTGCGCCAGCACGGTGCCCGGCTCGGTCAGGCCCTTCCAGCGGTCTGAGGGCGGGGCCGGCTCGGCCGTCGGCGCCAACGGGGCCTGGTCGATGACCTTGCCCGGCATGGTCACGACGTTCTTGTCCTGGGCACCCTGGAGCGCGTTACGGTCGAACGGCGGCCGTTCGTTGCCCGTGCGCTGCCCCAGCACACTGCGCAGCCTCAGAAAGATGAAGACCGCCAGCGCCAGGAAGATGATGGTGTAGATGTCCACGTCGTATTCGCTTTCTAGTCTTCTGTAGATAAGGAGCCGTCCCGAAGGGGTCGTTGCCGGGAAAATCGATCCGGCCAGTAGACCGTTCCACACGGAAACGGCAAGTCTACGTCACCATTTTAGGTCCGCGCGTCAGGTCCGTGGGATGTAGGCACGAAACCTGGCCCGGCCAATGGCGCCTTTTGGCACAGCACCGAGTGTAGCGCGTTTTATGCTTAAGGGGAAACCCGATCCTGCCCGGAAATCGCGCATCTTCAATCGTTTAAGGCGCGACTTGGCTGGATCGGCGGGGGTGAACGACACCGCTGTCGGCGCGGCCTGAATTCCCCATCCGGGACCGTTCGTCCTTGTGGAACGAGGTAGCCCTATGTTAGCCAACCGCCGCGAAATTCAGCCCAATCGGGTAAGGAGACACTCTTATGACCAACGGTAACGGCACCCCTCCCGAAGCGGCCCAGGCTCCCCAGCTCAACGTGCTGGCGCAATATACCAAGGATCTCTCGTTCGAAAATCCGAACGCGCCCAGCTCGCTCCAGCAGCAGAGCCAGCCGCCCCAGATCAACATCCAGATCAATGTCAGCGCCAACAACCTCAGCGAACAGGAGTTCGAGGTGACCCTGTCGGTCGAGGGCAAGGCCGAGACCGCCGGCAAGATCATGTTTTCGTTCGAACTCGCCTATGCCGGCGTGTTCCGGATCTCCAATGTGCCGAAGGACAATCTGCATCCGCTGGTCATGATCGAATGCCCGCGCCTGCTGTTCCCGTTCGCCCGTGAGATCATCGCGACCGCCGTGCGCGACGGCGGGTTCCCGCCCCTGATGCTGGATCCGGTCGACTTCGTCGGTCTCTATCGTCAGAACATGGAGCGGCAAATGGCCGCTCCGCCGGCCGGTCAGGCCTAACCGGCCGAAGCGGCGCCTGGAGCGGGCAAGAACTCGTTCCAGATCGCCTTGTCGCCGAGGGTCGCGATGAAGGCCCGGTGGGCCTCGCGCTCGGCGTCTGAAATCCGCGGCGTGAGCGGCACCGGCCGCTGCCGCCGCGGCGCATCGGCCGCCCCATTGACGCGCATCTCCTCGGCTTCCGAAGCCAGGAGCAGCTGCGATTGCCGGGCCCCGACCAGATCGACATAAACTTCCGCAAGCAACTCGGCGTCGAGCAACGCGCCGTGCTTGGTTCGGCGTGAATTGTCGATCGCATAGCGCGAACAGAGATCGTCGAGCCGGTTCGACACGCCGGGATGCTTGCGCCGCGCCAGCAGCAGCGTATCGACCAGCCGCTCACGCGGGATCGCCGCGCGCTTGATCCGGTCCAACTCGGCGTTGATGAAACTGATGTCGAACGAGGCGTTGTGGATCACCAGCGGCGCGTCGCCGATGAACTCCAGAAACTCGTCGACGACCTCGTGAAACAGCTGCTTCGTCGTCAGAAACTCGGCCGACAGCCCGTGCACGGCAAAGGCTTCCGCCGGCATGTCCCTTTCGGGATTGATGTAGACGTGGAAACTCTGCCCCGTTGGCATGCGATTGAACATCTCGACGCAGCCGATTTCGACCAGGCGATCTCCACGCAGCGGATCGAGGCCGGTGGTTTCGGTGTCGAGAACGATTTCGCGCATGATTCAGCAAGCCGTGTAAGGCGGCGAATCAGGCTCGCCGCTGCGGCATCTTAACGACCTCGGCGAGGATGTGCGCGATTTGGGCGCGCACCGGTTCGAGTCCGTGTGAGGTATCCACCACGAAATCGGCACGCTTGCGCTTTTCCGCGTCGGGCGTCTGCTTGGCGATAATGGCGTCGAGCTTGGCCTCGTCCATCGTGCCGCGCGCCAGTACCCGCTCGCGCTGGAGTTCCGGAGACGTCGTCACGACGACCACGGCATCGACCCGCGTCTCGCCGCCCGTCTCGAACAGCAGCGGAATGTCCAGCACCACGACCGGCGCGTCAGCGGCGTCGGCGAAGAATTTGTTTCGGGAAGCGCCGAGCATCGGATGGACGATCTTCTCGAGCTGCTTGATGGCGGCGGGATCGTGCACCACACGCGCCGACAGTTTCGGCCGATCGACCTTGCCGTTCGCGGTGGTGCCGGGGAAGGCGGCCTCGATCGCGGGCGCAGCTTCGCCCTCATAGAGCTGATGCACGGCCGCATCGGCATCGTAGACAGGGACGCCGGCCTCCTCGAATAATTTCGCGGTGGTGGATTTGCCCATCCCGATCGAGCCGGTCAGTCCCAGGATTCGCATCAGTGCCCAGCCATATCTGCCATTCACACCGCAACTAGCCGCTCGCGCCGCAGGAACGCAAGCAGCGGCAGCAGCGGCAGGCCGAGAATGGTGAAGTGGTCGCCTTCGATACGCTCGAACAAATGGATACCCAGGCTTTCGAGCTGGTAGCCGCCGGCGCTGGTGGTGACTGCATCGCCGGCGACGTCGAGATAGGCCGAAAGCTCAGCCTCGGTCATTTGCCGCATGGACAGGCGGGCGACCGAGACGTCCTCGAAGATGATCTCGCCATCGCGTGCTATCGCCACGGCGGAATTCAACTCATGGCACTTGCCGGAGAGATCGCGCAATTGCGCCAGCGCCTGGGAGCGGCCCGCAGGCTTGTTGAACAGGCGATCTCCAAGAGCCAGCGTTTGATCCGCACCGATGACGGTGCTTCCTGCATGATTGGCCGAGACTGCCTTGGCCTTCTCGCGCGCCAGCAGCAGGGCGATCCCGCCCGGACTCGAAAGCCCCGAGGCAGCCTGGATACCGCGCTCGTCGATATCAGCCGTGATCGCCTTGAACTCGAGCCCGGCATTGGCCAGCAGCATCTTTCGCGCGCTGCTCTGCGAGGCCAGGATCAACGAAGATTTGCCGAGCCACAGACCCATCGCAAAATTATTCCCAAGACTATTCAGAAGGCCGGTTACGCTGGCGATCGCTATAGAGCTTCATGATCGCCGCGGCAGTTTCCTCAATCGAGCGCCGCGTGACGTCGAGCAGCGGCCAATCGTGCTTGGCGCTCAGCTTGCGGGCGAATGCGACTTCCTCCGCGACTGACTGCCTATCGATATAGGTGTCGCTGCTGGAATCCGCGCCCATCGAGAGCAGGCGGTTCTGGCGCACCTGAATCAAGCGTTCCGGCGTCGCATGCAAGCTCACGACCAGCGGTCGCGTTAACGTTTCCAATTGCAAGGGAACCGGAATGCCCGGAACCAGCGGCACGTTGGCAGTGCGGATGCCGCGATTGGCAAGGTAGATCGACGTCGGAGTCTTGGAGGTGCGGGAGACACCGACCAGCACCACGTCCGCGTCGTCGAGCCCTTCGACATGCTGACCGTCATCATGGATCATGGTGTAGTTCAGCGCGTCGATGCGCTTGAAGTATTCGGCATTGAGCACGTGCTGGGCGCCGACCCGGCCGGTCGTGGCAGCTCCGAGATACGCCTCGAACAATTGCATCACCGGGCCGATGATCGACAGGCTCGGAACATTGATCCCCTTGCACTTGTCCTCGAGCCTGGAAACCAGGTCCTTCTCGAGCAGCGTGAACAGCACGATTCCCGGCGCTTCCTCGATCTCGTCGAGCACACGATCGAGCTGTTTCTGGCTGCGCACCAGCGGATAGACATGCTCGACCGGGGTAACGTTGGCGTACTGGGCGGCAACGGCGCGTGCGACCGTGATCAGCGTCTCACCGGTGGAGTCGGAGACGAGGTGCAGATGGAAATAATTATTCGAGGTCGGCACAAAAGCTCTTTGTATGAAGGCGGTGTGGTTTGTGGATTTCTGTGGAGCTTAACCGCTCGGAAAGGGATGTGCGACAGCAGGGGCGGGATAACCGCCAACTTTCTTCACACCACTGCCCCTGAGAACAAGTTCGACGCCCTGCCGAAAGGGAAACGGGATTGGGCCGATAACCCCCTTGATAAGCTGCCGACAGAAACGCGCAAGCCTTTGAAGCTGGTCGACTTATCGAAAGCGACCAGAGGGATCGGGTATATGTTGATGGATGTGAATAAGCGCGTGGCAACGGGCGGACTGAATTGTGTGAGTCCAATTCACCGTCACATAGACTCAAACCTTAAGAATCTAAGATTCTTATTGGAGAAGGGCGCTACGGACAGATAAGTGTGCAGGCAAGACCTTAACGGGTTCTTACTATCCCCAGTTCCCTTGCCTCGGCAGAAATCCGGACGCAGAAAAATGTTCGAAGACGTCTATCTCTGGATCAAGGCGCTGCATGTGATCGCCGTCATCTCGTGGATGGCGGGCATGCTCTACCTGCCAAGGCTGTTCGTTTATCATTGCGAAGCCGAGGTCGGCTCGAAGCAGTCGGAAACGTTCAAGATCATGGAACGGCGCCTGTTCAAGGCGATCATCAATCCCGCCATGATCGTCACCTGGCTCGCCGGGCTCTATCTCGCCTGGGCCGGCCATTGGTTCACCTTCGGCTGGCTGCACGTAAAACTGGCGCTGGTCCTGGCGATGTCGGCGGTCCACGGCTTTTTTTCGCGCTGGTTGAAGGATTTCGCCGCGGACCGGCGTCCACGAAGCCATAAATTCTATCGAATTATCAATGAGGTACCAACCGCCTTGATGATTTTGATCGTCATCATGGTGATCGTGAAGCCGTTCTAGGCAAAGATCGCGAACGATCGCTCAGCGCTTCGGCTTGCGGAGTGTGAGCCGATTTTCTATATAAGCGATATCCCACCCAACGCAGGCGGATGTGGTTGTGTCTGAGCTTTCCAAAAGCCGGACACCCCATCAGGTTTGAAGCCTCACCGGCGCTCTCCTTGCCAGACCTGCGGACCTTACATTCTCGCGTCCGCATTTCAGAGCCTCCTCGCACCCCCTCCCCAGGTTACCCCACAGGACCACCCCAATGCGGGAAATTAAACTCCAGGACCTCAAGTCGAAGACGCCGGCCGAGCTCGTCTCGTTCGCGGAAGAGAACGGGGTCGAGAATGCCAGCACCATGCGCAAGCAGGAGCTGTTGTTTGCCATCCTCAAGCAGCTTGCGATCGCCGAGACCGACATCGTCGGCGAAGGCGTCGTCGAGGTTCTCTCCGACGGCTTCGGCTTCCTGCGCTCGCCTGATGCGAATTATCTGCCGGGCCCGGACGACATCTACGTTTCTCCCTCGCAGATCCGCCGTTTTGGCCTGCGCACCGGCGACACCATCGAAGGCCACATCCGCAGCCCGAAAGAGGGCGAGCGCTACTTTGCGCTGCTGAAGGTCAACACGCTCAATTTCGAGGACCCGGAAAAGGCCAAGCACAAGGTCAATTTCGACAACCTCACGCCGCTGTTTCCGAATCAGCGTTTCCGCATGGAAATCGACGATCCGACGCGGAAAGACCTATCTGCAAGGGTGATCGACATCGTCGCGCCGATCGGCAAGGGCCAGCGCGCGCTGATCGTCGCGCCGCCGCGCACCGGTAAAACCGTGCTGATGCAGAACATCGCGCATTCGATCGCGCATAATCATCCTGAGTGCTATCTGATCGTGCTCTTGATCGACGAACGTCCGGAAGAAGTCACGGACATGCAGCGCTCGGTGAAGGGCGAGGTCGTCTCCTCGACCTTCGACGAGCCGGCGGTGCGCCACGTCCAGGTCGCCGAGATGGTGATCGAGAAGGCCAAGCGCCTGGTCGAGCATGGCCGCGATGTCGTGATCCTGCTCGATTCGATCACGCGCCTCGGCCGCGCCTACAACACCGTGGTGCCGTCATCCGGCAAGGTGCTGACCGGCGGTGTCGACGCCAACGCGCTGCAACGCCCGAAGCGCTTCTTCGGTGCCGCCCGCAACATCGAGGAGGGCGGCTCGCTGACGATCATCGCGACCGCGCTGGTCGATACCGGCAGCCGCATGGACGAAGTCATCTTCGAAGAGTTCAAGGGCACCGGTAACTCCGAGCTGATCCTCGACCGCAAGGTCTCGGACAAGCGGACCTTCCCGGCGATCGACATTTCCCGCTCCGGCACCCGCAAGGAAGAGTTGATCACCGATCCACTGGTCCTGAAGAAGATGTACGTGCTCCGGCGCATCCTGAACCCGATGGGTACGATGGATGGCATCGACTTCCTGCTCGACAAGCTGCGCTCGACCAAGAGCAATTCCGAGTTCTTCGACTCGATGAACACCTGAGCCAGGTGCAGCGTGGAATCAGAGGGCGCCTCCGGGCGCCCTTTTCTTTTGTGCGGCTTTGTTGCAGCGAAGGTGCAGCATGGTCGGGCATTTTCGGCTTAACCAGATTTATCATAAGTCGCTGATATTGTTATGAAATAATAGAATTCTGGAATGCCATTTTAGCTGGCGGCTTAATCGGCGGCGAGCAATTTTGCAGCAAACCTCGTCCCAGACATATTGCATCGCAATATGGATTTTGCTGCGGGAATTGGGGCAGCAAAGCAACGCGATCCCTCGCCCCGCAACGGATGTTTGCCTTTTCCCCATCAGCCGGACAAATAGGCCATGCATCCGCGAGACCAGACCATCTTTGCATTGTCGTCCGGCCGCCCGCCGAGCGCGCTCGCGGTGGTGCGTGTCTCCGGGCCCGGCGCCAGCCTGGCGCTGACAACGTTGGCAGGTAAACTGACGATGCCGCGGCAGGCCAGCCGCCGGCTGCTTCGTGACGGCGCGGGCCAGCCGATCGACGACGCGGTGGTGCTGTGGTTCCCGGGGCCGGCCAGCGCGACCGGCGAGGACGTCGCCGAATTTCACGTCCATGGCGGCCGCGCGGTGCTGGCTGCACTCCTCGCCGCTATTTCCGTAATTCCGAATATGCGCGCCGCCGAGCCCGGCGAGTTCACGCGGCGCGCGTTCGAGAACGGCAAGCTCGATCTGACCGAGGCGGAAGGCCTCGACGATCTCATTCATGCCGACACCGACCGCCAGCGCCGCCAGGCGCTACGGCAGTTGCAGGGTCTCCTCGGTAATCGCGCGCGTGACTGGCGTGAGCGCATCATCGAGGCCTCGGCCTTGATCGAGGCCGGCATCGATTTCTCCGACGAGGGCGATGTGCCCGCCGAGTTGAGGGCGCCTGCGGTCAAGGCGATCGAGGCTCTGCACGGCGAAATCGCAGAAGTCCTTGCGGCACAGGGACAAGCTGAACGGCTGCGCGACGGTCTGGTGGTTGCGATTGCGGGCGAGCCGAATGTCGGCAAGTCGACACTCATCAACCAGCTCGCGCGCCGCGACGTCGCGATCGTCTCGCCGCATGCCGGCACCACGCGTGATGTGATCGAAGTGCAGCTCGATCTCGACGGCTATCCCGTCACGGTGATCGACACCGCCGGCATTCGCGAGACCGATGATCCGGTCGAGCAGGAGGGTGTCCGCCGGGCGCGAGCGCGGGCCGAAGACGCCGACCTCGTGTTGTGGCTGGTGGAGGGTGGCAGCGCTGTCGATCCGGACGCGATGGGGTCGCTGGGGAAGTCCAGCAGCGGGAGCAGTCCCTCCAGCGGCTCGGTCTGGATCGTGCGCAACAAGATCGATCTCAGCGGAGACAAGGACGCCGGGCCGCGCGGCGGGTTCGGAATCTCAGCGAGCCGGGGGGACGGCATTCCCGAGCTGGTCGATGCCCTCGTGAAATTCGCCGCTGACTTCTTCGGAACGACCGAGGGCGCCTTGGTGACCCGGGCCCGCCAGCGGGATCTGCTGCGCCGGGCGTCGGACAGCTTGCGCCGGAGTCTGGAGCTTGTAGAAGAGGGCGAGGAGCTTGCCGCCGAAGAACTGCGTGCTGCCGCCTATGCCTTGGGCCGGCTGTTGGGTCGGGTGGACGTCGAGGACGTCCTCGGGGCGATTTTCCAGAAATTCTGTATCGGAAAGTAGGGCTAGTTCTTCATTGTAGGACTAGATTGTAGGACCAGCTCTTGTTCCACTCTTTGGACTTTGGCTGAGGAAGAGTGGAGTTCCATGTGTTTCACGTGAAACATTGGCTCTTTGACTCGTTTTGCTTCGTGAAAAACAGGAGGCGGAACAAGGCACTGTCTACTGTGCATGGGGTTGTTTTCACGAACAGCGTTCTGGCCTCGAAGTTCCGTTTCACGTGAAACAGCATCCTCATTCAGTTTCCACTTCCGGCTTCCCGGCCTCTGGGATACAAGTCCGCCTATGCGAACAGAGCGAGAGAGCTTCGACGTCATCGTGATTGGCGGCGGTCATGCCGGCTGTGAGGCCGCGGCTGCTTCTGCCCGCATGGGCGCAGCGACCGCTCTGGTGACGCATCGATTCTCCACGGTCGGTGCGATGTCCTGCAATCCCGCCATCGGCGGTCTCGGCAAGGGCCATCTGGTTCGTGAGGTCGATGCCCTTGATGGTCTGATGGGCCGCGTCGGCGATGCCGGCGGAATCCAGTTCCGTGTTCTCAACCGCCGCAAGGGACCGGCTGTCCGCGGACCGCGCGCGCAGGCGGACCGAAAGCTCTATGCCGCCGCGATGCAGACGGCGATCCGGGAGACCGAGGGTCTTTCCGTTGTCGAGGGCGAGGCGGACGAGCTGATCGTGATCGAGGGCCGCGTGACCGGCTTGCGTCTAGCGGATGGGCGCGAACTTCGGGCAGGGGCCGTGGTCGTCACCACCGGCACCTTCCTCCGCGGCCTGATCCATCTCGGTGAGAAGAACTGGCCGGCCGGCCGGGTTGGCGAGCCTCCTGCGATCGGCCTTTCGACCTCCTTTGAGCGAGCCGGGTTCACCCTTGGACGGCTCAAGACGGGGACTCCGCCGCGTCTGGATGGTACGACGATCGACTGGTCTGCCGTCGAGATGCAGCCGGGCGACGAGCCTCCGGAGCCGTTTTCGGTGATGACCGAGCGGATCACCACGCCGCAGATCCAGTGCGGGATCACCCGGACCACGTCCGCGACCCACGAGGTGATCCGGGCCAATGTGCATCGTTCCCCGATGTACTCCGGCCAGATCAAGAGCTCCGGACCGCGCTATTGCCCCTCGATCGAGGACAAGATCGTTCGCTTCGGCGATCGCGACGGTCACCAGATCTTCCTGGAGCCGGAAGGTCTCGACGATAGCACTGTCTATCCCAACGGCATCTCGACTTCGCTGCCGGAGGAGGTCCAGCTCGCCATCCTCGCAACCATTCCCGGCCTGGAGCGGGTGAAGATGGTCCGGCCGGGCTATGCCATCGAATACGACCACGTCGATCCCCGGGAGCTCGATCCGACCCTCCAGACCAAGCGTCTTCGCGGTCTATTCCTGGCCGGGCAGATCAACGGCACGACCGGCTACGAGGAAGCCGCCGGCCAGGGCATCGTGGCCGGGCTGAATGCGGCGCTGGCCGCCAGCGGCGCCGAACTGACGGTGTTCGATCGTGCCGATGGCTATCTCGGTGTGATGATCGACGACCTCGTCACCCGCGGCATCAGCGAACCCTATCGGATGTTCACCTCAAGGGCCGAGTACCGGCTGACGCTGCGCGCCGACAATGCCGATCAGCGTCTGACCGAGAAGGGTATCGCCTTGGGCTGCGTTGGCAGCGCCCGGACGCTGCATCATCGGGCCAAGATGGACGCTCTGAATGCGGCACGAGTGCTATCGAAGTCACTGACGATCACCCCAAACGAAGCCATCAAGCACGGGCAGTCCCTGAACCGGGATGGCCAGCGTCGATCGGCCTTCGAGCTGATGGCGTATGCCGACATCGGCTGGAGCCAGGTCCGCGCGATCTGGCCGCAGCTCTCTGCCATTGATCCCGTCATTGCGACCCATCTCGAGATCGATGCCAAGTACGATGTCTATCTGGAGCGCCAGAGCGCGGACGTCGAAGCCTTCAGGCGGGATGAGGGGATGGTGCTGTCGGACGTCGATTACCAGCAGGTCCCCGGTCTTTCCAATGAGGTCCGGGCCAAGCTGGAGAAGACGCGGCCGTTCACCGTCGGCCAGGCCGGCCGGATCGACGGCATGACTCCGGCGGCGCTCGGCATCCTCGCGGCCTATCTTCGCCGTGAGGCGCGGAAGGCTTCCAAAGCAATCGCATAGGCGTTTCACGTGAAACAACGCGGGCCGGGCGGCGGCAGATCGTCATCAGGAAAACCCTCGGCGGGCGAGGGCACTGGTCTTCGCTCCGAACCGGCGCCGATCAGGCCGAAGCTCGACAAGGCCAGCGCCAACGATCAGTCGCTGGACTCCATCGTCGCTGCCGACAAGATCGCGGCGCTCAAGCTCGCGCCCGTTTCACATGAAGCGGAAGCCCGGCTCGATCGCTACATCGCACTGCTCCGGGAATGGCAAGCCAAGACCAACCTCGTCGCGCCCTCGACGTTGCCGCATCTCTGGACCCGGCACATCGCCGACTCGCTTCAGCTCGTGGCGCTCGCGCCGTCGGCCAAACGCTGGGCCGACCTCGGCAGCGGCGGCGGTTTTCCTGGGGTCGTCCTCGCCTGCGCCATGGCGGGGACCGCCGAGGCGAGCGTCCATCTGGTCGAGCGAACCGCCAAGAAGGCGGCCTTCCTGCGCGAAGCTATTCGCGTCACGACATCTCCGGGAGTCGTACATCTCGCCGAGATCGGGGATAATGTGGATAGAATCACCGGCCCGGTCGATTGCGTCACCGCGCGTGCGCTGGCTCCGCTACACCAGCTCATCGGCTTTGCGGAGCCGCTGATGCGCCAGGGCGCAAAAGCGTTGTTTCTCAAGGGTCAAGATGTAGAGTCTGAATTGACCGAAGCCACTAAATATTGGAATATTCAGCCGCAGCTCCACCAAAGCCGGACAGGTGACGGTTGGATCGTCGAGCTGGCTTCCGCCGAACGGCGCGGGTGAGGCGTTCAGGGGTCGAGTGGGGAATTTGCGATGAGCGTGATTGACGAACCGCAGCAGGAACAGACCGCCGCCGTCCCCCAGGGCCATCCGCGCATCCTGGCGCTGGCGAATCAGAAGGGCGGCGTGGGAAAGACAACCACGGCGATCAATCTCGGCACGGCGCTCGCGGCGATTGGCGAGCGCGTCCTGATCGTCGATCTCGATCCGCAGGGCAACGCCTCGACCGGCCTCGGCATCGATCGCCGCAACCGCTCCTGCTCGACCTATGACGTTCTGGTGGGCGAGGCGAGCCTGCGAGAAGCGGTGGTGTCGACTGCCGTGCCGCGGCTGCATATCGCGCCCTCGACCATGGATCTCTCCGGCCTCGAGCTCGAGCTCGGCACCACGCCCGGTCGTGCCTACAAGCTGCGTGACGCGATCAGCACGCTCAACAACAACGTCTCGCCCGACGCCGATTACACCTACGTGCTGATCGACTGTCCACCCTCGCTCAACTTGATCACCGTGAACGCGATGGCGGCTTCCGACGCGATCCTGGTGCCGCTGCAGTGCGAGTTCTTCGCGCTCGAAGGTCTGTCGCAATTGCTGCAGACGGTGGAGCAGGTGCGCTCGACGCTCAATCCGAACCTGTCGATCCACGGCATCGTGCTGACCATGTTCGACTCGCGCAACAACCTCTCGAACCAGGTCGTTGCCGACGTCCGGCAGTTCATGGGCGAAAAGGTCTACAAGACCATGATCCCGCGCAACGTGCGCATCTCGGAGGCGCCGTCCTATGGCAAGCCGGTGCTGGTCTACGATCTCAAATGCGTCGGCAGCGAAGCTTACTTGCGGCTCGCCACCGAAGTGATCCAGCGCGAGCGCGAGCTGCGGACGACGCATTGAGGTGCGCTAATTCGTAGGATGGGTAGAGCGCAGCGAAACCCATCATCGAACGCGCCAACAGCGATGGGTTTCGCTTCGCTCTACCCATCCTACAAGTTTCGAGAATTCAGTTCTGGAGTGCGCTCAAGTGAATCCAAGGGAGCTGACGATGGCCGACGAAGCGCGTTCGCGATTGGGCCGGGGTCTTGCGAGTCTGATCGGGGACGTCGGCGGCGAGGCTCAGCATGTCGACCGCCCGCGCGCGCAGCGCAAGGTGCCGATCGAATTCATCAAACCCAATCCGCGCAACCCGCGCCGCGCTTTTTCGGAGGCCGAGCTCAAGGAGCTCTCTGACTCCATCAAGCAGCATGGCGTGATCCAGCCGATCGTGGTGCGTCCGGTGAAGGGCGGGCAGGACCGCTTCGAGATCATCGCGGGCGAACGGCGTTGGCGTGCCTCGCAGATGGCCGGCCTGCACGAAGTGCCGATCGTCCCCGTCGACATCAGCGACAGCGATGCGCTGGAGTTCGCGATCGTCGAGAACGTGCAGCGCGAAGACCTCAACCCGATGGAAGAAGCGCTCGGATATCACGCGCTCGCCAACGAGTTCAAACGCAGCCAGGACGACATCGCCAAAGTCGTCGGCAAGAGCCGCAGCCACATCGCCAACATGATGCGGCTGACGAAGCTGCCCGACGAGGTGCAAGCCTTGATCACGAGCGGCGAGCTGACCGCAGGTCACGCCCGTGCGCTGATCGGCGTGCCCGATCCGCTCGCGGCTGCCAAGCGCATCGTCGAAGAGGGCCTCAACGTCCGCCAGACCGAAGCGCTGGCGCATGAAGAGGGCGTGCCGGAACGCAAGCCGCAGAAGGCGCGCACGGGGGCGAAGGAAAAGGATCCCGACACGGTCGACCTGGAGAAGCGCGTCAGCGACGCGCTCGGCCTCAAGGTCACGGTGAGCCACCGCGACCCCGGCGGCTCCGTCCAGATCAACTATCGCAATCTCGACCAGCTCGACGAGGTGATGCGGCGGCTGGCGAAGGGCGCGCTGTAGGCCGTCATTCGTACTCTCTTACCCTCACCCTGAGGAGCTGCGAAGCAGCGTCTCGAAGGGCAAGGGCCCGGGCCTTCATCCTTCGAGACGCGCGCAAGAGCGCGCTCCTCAGGATGAGGAATTAACGCCCATCCACACGTCATTGCGAGCGCAGCGGTAACTGCCCAGGTGGCCGTTTGTATTCTCTTGACTGACCACATGTGTTTGTGAGTCAAGGTATGGGTGACGCCGCCAAATTCCTCATTGTCTGTGGAT